>DATELN010000143.1:0-27206 GCA_035276605.1 Pseudonocardiaceae bacterium | reverse complement strand
GAGTTCGATCCTCATCGGCTCCACCACGAAAACGAACTTGCGCCGACGGAACTCGTCGGCGCTTTCGTTTAAACACCTAACGGGCTTATCGCTTCTTCGATGTGCGTCGATCGGACGACTTCGCATAACGCTTCACCTTGGAAGCCTTGGACCTCTTACTGCCGATGAGAACTGCGTCTTTCCGCGCATTGTCGGTCCCAGCGATGAGACCACCCAATGCGAGCGACAGCAGACGCGGCTTCTCAATCGTCATCTCGTCACGTTCCCAGCGAGCGATCGTGTTCCGCGGAATGTCCAATGCATCGCCAAGCTCCTGTTGCGTCATGCTCAGCGCTTCACGGAAGCGCAGAAGATCGGCGCCCGATCGCACCTGCGGCGCGACTAGCGCTAACACCGACTTCGTATCCGACACCGCCGCCACGTCTTCTAGCTCGATCGCCAATGGCCTGCCATCGCGGTCGAAGTCGACAACAACACCATCGGCTACCTCACGTGACTCCGAGTAATCGTTAGCTGCGCCGAATGCGATCAGGAGACCGCGACTTGCAACGTCGTACTTGATTCTCATCTCGACCCCCATTTGAATCCCGAATCGATCATCGCCGTGTGTAACGTCTCGCCGTCTTCAAGAATGACAACGCGCAGATAGCGGCGGATCTCTTCAACCCATCCCCAGCAACGGATTCTCCCACTCGGCATGTGGAGGCCACCGATCGTAACCTTGCCGCGTTGCAAGCCGACCTGCTCGGCGCGCATGCGCTCGGCCTGCGGATGGTGGTGTGCCGCACCGGTAGCCCCCGAGTGGCTGGCGACTATCCCATCGCCGCTAGTGGAACGCCCTGGAACGTCGACTCGGTCGGGCTCATCGGCATGCTCGGCGCACTCAACGAGGGCATCGATTGGCGCGGCGTGGCCACCGCGGAGCACACCCAGTTCGTGATCGGTGGCGCGTTACGTACCGCCCCCGGCGACGTAGCCCACGAGCTGGACAGAGCCGAGGCCAAGGTCCGGGCCGGTGCCCACTTCCTGGTCACCGACGTGATCTACGATGTCGAGGAGGCGGCGCGCGCCCTGGACGCATTGCGAGCCCGTGGGGTGGCCTTGCCAGTGCTGGCCACGCTGGCCCCGTTCGCCGACATCAGGACCCTGCAACGGCTGTCTTACGAGGTTCCGGAGGGCTCGATCCCGCTCTCCGCGCTCGCAGCTGCACGGCGCCACCGTGACAATCCGGAACAGATCGTCGAGTTCACGGTCAGCGCGGTGGAGAAGTTGCGGCACTTGATCTCCGGCGTCGTGGTGCACGTGCCTGGCGGGGTCAACGAGCATGCCGTGCAGCTGATCAGTGCCCTCGCCCGGCTGCGGACAAGGTGATGACCAGGCCGGAAATGTCCGAGGGGAACCTGGCAAGCGACGTAGGTACCGCGGGCAGTGCCCTGTCCCGGCAGAACTCGATCTACCAGCGGACCATGGCCGTCTGCGACGAGTTGGCTGATGCCGCGCTGGGCGGGGCGGACCCGGTCCGGCTCACCGAAGTCTTCGCCCAGTTGGTCGGCAAGCGCGTCGTGTTGCTCGACACCGCATTCCGGCTTCGTGCACAGGCCGGTGGGTCAGACTCGCTGCCTGGGCTGCGCTGGAACCGCACCGATCCCAGCGTCGACCGCCTGCTCCGCGCGCTGGAAGCCGCGCGGCGACCGCTGCGCATCCCCGCCATTCCTGGCTCCCTGCTCGATCAGGCTTGCCTAGTGGCTCCCGTGGTGGTCCGCGAGACCAGCCTGGGTTATCTGCTCGTGCTCGATGAAGCGGTCCCCGCCAACGATTACGCCGCGGTGCCCGACGACGCCGAGTTCCTCACGGTCACGTATGCAGCCACCCTGTTCGCGTTGACCCTGGCCCACGAACAGACCAGTGCCGAGCTGGATATGCGCTACCGCGCCAGCGTGGTCGACGCCCTGATCTCCGGCCATTTTCTGGACGCTCACGACGCTCGGCGCAAGGCCCGGTCACTGGGCCTGCATGCAGGCTTACCCTTGCGCGTCGTCATGCTGCGACCGCCGCCGCCGGACTCGGTGTGGGTACCGCGGATCGCGGCGCTGCTGCCCGGCGCGGGTGCTGCGGTGCGAGACGGCGCGCTGGTTGTCATCGTGCCCGGTGACCCGAACATCGAAGCGCTGGCCGGGCTGTGTCAACTGGGTCCGGGTGCCACCTGCGGGGTCAGCGAGCAGGTGAACTCCCCGGAACTGCTGCCCCGCGGGGTGCGCCAGGCTGAGCGGGCGATCGATCTGGGGTTGCGTTTGGGGCGGGCCGGCCAGCCGGTCCGATACGCCGAGCTGGGGATCTACCGGCTGCTGTGCACGATCGGCGACATGCAGCAGTTAATGGGGTTCGCGCGCGACGTGCTCGGGCCGTTGCTCGACTACGACTCTGATCACCGCACGGACCTGGTACGCACCTTGTCGGTCTATCTGCGCCACCATGGCAGTCACAAGCAGTCCGCCCGGATACTGCATCTGCACACGAACACCGTCGCCTACCGGGTCGCCCGCATCGAGGACATCAGCGGGTTAGACCTCGGTGATCCGGACGACCGGCTGATCGCACACGTCGCCGTGAAGATCATCGAGTCACAGGGCTCTGAACAAGAATGCTGAACCCCGGGACGGCGCTGGCTCGTGTTCTGGTGGACGAACTCGCGCGTGGTGGGGTCAGTGAGGCGGTGATCGCCCCGGGTTCGCGATCGGCCCCATTGGCGATCGCGTTCGCCGAGCATCTCGGCATCAGGGTGCATGTCCGGATCGATGAGCGGTCGGCCGCATTTCTCGCCCTTGGGCTGGCCAAAGCGTCGGCTAGTCCGGTGCCGGTCGTGTGCACGTCGGGCACGGCCGCGGCCAACTTCCACCCGGCAGTGCTGGAAGCTGCGCACTCCCACGTCGGTCTGGTCGTCCTGACCGCAGACCGGCCGCCAGAACTGCGCGCCACGGGCGCAAACCAGACGGTGGATCAGATCAAACTGTATGGGGGTGCTGTTGGTTTCTTCACAGAGCTTGGGGTCGCCGAGGCGCGACGCGGCATGGTCGCCTACTGGCGATCGGTGATCTGCCGGGCGCTGCGGTCGGCCGCCACCGGGCCCGTCCACCTCAACGTGCCGTTCCGGGAGCCGCTGGTGCATGATCCCGGCGATGAGGATTGGCCGGAGTCGCTGGCGGGACGGCCGGACGGGCGGCCCTGGACAGGCATTAGCCCGACGTCAGTGGTCGCCGAGCCGGTTGCGGAACTGGCCGATCCGCCCGAGCGGGGGATTGTCGTGGTCGCCGATGGCGCTGCGGCTCCCGATCGGGCGGTGGCTTTCGCCGAGGCCGCCCAGTGGCCGATCTTCGCGGAGCCGATGAGCGGTGCTCGGTTCGGGCCGCACGCGATCACCACCTACAGCCAGCTCGTTGCTATCCCCGAGGTCGTCGACCGGTATGCCCCGGAATTGATCGTCACCGTCGGGAAACCAGGACTGGCCAGATCTCTGCTCGAGCTGTACCCGCGGGTATCTCACCTGGTGGTCGACTCGAATGCGTACTGGGCGGACCCGACGCGCACCGCATTTCGAGTGGTCGCCACGCTGCCCGCGCTGCTGTGCGCCCGCAACTCGTCGGGCTGGTTGGCGGCCTGGCAGCGCATGGAGACGGCCGCTCGCGGTGAGCTGGAACGGCTGCTGAGCCAGGACGGCGAGTTGAGCGAACTGCGCCTAGCTGCTCAGATGGCGGAGCTGGCTGGGGACGACGCGATGTTCGTCGTCGGGTCCAGCATGCCGATTCGGTGCCTGGATCTGGTGATGCGCGCCGGGCCGGGACCGTGGGTGCTGGCGAATCGCGGGGTCAGCGGCATCGATGGGTGCGTCTCGACCGCTGTGGGTGCGGCGTTGGCTCACCAGGCGGCCGGCGGGGGCCCCGCCTACGCCATGCTCGGCGACCTGGCCGTGCTCCACGATCAGAACGGTTTGATCATCGGCCCTGGAGAGGCACGTCCCGATCTGACGGTGGTGGTGGTCAACAACGCCGGTGGCGGGATCTTCTCCTTCCTGCCCTACGCGGGAATGCCCCAGTTCGAGAAGCTGTTCGGGACTGCGCACGGGGTGGATTTCGCCCACGTGGCCGCCGCAGCGGGGTGGGAGTATCACCTGGTCAGCAACGCTGTGGAGGTGCCCGGGGCGGTGAAAGGCGGCGGGACGCGCCTGGTCGAGGTCCGTACCGACCGCCGAGCCAGTGTTGAGCTCCACCGGCACGTGCGCCAGGCGATCACCGCCGCCGTATTGGCCGCCGTCGAACTCGACATCGGTGCATGATCATGGTCGCCAGCATGGCGGGGCGCGGCTGTTCAGCTTTTCTGTGACGGTTTGGGCGGCCGTAATGAGCCGATCACCAGCAGCGAACCGACGATCAGCGCCAGCACCGCGAGCACCCACCGGCCATCGATGTCGGGCAGCCAGACGATGCCCCCGAGCAGGGTGGCAACCGCAATACCCAGCGAACCCAGCCCGACGACCAGAGTGAGCAGATCTGGCCCTCGGCGGGTGTCCAGCGCGCTGATCTGGTCAGTACCGTGCCCAGCAGGATTGGACGGATTCGTCCCGGTCATGATTCTCGATCCACTCGTACTTGGCCGATACCGGAATGCACGTCAAGAATCAGCGTGCCGCCGCCGGGCCCGTCGGGTCCGTTGTCGGTTACGGTCACCCGGGATGGATGGCCATCGGCGTCGCGCTGGCCGAGGCAGTCCACATCCCCGATCTGAGTCTTGCAGCTGACCTGGGCGTTGACATTGGGCGGCAGGTAGACCCGCGTCTGGCCGACGCCCACCGCGACGCTGGTCCGCACCGTCTGGCTATCGGTCAACCGCAACCCACTGAGGTCCAAATTTCCGTTACCCACCGTAACCGAGTACTGGGGCTGCACCTGGGCAGCGGTGGTCGGCTCCCAGTAACTGGTGCCAACCTTGAAGCCGGCGGCTGGCGCCGCGCTGAGCACCCAGGTGAGCAGGGCCAGGGGTATGGCGACGAGAATCAGGCCTCGACCGCCCTGCAGGAAGGCGCCGACCACGAGGCCCAGTCCCACCACACCTAGCAGCAGCGCAGCGACCTGGGCGGCTGACAGCGCCGGTGCGAAGGCCAACGTGATCCCGCCGACTAGCAGGGCGAGGCCGAGCGTGATGGGAGTGATCTTCCAGCGGGCACCCGGTGGCGGGTCAGTGGGCTCGGGTTGTGCCGAGGGTTCGGGTAGATCCCAGGCGAACGGGGCGGCACCCAGCGGGTCCCAGGCGGGCGGCGCGGATTCCTCCGGATCGCCGGTTGTAGTAGCTGGCGTGGTGGCAGCGGGGGCCGTATCGGGTTGCCGTGTTGGGGCCGGAGGCGCTCCGGGAATCTCGCCCAACGCGCTGCGGGAGCGGTGCAATAGATACAGCGCTCCGAACGCCACCGCCAGCCCGATGACACCCGATCCATGTCCGCTGAACACGGCTCCGGCGGCCGGAATCATCAGCAGTACGAGCACGACCGTGAGGACCGCAGACATCGTGCCGCGGCCGCGCCCAGACCTGGTGCCGGATCCGGCGCCGTGGTCGTCTGCAGTGTGATCTTCCTGCGGTAGCAGCAGCCAGCCCAGCAGGTAAAGCAGCACACCGGCGCCACCGGAGATGGTGGCCACCACGAAAGCCACCCGAACCAGCACCGGATCGATCGCATATCGGCGTGCGATCGCGGCGGCCACTCCGGCGATCTTTCGATCGCTGGACCGCCGGCGCGGCCGGGTGGCCCAGATGTCCCGCAGGGTGTGCTCCACGTTGGTCTGACTCACGGTGCCCAGCCTGACGTTTGGGCACGGTGGGCACCATCAGGGGTCACCCTGATCCGTCCCCGGGTCGGGGGATACCGGTGACGACCCTGATACCGCTAGTACCGCTGTCCGTGTGACCATGACAGGCATGAGCACACCGGCAGAGCAAGCGACCGGCACCCGGCCGCTTCCTGCGCCGGTTCCTGGTCAGGTTCCCCGGGCGGTTTCTGGTCAGGTTCGTGGATCGTCGCGGTTGTGCCGGCACCGATCCGACCGGGTTATCGCGGGCGTGTCCAGCGGGATCGCCGAACATCTTGGCGTTCCGGTGCTGTGGGTGCGAGTGATCTTCGTCGCGCTCGCCGGTCTCGGTGGCGCCGGGCTGATCGGTTACGCGCTGCTCTGGGCGTTCCTGCCGGCCACCGATGCCCGTGCCCGGCGACCGAGTAGCACGCGGGATCGGCAACAGGCGGTCGGCTTGGTGCTACTCGGTGTCGGCCTAGCGCTGGCGGGGGCCGCGCTGGGCACAGCATGGGCCGGTTGGCTGACCGGTCCGTTGGGTGTCGCCCTGGTCGGCGCGGGAGTGGTGTGGCGGGAAGCCGACGCCAGCCAGCGGACCCGCTGGCGCAGCGGTGCGGGGGTTTTCATCGCCGGCGGACGGATGGCCCTGCTACGGGTGCTGGCCGGCATCGCGCTGGTGACCAGCGGGATCGCGATGTTCCTGCTTAACCAGGGCAATCTGGGTCAGGCCCGGTTCGCCCTGCTGGCTGCCGCTGCGACGCTGGTCGGAGTGGCGGTGCTTACCGTGCCCTGGTGGTTGCGGCTGATGCGGGCACTGGGTGAGGAACGCCGGGCCCGTATCCGCACCGAAGAACGGGCCGAGATCGCCGCCCACCTGCATGACTCAGTGCTACAGACACTGGCCCTAATCCAGCAGCAGTCCGATTCGGCCCGGGAGGTACGCCGGCTGGCCCGCAGCCAGGAGCGGGAGCTTCGCTCATGGCTATACGGTCCACAGGGTTACGGGCAGGTCAGGGCCAACGGCGCCACGCCGGCTTTCGCGGCGGCGTTGCACGCCGCCGCCGGTGAGGTGGAGGACACCTACGCGGTGAGCGTGCAGGTCGTGATGGTGGGTGACTGCGCGCTGGAGGAACCGCTACCCGCGCTGGTACAAGCCAGCCGGGAGGCGATGGTCAATGCCGCCAAACACGCCGGCGTCGCCGAGGTCAGCGTGTATGCCGAAGTGGAGCCGACCCAGGTGCACGTGTTCATCCGCGACCGGGGCGTTGGGTTCGATCCGGCGGCCGTCGCTGCCGACCGGCATGGGTTGGCTGACTCGATCCACGGCCGGATGCAACGGCACGGGGGTACTGTGACGCTGCGCACTGCGCCCGGTGAAGGCACCGAGGTTCAACTGGCCATCGCTCGCCGGAAGGGCGGGGAGGAGACATAGCCGTGCCGGAAGGCATCCGGGTGTTCCTGGTGGACGACCATGCGCTGTTCCGGACCGGTGTGAAGGCCGAGCTGGACCGGGCCGGTAGTGCTGACCCGGATCTGGCTTCGGTCGTTGTCGTCGGTGAGGGCGGTTCGGTAGCCGAGGCGGTCACTGGGATCGCACATCTGCGCCCCGACGTGGTGCTGCTCGACGTTCACATGCCCGACGGGGGCGGCGCCGAGGTGCTGCGCCGGGTGCGTCCCGAGCAGCCCGATGTGGTGTTTTTGGCGCTGTCGGTATCCGACGCGGCTGAAGACGTGATCGCGGTGATCCGGGCCGGGGCGCGCGGGTACGTGACTAAGACGATCTCCGGTCGCGAGCTGGTGGACGCGGTGCGCCGCGTGCACGGGGGTGACCCAGTGTTCTCCCCGCGGTTGGCTGGCTTCGTCCTCGACGCCTTCGCTCAACGGCCCGGGGCGGCGCCGGTCAGCGACCCTGAAGTGGACCTGCTCACCCCGCGCGAGCGTGACGTGCTACGTCTGCTGGCCCGCGGCTACGCCTACAAGGAGATCGCCGCCGAACTGTTCATCTCGATCAAGACGGTAGAGACGCACGTCTCCTCGGTCCTGCGCAAGACGCAGCTGTCCAACCGCTACGAACTATCCCGCTGGGCCTCCGACCGCCGCCTCGTCTAGCCGTTCACCCCGACATGGAGACATATCGGGGTTGTGCAGCGTCAGTTGGTGATGCGGGCCGCGGAGTCGATGATGATCCGGCCGACGGGTGAGGTGGTCATGTTCAGGCGGTACCGCTCGACGGTGGGCTTGCGGTTTGTTGGCTCAAACACCAGGTTGACCAGCACACTGTTGCCTACTATGGCAATCGGCCCGCGGATGCTGATCCGGTTGATCCCGTTCCAGAACTTGCTGTAGTGCTGGAAACCCTGGGCCTGCTCGGCCGGGCCGAGGTATTGCCACGCCACAGCAGCGTCCTCGGGCAGCAGGCCGTAGTAGCTACGGACCGTCTGCTCCAGCTGGGCGGGCTCCGGTTGCGCGGGTTCTGGTGGCGGTGCGGGCTGCGGTAACTCCACTGGTTGCGGCGCGCGCGGAGCGGGCACCGCGGATTTGCCGGCCGCCAGCTGACCCCGCCCGGAAACCGGCAGGTTACCCAGCATGGCCAGTACCACCGCAACCACGACCAGGCAGGCGGCGGCGCAGAACAACGGGGCGGGCCGTCGCCACCATGCGATGTGGCCGGCTCGGCGTGGCAACCAATGGTCCGCAGGCAGGCCTTCTGCGGTCGGTATTGCCTGAGTGGGTGCCGCCGCCACCGGCCTGACGGTCGGCGAGGTGAACAACGGGGGCGCGGTCTCACCGCGGGCGGTCACCGCGCCGAGCGCCGCTGCCGCGTCGGGCATCGACGGGCGCGCCGCCGGATCGTCTGCCAACAACTGCATCAGAATCGGCGCCAACGGACCGGCTCGTCGCGGCGGCCGCACCTGGCCTTCGGCGACAGTGCGCAGCAGGGCCAAAGTGTTGTCGTCCAGCCCGAAGGGGGGTTCACCCTCCACCGCGACATAGAGCATCGAGCCTAAGGAGAACACGTCGCTCGGGGGTCCGGGTTGCTCACCGCGGGCCACCTCCGGCGCGAAGTAAGCGGGGGTGCCGGACAGCACGCCGGTACGGGTCACTGTGGCATCCCAGCTGGCCCGGGAAATGCCGAAGTCGGTGATCTTGACGGTGCCATCCTGGCCGAGCAGGACGTTGCCGGGCTTGACATCCCGGTGCACGATTCCCGCTTCGTGCGCGGCAGCCAGCGCCGCCGCGACCTGCCAGCCGATCCGGGCAACCTCATGCGGCGGTAGTGGACCATGCTCGGTGAGCACCGTGGCCAGGCTGCGAGAAGGCAGGTACTCCATCACCAGCCACGGCACGATGTGGTCGCCGACTCCGGTGCCATGATCAAGAGCCACATCGTAGACGCAGATGGCGTGCGGGTGCTGCAACCGAGCCGCGATGCGGCCCTCGCGCATCGCCCGGGCCCTGGCTGTCTCGGCCGCCGTTTCGCCCAGACCCGGTTGCATGACCAGTTCCTTCAGCGCCACCGTGCGGTCCAGCCGCTCGTCGTGCGCTCGCCAGACCAGGCCCATCGCCCCGGTACCGACCTGCTGGTCCAGCCGGTAGCGACCAGCGATCAGCCGGGTGCCGGGGTTCACCTACTACGCTCCTCGCTCACCGCCTCAGGCTAAGGCTTTCGCCAGCGGCGAAAATCGCTCGCGCAGGCCGCGTCGCTGTTCGGTAGCTCCGGTAAGACGGGCGGCGCACCTTTGACTAGCTCAACCGCCGCTGCGGTAGCGGGTCCGGGTGCTGTGCAACGCTTGGTAACCGACCACGCCGCTACCGGCACCGGCCAGGATGGCCAAGATGTCGGCGGCGGCGCCGCCGGAGGACAGCAGCAGCGCGAGCAGCGCGACGCCGAGGGTGGTCGCCGCGACCGGCGTCCGGCTGCGGACGTACTGGTTGATCGGTTCACCACCGGCCCGCCGATTGGCCGCCGCGCCCAGCATCGCGAGGTATCCACCGTGGGCTAGCGCAGCCAGCAGCCCAGCCAGCGCGACGAGTACCGCGATCACGTGGAGCACCATGGCAGCCAGTGTGCCCTGCTGCGTCAGCGACCGAGCCGACCCCGTCCCAGCCGCAGCAGCAGCATCGCCAGCTCGTGACCTTCCGGGCCGAGCGCGCGGTAGCGGTCCAGCACGGCCATCTCACGGCCGTGCACGACCCGCGGCCCGCCAGCTGCGCGCCGCACCTGGCCGATGGTCTGAGATACCGCGGTGCGTCGCTGCACCAACCGTAGGATCTCCGCGTCGAGGTAGTCGATCTCGGTACGCAGCGCGGTGAGGTCGGGGACTGAATTGTCCAGGACCGTGGGCGCTGATTCGCTGGTGGCCTGGTGGGACATCTCGATGGTCTCCTCATCCCGGCTCGGAGCCCGCGTTCCCTGGCAGCGACAACGCCCCGGGTCCGTGGACTCCGGGGCGTTGTGGTGGTCTGTGTCGTGCGTCACACCATCACGGGCACCGGATCCGGTACCCGTAAAAAAAGCGTTGGCGACTGAGCACAACCCGAGTCTGCCACGGTGTCCGCTGCGCCGTCCACTGCCTTCGGCTCGTGAGTGGCATTGGGTGCTATAGCACTCTTTCGCACTCACAAGCCTTGCACCCGGTACCGTGGTCGCCACGATGAGTGCCTCCACGTCTTTCGGGACAGAGTCTTTCGGGGCAGCCCCACCACAAGACCTGCTTGCTGGGCTCAACCCGCAGCAACGTGCGGCGGTCGAGCACGCCGGCTCGCCGCTGTTGATTGTTGCGGGAGCCGGGTCTGGCAAGACCCGCGTACTGGCCCACCGCATCGCCTACCTGCTCGCCCATCGTGGCGTCGCACCCGGTCAGGTACTGGCGATCACTTTCACCAACAAGGCTGCGGCGGAGATGAGGCAGCGGGTCAGCGCGCTGGTCGGCGGGCGCGCGGCGGTGATGTGGGTCTCGACGTTTCACTCGATGTGCGTGCGGATCCTGCGCCGGGAAGCTGCCAAGGTGGCCGGGCTGACGTCGAACTTCTCCATCTACGACGCCGACGACAGCCGCCGCCTGGTCGCCATGGTGGCCCGTGACCTGGATTTAGACCCCAAGCGTTATCCCGCGCGCACCCTGGCGGCCAAGATCTCCAACCTGAAAAACGACCTGGTTGACGTCGAGGCGGCGGCGAGCGCGGCCGGCAATGACTTCGATCGCCGGGTGGCGGAGGTTTTTGCCGGGTACCAGCAGCGGCTGGCTACGTCTAACGCGGTGGATTTCGACGACCTGATCATGCGTACCGTCGAGCTGTTGCAAACCCTGCCTGACGTGGCCGAGCATTACCGGCGCCGGTTCCGGCACATCCTGGTCGATGAGTACCAGGACACCAACCACGCGCAGTACGTGCTGATCCGGGAGATGGTTGGGCCGGACAGTGCGGAGCCGGCGGAGCTGTGCGTGGTGGGCGACGCCGACCAGTCCATCTACGCCTTCCGGGGCGCCACGATCCGCAACATCGAGGAGTTCGAGCGGGACTTCCCGGCCGCCCGCACGATCTTGCTGGAACAGAACTATCGGTCCACCCAGACGATCCTGTCCGCGGCAAACGCGGTGATCGCGCGAAATCCCGGCCGCCGAGACAAGCGGCTGTGGTCGGCTGCCGGCGACGGGGAACCGATCATTGGCTACGTCGCCGACAATGAGCACGACGAGGCCGCGTTCGTGGCTTCGGAGATCGACCAGCTGGTGGACAGCGGTCGGGCCCGGTTCGGCGACGTGGCGGTGTTCTACCGGACCAACAACTCCTCCCGAGTGTTCGAGGAGGTGTTCGTCCGTCTCGGGTTGCCCTACAAGGTGGTCGGTGGGGTGCGCTTCTACGAGCGCCGTGAGATCCGGGATGCGTTGGCCTACCTGCGGGTGCTGGACAACCCCGAGGACACCGTGTCGCTGCGCCGCATCCTCAACACACCGCGGCGGGGGATCGGGGACCGCGCCGAGGCCGTGATCGCCACCTACGCCGAGCGCGAGCGGATTTCCTTCGCCGGGGGACTGCGGGCGGCTGCCGACGGCCAGGACATTCCGCTGCTCAACTCGCGGTCCCGCAATGCGATTACGGCGTTCGTGGTGCTGATGGATGAGCTGCGGCAAAAGGTGGCGTCGGGCGCTGAGGTTGCCGAGGTGCTCGATGCGGTGCTGGAGCGCACCGGGTACCGCGCTGAGCTGGATGCGTCCGAGGATCCGCAGGATGGCTCTCGGCTGGACAACCTCGCCGAGTTGGTGACCGTAGCGCGGGAGTTCGCTTCCCAAGTCGGGTCAGAAATTCTGGTGCAGGACGGTGGCGCTGAGCCCGGCTCGCTGGCCGCGTTCCTGGAACGGGTGGCGCTAGTCGCCGACGCCGACCAGGTTCCGGACGACGATGGGTCGTCTAGCGGTGTAGTGACCTTGATGACCCTGCACACCGCGAAGGGTCTGGAGTTCCCGGTGGTCTTCCTCACCGGCTGGGAGGACGGCCTGTTCCCGCACCTGCGCGCGCTGGGCGACACGACTGAGCTGGCAGAGGAACGCCGGCTGGCCTACGTGGGGCTGACCAGGGCGCAACACCGGCTTTACCTGTCCCGGGCGATCACCCGATCCGCGTGGGGCGCGCCGATGAGCAATCCGGCGTCGCGCTTCCTGACTGATGTGCCCGAGTCGCTGGTGCACTGGCGCCGTGAGGATCCGGGACGTGCCGGTCCGGTCGAGCGCACCGTGTTCGGTCGCCCCAGGGTGTCTGGTCAGCGTGCGGACATCACCGGTAACGATTCGGCCCAGGCCGCCGTGGCGGCCCGCGGGCTGCGCTCGACACCGTTCCAGGGCTGGCAAAACACCCCGGCGCTGTCGCTGGACGTCGGCGATCGGGTAACCCACGACAAGTACGGCTTGGGCACCGTGGTGGCCACCGACGGCAGCGGCCCGCGAGCTACCGCGACCATTGATTTCGGCTCATCGGGAACGGTCCGCCTGATGCTCATCGGCGGTGTCCCCCTCGTCAAGCTGTAAGTTGGTTGCCCTTCAAGTACCGCCAACCCAGGGTTGGCAGGTCGCTAACTACGGCCAACCCACGCTTGCGTCCTTACGCGGATTACTCGTGCGCACGGTCTCTGCGGATGACTGTTGGGCAGGTTGCGCGCGTGGACGTGATATCCCGGACGCGAATATATGACTCGATACCGAACGTGGAGCGAAACTGTGTCGCCGATAGCTTGTCGGCTAGGAGGAACCGATTTGGTTGGCATGGGAATGCGGCGCGGCTCGCTTCCGGTCGATGACATGATTGACGTCGATGACCGTAGTAATTTACTGGTCGACAAAATCCAGTACTCTTTACCTTTCCGCGGACGGCGATGGCCGGTGGATTCCGATGTCGGCCAGTGCCTAATTCAACAGCCGCCAGCCATGGGCTTTGTAATACAACTTCGCCACCACCTGCCCGAGTCCACCGCATGCGTTGCGACGGGGACCGTGTGAAGGTGGTCGGGATGGATATCTTTCCCGTGATCGAGTCCGGCTTCGCACGGCGCACAGGAACCTCAGGTTGTTCCGGGTAGGGAAATCAGGGTTCGGGTAGGGGGAACCCTCATGAGCCGGGTGATCCGGCGCGGCACTCTATACCTATTCGGTCGGTTCGCCTGGGCGCAGCGCCGGGACGCCCAGGCGAACCCACCCGCTATGTACCTTGTAGGCAGGCTCAACAGAGGGATAGCCGGCGCGCCGGCATCCCTAGGCAAGCCGCTCGAGCGCTTGGCGAGCACCTCATCGTGGCTCGGTGGGCGGTTCGCCACGCTGCGCGCCGCCCGACTGGCGCGCGAGCTGTCGGCCAGCGCTCTCGCTGAGCGCTCTGGTGTCTCCCGTGGATGATCGGCAAGATCGAGCGCGGCGAGGTGCGACCCACCGCTGCCCTGCTGGGCCGCCTGTCTGGTGCGCTGCGCATGACGCTCTCGAGCTGGTGGCGCGCACCGACGCGACGACAAGGCGACTTTTGCGCGTCGCAGACCAACCGACATGGATGATCCAGCTGGCGGCTACCGCCGCCGTGCGGTCTCGCCGGTTAGCGGTGCACCGAGGGAGCTCATCGAGGTCAAACTGCCCGCAGGCGCGGAGGTCTCCTACCCCGCCGACGCCTACGCCTTCATCCATTAGCAAATTTGGATGCTGCAAGGTCGTCTCCGGTTCCGCGAGGGCGACACGGAATACGAGCTCGGCGCGGGGGACTGTCTCCAGCTCGGCCGCCCGGCGCCGTGCTCGTTAACCAACCCGACCAGCGAGACTTGCCGCTACCTCGTCGCGCTCACAAGCGCCCCCCTGACGGCGACCGGGTCAATCCTCGTCGCCTTGTCAGGGCCACCTCCTAGACTTCGAACATATGTTCGACTAAGCTCACGGGGGTGAGATATGGACGAGCGGTTGAGACGGGTGCTAGCCGAACGCGTGGAAGCCTACCTACGCGAGGTCGAGCGGGTGCTCCGCGTAGCCGACCCAGGGATGTCCTGGCAAGCCCTACGGGTTCGGCTGTTGCCGTTGGCCGCCGCGTGGCGAAGCCTCCTGGCTCAGCACCGTACTGGCCTGCGCGGGCGCTGCCGACACTGCGATCGAGCTGGTCGCGCATGGCAGGGCCGGCGCGGCCTGTGCTCGGTGTGGCGCACGGCGCACGCCCATCTAGTGGGCGGATGGCCAGTCGGCGGCTGATAATCAGGCGGGTGGCGGAGTCAGAAGTCGATGCCATGCTCGTGCAACCAGATTATGGGATTGATCTTCTGGCCGGCGGCATTCCACACCTCAAAGTGCAGATGGGGTCCGGTCGAGTTGCCGCGGTTACCCATTTCGGCGATCTCCTGGCCCGCGCGCACTCGCTGGCCCTCCGCGACGAGCGAACGGTTGATGTGCCCGTAGACGGTAGTCATTCCGTCGGAATGCCGGATGCGTATCCAGAGGCCGAAGCCACTTGCCGGTCCGGATTCCACTACCACCCCATCGGCGGCAGCCAGAATCGGTGTGCCGATGCCATTGGCGAGGTCGATTCCCCAATGGAACACGCCCCACCGCGCCCCATATCCGGAGGTAAAGATGCCCTTCGTCGGCATGACGAACCGGATTCGGTTTGCTTCGGCTTCCTGTGCAACGCGGGCCTCGACCAGGCGCTGACCTTTAGCCATCGCCTGCACAGCGTCAGCCGTGGCCGCGTCCGCGGGTCGGGTCACCGGAAGGTATTCCGGTGCCGGGGCCGCCCCACCGAGCCCCACTGCCGACGACGCCTCCTTCGCTGATGCCACCAGGGTTGCGTCGTCAGAAATCGTGACGGCTGCCTTGTCGACGGTCTGGGCGGCGGCCACGAAGGCACCCGCCGCGACAGCCGCAACGACGACCCGACCGCGCACAGTGGGTGACGGCACCACGATCCGGTGCCGCACTCGGGGATCCCCAGCGCCGAGGTTTGAAAGGTTGGGACCCGCCGGGGCAGGGGTCGCCGAGGCAGGGGTCGACTGGGCTGACTTTGACGCGCCAGGGTTCGACGGGCCAGCAGCCGGGGAATCGAGTCCCAGCGCTGCCGCGACCATCGGAGATGGTCGTTGGCCGCGTGGCGAGCGGTGTCGAGCCAAGACCCGCCTTTCCGTTTCTGGAGTACGCGCTGACGAGGGGGTTAGGACCCCACGGCAGCTGGTGGGGCCCAGCTACCGGCCAGCCGTACTCAGACCGTGGTCGTGGACCGGCGGACCGTAACCAAGCGCGACGTAGGCGAGCAAGGCGCCGTTCCGTAATACGTCCCGCCGTATCGGCCAGCGTCCGGTCTGCCGCGCCAGGCGGTCGACAGGCCCCGGCTATGGAGGCGCTGGGGGGTGAGCCGACCGCATCGGCGTGGCCGTGTCGATCCTCAGGTCTGCCCCGGCGGTGTCGTGGCGTGCTCGCCGGAAGGCCGTGTTCGTTCCAATTGGGTCAACGCTGCAAGGACCGCGTCTACCGCACGAGAGTCAACAGCCAGCGGCAGGTGTCCACGTTGCGGAGCAGATAGTTGGCCACGAGGAGGTCCGGATGGTTCAGCCTGGCGTTGCGCTGGGGCACGATCCACCCGTCCAAGAGCTACCCTGGGCGCGATGAGTGGACGCATCCGGGTGGTCGTCGCCAAACCGGGGCTTGATGGGCACGACCGCGGCGCCAAGGTTGTCGCTCGTGCGCTGCGCGACGCCGGGATGGAGGTCGTCTACACCGGATTGCACCAGACGCCGGAGCAAATCGTGGAAACGGTGCTCCAAGAAGACGCCGACGCAGTGGGTTTATCGGTACTTTCCGGTGCCCATATGACGCTGTTTGCCCGCGTCATCGAGCTACTCGAGGCTAAGGGCGGCAGCGATGTGCTGGTCTTCGGTGGAGGAATCATTCCGGAGCAGGACATCCCAGAGCTCACCAAGCTCGGGGTGGCCAAGGTCTTCACCCCGGGCGCCACCACCCACGAGATCGTCGAGTGGGTGCGAGCGGCGGTGGCCGCCGCGTCGGTGGAATGATCCCGCCAGTGATCATAATCACCGGCGCCGGCTAGCTGCGGCCGCGTCGCGGCTGGATAGGGTCGATCGCGTGGATCTGTACGAATACCAGGCCAAGGAGCTCTTCGGCGCTCATGGCGTCCCGGTACTGCCCGGTTGCGTCGTCACCACGAGCGAGCAGGCGCGAGCGGCCGCTGCTGAGCTGGGGGATGCCGTCGTCGTTAAGGCTCAGGTGAAGGCCGGTGGCCGTGGCAAAGCCGGTGGCGTGCGGTTGGCCAGTACTCCTGAGGACGCGCAACGCGCGGCCGCGGCGATCCTGGGCATGGACATCAAGGGCCACACCGTGCAGTGCGTTTTGGTCACCCCGGCGTGCGAGATCGTCGAGGAGTATTACCTGTCGTTTCTACTTGATCGCACTCAGCGCACGTTTCTCGCGATGGCCAGCGTGCAGGGCGGGATGGACATCGAGGAGGTCGCCGCCACCGCGCCCGACGCGCTGGCCAAGGTGCCGGTAGACCCGCGTTTCGGCGTGGACGCCACCAAGGCCGCCGAGATCGTGGCAGCCGCCGCCTTCCCCGCGGAGGTGGCGCAGGCAGCGGCTGACACCGTGGTGAAGTTGTGGGATGTCTTCGTCGCCGAGGACGCGACCTTGGTGGAGGTCAACCCGCTGGTCCGTGACGCGCAGGGATCGATCGTCGCGCTCGACGGAAAGGTGACCCTGGACGACAACGCCGGCTTCCGTCACCCGGACCACGCGGCACTGATCGACCTGGCCGGGCAAGATCCGCTTGAGGCCGCAGCCAAGGCTCGGAACCTCAACTACGTCAAACTCCTCAACGGGCAGGTCGGCATCATCGGCAACGGCGCTGGCCTGGTGATGTCCACGTTGGATGTAGTCGCTGCCGCGGGACGGGCTTATGGAGGAATACGGCCGGCGAACTTCCTGGATATCGGCGGCGGCGCAAGTGCGCAGGTGATGGCCGACGGCCTGGAGATCGTTCTGGGTGACCCGGACGTGCTGTCGGTGTTCGTCAACGTCTTCGGCGGAATCACCACGTGCGACCAGGTGGCCACCGGGATCGTGCAGGCACTGGACATCCTGAGTGACGCTGCCGCCAAGCCGCTGGTGGTGCGGTTGGACGGCAACAACGTCGCCGAGGGTCGCCGGATTCTGGCACGTGCGGGCCACCCGCTGGTCACGATGGTCGACACCATGGACGCCGCGGCGGACAAAGCCGCTGAGCTGGCCGCAGTGACTTTCGTCAAGGGAGCCTGACCGGTGGCAATTTTGCTGACCAAGGACTCGAGGATCATCGTCCAGGGCATGACCGGCGCTGAGGGACGCAGACACACCCAGCGGATGCTGCGGGCGGGCAGCCAGGTCGTCGGAGGAGTCACCCCCGGTAAGGGCGGTCAGGTCGTCGACTTCGACGGCTTTTCGCTGCCGGTGTTCGACACGGTGGCCGAGTCGATCACCGCGACTGGTGCCGATGTCAGCGTGGTCTTCGTACCGCCGCGTTTTGCCAAGGCCGCGGTGCTCGAAGCGATCGACGCGGGTATCGGGCTCATCGTGGTGATCACCGAGGGGATTCCGGTGCACGACTCCGCCGCCTTTTGCGCGCATGCCGGCGCCACCGGTCTGGCGGCGCCTGGTGTGCGGACCCGGATCGTCGGCCCGAACTGTCCTGGGGTGATCAGTCCTGGTGCCTCGAACGCGGGAATCATTCCGGCGGACATCACTGGGCCGGGCCGAATCGGGCTGGTGTCGAAGTCGGGAACCCTGACCTACCAGATGATGTACGAGTTACGCGATATCGGCTTTTCCACCTGTGTGGGAATCGGCGGTGACCCGGTGATTGGCACCACGCATATCGATGCCTTGCAAGCCTTCGAGCAGGACCCGGATACCGCAGCCATCGTGATGATCGGGGAAATCGGTGGGGACGCTGAAGAGCGCGCCGCCGAGTACATCAAGGCCCACATCACCAAACCGGTCATCGGTTACATCGCCGGCTTCACCGCCCCGGAAGGCAAGACCATGGGCCACGCGGGCGCCATTGTGTCCGGCTCCTCTGGCACCGCGGCCGCGAAGAAGGAGGCTCTGGAGGCGGTGGGTGTCCGAGTCGGCACGACACCCAGTGACACCGCGGACCTGATGCGCGAGATCATGAAATCGCTGCCCTAGTTGGTCGCTCTTCAAGTGCCACCAACCCGGCTGCCGAGTGCCGGTAACTGCTACCAACCTCGCCCGCGAGCCGGTGGCGCTACTCCAATCCGGTTACACCAAGCGGCGCGTCGACCCGCTGATCGCTGACAGGTTGCCACCCGGCTGCGAGGGTGGCAGCCGTGAGCCTGCTGCTGCCGTCGATATCCCATGGCGAGCCGGCAGGCGATGATGTCCGGCCCCGGTCTGATCACCGGCTCGGCCGGCACCGGTCTGATTGCCGGCTCGGCCGGCACCGGTCTGATTGCCGGCTCGGCCACCTCCGCTGGGGTGCCGTACTTGCTGGCGCCTGCCTGCCGGCGCTGGGCTGTTACCTTGCCGTTGCCGTACTGCTCGCGGCGCTCACCGCGGCCGCAGGAGCAGGCAGCTCGGTGGGAGCGCTGGCCCAGATAGCAGCGGTGGGATGGCTGGCCGCACATCACATTCCGCTGATCATCGACGGGTCCCCACTCGGCGTCCTACCGCTGCTGCTCACCCTGATTCTCGGCGCGCTGGTGGCGCGCGGCGCAGCCGGTGTGGCCAAGCGGTCCGGAATCAGTCGACCCGGCGACGCGGGGTGGGTGGCAGCGGCTAGCGCTGGCGTTCATGGCATCGGGGGTGCGGTGCTGGCACTGGTCGCCACTCCGGCGACGATCATGGTGGATCCCGCGCTGGCCGCTGTGGGCTGCGCGGTGGTTGCCGGTGCCGCCGCGGGCATCGGACTGGTCCGCCCGTGTGGACTCCTACCCGCAGCGCTCTGTCGGGCGCCCGGGTGGGTGCTGCCCGGCGTGCTGGCCGGGTTGTGGGGACTGGCGGTGCTGCTCACCGCCGGTGTCGCCACCGTGTTGATCGCAGCAATGGTGTCCGCACCCGACGTTGTCCGGACATTGGGACCCGATGCGGGCAGCGCCTTCGGGCTAATCGTGCTGTCCATCGGGTACCTGCCCAATGCCACGATCGCCGGAGTGTCTTGGCTAGCCGGACCGGGGTTCTCGATAGGTGCGTTGTCGGCCAGCCCCTTCGCCGTCCACGCCGCACCGGTGCCGGCGGTGCCCTTGCTCGTCGCGCTACCGCCCGGACCGCCGCAGTCCTGGTGGGTTGCGGTTGTTTTGGTGCCGCTGCTGGCCGGTGCCGCGGTAGGCCGCCGCTGCACCCCCGGCCGCGAGCTGCCCGAGCGCCTTCGAGTGCTCGGTGCGGCCAGCGGGACCATCGCGCTGGGCAGCGTCGTGCTTGGGTTGCTCGCCGGCGGCCGGCTCGGCTCAGCGGCGTTCGATCCCGTTGATATCCCTTCTGGACCGCTCGCGGCGGCCCTGCTGGGTGCAACGGTGCTCGGTGGCTGCGCCACCATCGTGCTGCCGCCGCCCCGCGTCCGTCCCGAAGACGACGGCAGCGCTGTTATCGCCGAGTTCGACAACACGGCTGTCGAAGCCGCCGAGGACAGCCCTGATGTCGAACTCAGCGAGGACAGCGTGGCAGCGGCCGACGACGGCAGCGTGCAGTGACATCAGCGGGGAAATCGCGTTGGCACCCGTACACTCCGAACAACACCCCAGCAGCGAGGGAGCGGGATGGCCAGGCGGGCGGGTTCCAGCGACAACGATGCCGATGTGATCGTGGTGGGGGCGGGACCCGCGGGCTCGACGGCGGCGACGTACCTGGCGCGTGCGGGGTTGGACGTGCTACTGCTGGAGAAGACCACATTCCCCCGCGAGAAGGTGTGCGGGGACGGGTTGACCCCCCGCGGTATCAAGCAGCTGATCGACTTGGGCGTCGATACCAGCGCGGAGAACGGCTGGTTGCACAACCGTGGCCTGCGGGTGGTAGGCGGCGGGGTGACGATCGAACTGGACTGGCCTGACCTGGCCAGCTTCCCGCCCTACGGCGCGGTCCGCCAGCGTCTGGACTTCGACGAGATGTTGGCCCGGCATGCGGAAAAGGCCGGTGCGCGGCTGCTCGAGCGCACCACAGTCACCGACGCCATCACGGATACGCGCAGCGGGCGCGTCATCGGCGTCAACGCAAAACAGGGAGCGGACAAGCAGCCGGTCACCTACCGGGCGCCGATCACCCTGGCCTGCGACGGGGTCTCGGCCCGGCTGGCGCTAAGCCTGGGGATGGAAAAGCGTGAGGACCGGCCAATGGGCGTCGGGGTGCGCCGCTACTACACCACCCCGCGCACCAATGACGAGTACCTGGAAAGCCATGTCGAAATCTGGGACCGCGCCGACCCGCGAGAACCCAAGCTGCTGCCCGGCTACGGATGGATTTTCGGCATGGGCGACGGGACATCGAACGTCGGGCTAGGCATCCTGTCGACGTCCAGCGCGTACGGCAAGACCGACTACCGCGCCCTGCTGCGGTCCTGGCTGAACGGCACACCCGAACACTGGGGCTTCCGCGAGGCCAACGCCACCGGCAAGATCCTCGGTGCGGCGTTGCCGATGAGCTTCAACCGCACCCCGCACTACCGCGGCGGTCTGCTGCTGGTGGGGGATGCCGGCGGCATGGTCAATCCGTTTAACGGTGAGGGCATCGCCTATGCCATGGAATCCGCCCGGCTGGCTGCCGATTGCGCCGTCCAGGCGATGGGCCGGCCGCCGGGAACAGCCCGGGAACGTGCGCTGCACCGCTACCCCACGGCGCTGCGCGAGGAACTGGGGGGCTATTTCCGGCTAGGCAACGTGTTCAGCCGGTTGATCGGCCATCCGGCGGTGATGCGGGCGGGAATCCGCCACGCCTTGCCGCGCCAGACGATGATGCGTTTCATGCTCAAACTGCTCGCCAACCTTTACGACAAGCGAGAGGGCGACACGATGGACCGGGTGATCACGGCGATGACCCGGCTGACTCCCAGCGTCTGACGACACGCCCCGCCAATCAGCAATAACGCCTGATCGGGGCCAATTTATAGGTTAGCCTCAAGGCCGCGCGTGACCGGTTCGCACGTAGGGTAGAGGCGGGACGTTCACGAGACGGGAAGGACGGGACGGCCGTGTTGCAGCCCTACGTTCCCCTGGTATTGATGCTACTGCTGGCGGGGGGTTTCGCCGTCTTCTCCGTCGTGGTGGCTCCCTATATCGGGCCGCGCCGTTACAACAGAGCTAAGCTCGACGCCTACGAGTGCGGTATCGAGCCTTCTCCGCAACCGGTCGCCGGGGGCGGGCGGATGCCGGTGGCGTACTACCTCACCGCAATGCTGTTCATCCTGTTCGATATCGAGATGGTGTTTCTGTACCCGTTCGCGGTGGCGGCGGGCTCGTTGGGCCTGTTCGGCCTGGTGGAGATCGTCCTATTCATCGTCACGCTTGGTTTTGCCTACGCGTACGTATGGCGCCGCGGTGGGCTGGACTGGAACTGATCATGGGTTTGGAAGAGAAGCTTCCCAGCGGGATCCTGCTGACCACTGTGGAGAAGGTGGTCAACTGGACCCGGAAGTCGTCGCTGTGGCCGGCCACCTTCGGGCTGGCCTGCTGCGCGATCGAGATGATGACCACCGGCGCGCCTCGGTATGACCTGGCTCGCTTCGGTATGGAGGTGTTTCGCGCCTCCCCGCGCCAGGCCGATCTGATGATCGTGGCGGGCCGGGTCAGCAACAAGATGGCCCCTGTGTTGCGCCAGATCTATGACCAGATGCCAGAGCCCCGCTGGGTGCTCTCGATGGGTGTCTGCGCCTCCACCGGAGGGATGTTCAACAACTACGCGATCGTGCAGGGGGTGGATCACATCGTCCCGGTGGACATGTACCTGCCAGGCTGCCCGCCACGCCCGGAGATGCTCATCGACGCGATCCTCAAACTGCACGCCAAGATCATGGATGAGCCGCTGGGACCGAAGCGGGCCGCGGAGAAAGCCGGCCACCGCACCGAGATGGTGCCTTCCTCGGTGGCCTACGGCCCGCAGAAGGAACCCAGACCCTCCGGCACCGGCCGGTCCCGGGTCGTCGAAGCCCGGAAGCAGTGATCAGGCATGGCTGACGACAGCAAAGACCTGGCACCGGGCCGGTCCAGCTCCGCGGACCTGAGCTCAGCTGAACAGGTCGAGCACGAGGCTCGCGGCGGGGTGGTCGCCGGCCGATCCCGGCAGGGCATGTTCGGGGTGCAAGGCTCGGGCGACACCTCCGGGTACGGGGGGCTGCGGCTGCCGGCCTACGTGCCGCCGCCGGCGCAACGTCCCTACGGCGACGGCTTCGACGAGCTCACCGACGAGCTGCTGGCCGCGATGGACGAACGGGGCGTGTCCGCGGCAGCCATCCAGCAGGTCACCGTGGACCGCGGCGAGATCACCTACTACGTGCGCCGGGAACACCTGGTGGCGCTGTGCCGCACGCTGCGCGACGATCCCGCGCTGCGCTTCGAACTGTGTAGCTCGGTCTCCGGTGTGGATTACGGCCCCGAGGTCGCCCAGCGGCTGCATTCGGTGTACCACCTGATGTCGATGACCTACCGTCGGCGCATCCGCCTGGAGGTCGCCGTCGACGTCGATGACGCCCACGTGCCCAGCGTGGTGGAGGTCTACCCGACCGCCGACTGGCATGAGCGCGAGACGTGGGACATGTACGGCATCGTCTACGACGGGCACCCGGCGTTGACTCGCATCCTCATGCCCGACGACTGGGATGGTTTCCCGCAACGCAAGGATTACCCGCTCGGTGGGATCCCGGTGGAATACAAGGGCGCCGAGATCCCACCGCCGGACCAGCGGAGGGCGTACTCCTGATGGCTCGGCGAAAAGACCGCAAGGTGAAGCCCGGGAACGCTGAGCCCGCGCACACCGTCGGCAGCGGAACCACTGACACGATGACCGACACCAGCGCAACGGATCCTTACGCCGCCACGTCCCGGGAAACCACCGAGGGGCGGGTCTACACCGTCACCGGCGGCGACTGGGACGACCTTCTCGACGACTGGCGCCACGACGAACGCATCGTGGTGAACATGGGGCCGCAGCATCCCTCCACGCACGGCGTGCTGCGGCTGGTGCTGGAGCTGGAAGGGGAGGTCGTCACCCAGGCCCGAACCGTGATCGGCTACCTGCACACCGGCATCGAGAAGAACTGCGAGTACCGGACCTGGACCCAGGGCGTCACCTTCGTCACCCGGGCCGACTACCTGTCGCCGCTGTTCAACGAGGCCGCCTATTGCCTGGCCACCGAGAAGCTGCTAGGTATCACCGCGCCGCGCCGCGCGCAGGTGATGCGTGTGCTGCTCATGGAGCTCAACCGGATCGGTTCGCACCTGGTGGCGATCGCCACCGGCGGGATGGAGCTGGGCGCGCTGACCGGTATGACCTCCGGGTTCCGGGAGCGGGAGGAGGTCCTGCATTTACTGGAGTTCCTCACCGGCCTGCGGATGAACCACGCGTTCATCCGGCCCGGCGGCATGGCCCAAGATCTGCCCGAGGGCGCTGAAGACAAGGTCCGGGACTTTATCAAGGTGATGGACTCGCGGCTGCCCGACTACGACAAGCTGCTCACCGGGCAGCCGATCTGGAAGAAACGCCTACACAACGTGGCCTACCTGCCGCTGGATGGCTGCCTGCAGCTGGGGGTCACCGGCCCGATCTTGCGCAGCGCCGGGCTGGAGTGGGACCTGCGCAAGGTGGAGCCCTACTGCGGCTACGAGGAGTATGACTTCGAGGTCCCCACCTCGACCGACGCCGACGGCTACGCGCGCTACGTGCTGCGGGTGGAGGAGATGCACCAGTCACTCAAGATCGTGGCGCAGTGTCTGGACAAGCTGGAACCTGGCCCGGTCATGGTGGCGGACGGCAAGATCGCGTGGCCGGCCAAGCTGTCCATCGGCGCCGACGGGATGGGCAACTCGCTGGAGCACGTGCGCAAGATCATGGGGCAGTCGATGGAGGCGCTGATCCACCACTTCAAGCTGGTCACCGAGGGTTTCGCGGTACCGCCGGGTCAGGCCTACTGCGCAGTGGAATCGCCCCGCGGTGAGCTGGCCTGCCATCTGGTCTCAGACGGCGGGACCCGGCCATTACGGGTGCACCTGCGGGATCCCAGTTTCGTCAACCTGCAGTCCTTGCCGGCGATGTGTGAGGGCGGTCTGGTGGCCGACGTCATCGCCGCGGTGGCCTCGATCGACCCGGTGATCGGAGGGGTGGACCGATGAGCTCATCCGAACAACCGGCCTTCTCCGCGCGGCCGGCGGATGCGGCAGAGGCTGCCGACCAGGCCGCGCCGACGACCCTGTCCACCGCACAGGACGTTGCGGTGGAGCGGCCCGTGCGGGTGGACACCAGCGGGTTCGATGAGCTGACTCGGCAACGGGCGCAGGAAATCCTCGTGCGGTATCCCCAGCCGCGCTCGGCACTGTTGCCCCTGCTGCACCTGGTGCAGAGCGTGGAGGGGTATGTCAGCCAGGCTGGGATCGCGTTTTGTGCGCAGCTGGTAGGAGTCACCACCGCGGAGGTGAGCACGGTGGCCACCTTCTACACCATGTTCAAGCGCAGACCCGCGGGTGAGCACCTGGTGAGCGTGTGCACCAATACGCTGTGCGCAGCGCTGGGCGGCGATGAGATCTACGCCCGGCTGCGTAAGCAACTCGGGGTCGGGCACGAGGAGACCGCCGGCCGGCCAGGTTCGACGGGTTCGATCACCCTGGAGCACGCCGAGTGCCTCGCTGCCTGCGACCTGGCGCCGGTGCTGCAGGTGAACTACGAGTTCTACGACAACCAGACTCCGGAGTCCGCCGTGGCATTGGTGGACGCGCTCAGACGCGGAGAACGGCCGGCGCCCACGCGTGGTGCACCACTGACCGACTGGCGCACGACCGAGCTGCAGCTGGCCGGCTTCTTCGGTGACCCGCAGCAGGTCCGCGACGCGGTGGACGCACCGTCGGCAGCGCCCGAGACGCTGGCCGGCAACCGGCTCGCCGAGGAACGCGGCTGGCAGGCTCCGGCAATGCCGGATAACCCCCCGCCGCTGCCCGACGTTGCACAGAAGAAGTGATCAGCGCTCCACTCTAGGAGCCCCAGAAGGAGGAGCCAGGCGTGACCGAGCGAACGCTCACCCCGGTGTTGACCCGGCGGTGGGCCACGCCCAAGTCCTGGACCTTGGATACCTACACCCAACTCGGGGGCTACACCGCGCTGCGCGCTGCGCTAGGCGCAGATCCCGACCGGCTGATCCAACTGGTTAAGGACTCAGGCCTGCGCGGGCGTGGCGGGGCCGGCTTCCCTACCGGGATGAAGTGGGGCTTCATCCCGCAGGCAAAACCGGGCGAGAAGCCCACTGGGCCAGCAGCCAAGCCCACCTACTTGGTGATCAATGCGGACGAGGGTGAGCCGGGGACCTGCAAAGACGTGCCACTGATGATGGCCGACCCGCACTCGCTCGTCGAGGGTTGCATCATCACCGCCTATGCGATCCGCGCTCACCGGTGCTTCATCTACATCCGCGGCGAGGTGGTGCACTGCCTGCGCCGGGTACACAGCGCGGTCCGCGAAGCCTACGAAGCCGGCTATGTGGGCAGCAATATCCTCGGCTCCGGATTCGACCTGGAGATCGTGGTGCACGCGGGCGCCGGAGCCTACGAGGCCGGCGAGGAGACCGCGCTGCTGAACTCGCTGGAGGGCCGTCGCGCCGAGCCACGCCTCAAGCCACCGTTCCCGGCTACTTCCGGGCTCTACGCCGCGCCCACGGTGGTGAACAACGTCGAGACCATCTGCAGCATCCCCTACATCGTCAACGGCGGGTCAGACTGGTTCCGCTCCATGGGCACCGAAAAATCCCCCGGCCCGAAGATTTACTCGATCTCCGGGCACGTGCAGCGGCCCGGTCAGTACGAGGCGCCCCTGGGCACCACACTGCGCCAGTTGTTGGACATGGCGGGCGGAATGAAGGGTGGCTCGCTGAAGTTCTGGACGCCCGGTGGCTCGTCGACTCCGCTGCTGACCGCCAAACACATGGATGTGCCGCTGGACTTCGAGGGCGCTGCCGAGGCCGGTTCCATGCTGGGCACGACCGCAGTCATGGTGTTCAACGACACGGTGAGCGTGCCGTGGGCGGTAATGAAGTGGACGGAGTTCTACAAGCATGAATCTTGCGGTAAGTGCACCCCGTGCCGGGAGGGCACCTACTGGCTGACCCAGATCCTGCAGCGGATGGTGCGGCGCGAGGGCACGCCGAGCGACGTCGAGACCATGCTGGACATCTGTAACAACATCCTGGGCCGCTCGTTTTGCGCGCTCGGTGACGGCGCCGTCAGCCCGATCACCAGCGGTATTAAGTACTTCCGGCAGGAATTCCTGGACCTGTGCACCAAACAACCTGGCTACGCGGGACGGGCGCAGCCGATGACGCTGACAGGGTCGCACCAATGACGGCCACAACGAAGCAGGCCGACACCCGACCGGTCCCCGAGGGGCACGTCCGGCTGACCATCGACGGTCAGGAGGTCGATGCGCCCAAGGGCGAGCTGGTAATCCGGACCTGCGAGCGGCTGGGCATCATCGTCCCGCGATTCTGCGATCATCCACTCCTCGACCCAGCTGGGGCCTGCCGGCAGTGCCTGGTCGAGGCGGAGATGGGCGGGCGCCCGATGCCCAAGCCGCAGACCAGCTGCACCCTGACGGTGGCCGACGGAATGGTCATCAAGACCCAGCACACTTCGCCGGTTGCCGACAAAGCCCAGCAGGGCGTCATGGAGCT
>DATELN010000142.1:0-5413 GCA_035276605.1 Pseudonocardiaceae bacterium | reverse complement strand
GGCTACCGGTGCGGCACACCACCATCCGCAGGCCGAGCGCATGCGCGCCGAGCAGGTCGGCTTGCAACGCGGCAAGGTTACGATCGGTGGCCTCCACCGGTAGCAGCACCTCGCTGCCGACCCGTTCGCGCACGACCACGGCAGCACCCACCGGGCTGATCCGAGCCGCTGGCGGCGCCGGATCGATGATGGCCAGCACACCCGCACCGGCTGCGCGCAGGGCGCTAGCCCGCTCGAGGAACTCCGGGACCTGCGCACCATTGGGAGCTTGCAACCCGACGGCGACAACCAGTTCGCCCTCCCAGGGCCACGCCGGGGCCGGTGGCACCGTGCGAGTTGCGGCGGCGGTCCGTGCCTCAGCGGGCGCGGTCGGGGGACGCTGAATTGGGGGCAGCGCGGCGATCGCCTGCGAGATCGCCCGCACATGGGCGGGGGTCGTCCCGCAGCATCCGCCCAGCAGCGTGGCCCCGGCAGCGACGAACCGGTGCGCGGCCTCGGCAAAATACGCCGCGTTGCGCGCGTAGCGCACCTGGCCACCGAGCCGTTGTGGCATCCCCGCGTTAGGTTGCACGCCCACTGGCAGCTCGGTGTGGCGGGCCAACTCAGCAACCACACTGACGAGCACCGCGGGGCCGACCGTGCAGTTCGCGCCAAGTGCGATGATCGGCAGACCAGACAGCACGGCGGCGGCCTCCGCCGGATCCTCGCCTCGCAGGGTCCGGCCATCGTCACCAAAAGTCAGCTGGGCCACCACCGGCAGGTGACTTTCCGATGTCGCCACCTCCACCGCCTGCACCAGGGACTCCAGGTCACCGAAGGTCTCCAGGATCAGCAGGTCGACCCAGTCACACAGGGCCGCGATCTGCTCGCGCAGACCGTCCGCACGGACGCTGGCGGGTATTCGCCGCACCGCCGGAGCGCTCACTGCAGGTCCGACGGAACCCGCAACGAGCACTGGGTGCCCGGCACGTTGGGCCGCCTCGCGGGCCAGCCGGGCACCGGCGATGTTGATCTCAGAGACGCTGTTCTCCAGCCCGGATCCGGCCAGCCGTAACCGGTTCGCGCCGAAGGTGTTGGTCTGCAAAATTCGGGCACCTGCACCGACATACGCCGCATGCAAGTCGCGTACCAGGGCCGGGCGCGACAGGTTCAGCTCGGGCAAAGAACTGTCCAGCGAGACCCCGGCCGCATGCAGCATCGTGCCCATCGCGCCGTCGCAGACCACCACCCGGTGGTCGCGAAGCTGTTCGAGCACCGTTGGGGCCCCCCGTACGTTCACACCTGTCGCCTCCTGTCGAAATTCTCCCCCAGGTTCGAGCATCGAAACCAGCGTCCACCACGCACGACAGCACCTCGACGGTCAGCGCAGACTCGTGTTATTCGGGAGCGATTCCGTGCTCTTTGAGCAGCAGCACGCCGAGCTCACGGGCGCGCGCCGCGGCTTGGGTGTCGCCCTCGGCGGCGGCGATGATGGATCCTTTCATCAGGATGTGCCACTGGCGAGCAAACGCATCAGGATCCGCCACCCCGGCTTCGGTCGCGAGTTCGCACACGTAGCTGCGGATATTCGCCAGGTGCTGCACACTTGCCTGCCGCACCGGGCTGTCGCGGTTGGTCACTTCCAGCAGCGTGGTCACAAAGGAACAACCTTCGAAATCCGGCCGGGCGAACCACTCGCCGAACAGGTCGAAGATGGCCAGCAGGCACTGCGCTGGGGTCTGACCCCGACGCCGGGACTCGGCCTGCACCCAACCATGCGTCCAGTTCTTCTCACGGCGCTCAAGGAAAGCCAGGATGAGGTCGTCTTTCGATGCGAAGTTGCGGTACAGGGTCATCTTGGCTACGCCCGCCTCGCCGATCACCGCATCGACTCCCACGGTGCGCGTGCCGAGGCGACTGAACAAGTCGTATGCCGCCCGCATGACCCGCTCGCGACCGCTTTCGGTATCAGCGTTGACGACAACGACAACGTCGGCGTTTTCCACCGCTTCTTCGGTAGATTTCCGGGGAGAGTTGGGGGGCACCGTTGACCAATCGTGACGGAAAAATTGACCCAGTGTACCAGCGGGAAGTTCCCACCTAAGGATAGGCGGAGGTACCGGGTGCTCACCGATAAAACGACGCCAGCAGTGATTGAGGTCCGCCCGGCCGCTGCGCAGGACCTGCCAGTGGTGCGCCGGATCGTGACCGCAGCCTACGCGGAGTTCGAACCCTGGCTGACCCCAGCCAACTGGGCGCTGATGACCAGCAACATCGCCAAGGTCATCAAGCCCGGCGCGCCAGGAATGCTGCGCGTCGCCGAAATCAACGGTCAGCTCGCCGGCACAGTCACCTACCTGCCACCGGGTCCCAAGGATTACCGGCGCGTGCCAGCGGAATGGGCGGTCATCCGGGTGCTTGGAGTCGACCCGGCGCTGCGGGGCCGCGGGGTGGCACGCGCCCTGACCGCGGACTGCCTCGCCCTTGCGAAGGCCGATCACGCACCCGCGGTGGGACTACACACCGCGGAGATGATGGTTGCCGCGCGGGCGCTCTACGAGCAGGCCGGCTTCGTTCACCAGTACGACTTCACGCATTTGGATCTGCGGTTCAGCATCTACATGCGACCAATGTGACAAGGTGCTGTCGGCCCCGGCATTAGCCAGCTCCGTGCTGCTCGATCTCGCAATCATCTTGGCGATGGCCCGGTTGGTCGGCACGCTGTGCACCAAGATTGGTCAACCCCGGGTAGTCGGCGAGATCCTCGCTGGGGTACTTCTGGGACCGACGCTGCTGGGTCCGACATTGTGGCCGGACTTCGTCGCGCCCACGTTGCTGCACTGCGCCCAGCTGGCGATGCCTACCAGCCCCACAGCATGCCTATTCCCCGCACCAGCACAGGCGGTGATCGGCCAGCTGGGTCAGCTTGGATTGTTGCTGTTCAGCTTCCTCACCGCGGTGGAGCTGGACCGGGCGTTGCTGCGCGACCGGATCCTGGGTATCGCGCTGGTCGGTCCGGGTTCGGTGGTGCTGCCGATCGCGGTGGGCCTCCCACTGGGAGCCCTCCTCGCGACTGGGGTGTTCAAACCGGCGTCGGCGTCCACGCTGGGATTCGCTCTGTTCGTCGGCGTCATGCTGGCGGCCACCGCCCTCCCCGTGATGGCGCGGATCTTGCAGGAGCGTGGCCTGTCCCGGTCCCCGTTGGGATGCACCAGCATTGCGGCCTCCGCAGTGGCCACCGTGGCGCTGTTCATCGCCGCGTCGATCGCCTCGTCGATCGCGACCGGCGCCAGCGCAATGCGGGCGTTAGGTCTGGCCATCGGGTACCTGGGACTGATGCTGCTTGTGGCGCGTCCCCTGCTGGCACGGGTCACTGTCCGCGCTAGGCCCGGGCAGGACACCGCAGGGGTGGGCCTGCTGGTGCGCGTCCTCGTGCTGCTGCTCGCCTCGGGCCTGGCCGCGCAACTCGCCGGGCTAACGGTGATCGTCGGCGGGTTCCTCGCCGGCCTGGTACTACCGGCCCAGACCTCGATGCACTGCGCGCTGGAGCAGTGGCTAGGTGAGCTCACTCGCTCGGTGCTGCTACCGATCTTCCTCGCCTTCTCCGGGCTGCAGACGGACCTGACGGCGGTTCCGGTCGCGGCATCCGGCGGCCTAGTGCTGCTGCTGGCCGCCGCGATAGTGAGCAAATGGGGTGGCGGGGCGGTGTTGGCCCGGCTATCCGGACTGTCCTGGGCAGAGAGCAATGTGCTTGGCATTCTGATGAACTGCCCCGGGGTCATCGTGCTGGTGGTCGCCCTGGTTGGGCTGCAGAACGCAGTGATCACGCCCGCGCTGCAGGCCGTGATCGTGCTGGTGGCTTTGATCACCACCCTGATGACCGGTCCGCTGCTCGACGCCTACCTGCGTCGATTGCCCTCCCGTGCGTAGGCTGCTGCCATGAGCAGGGCAACGGGGCGCCCGCTACGGGTCGTGGTCGTCGACGATCATCAGATGGTGCTGGACGGGCTGCGTGCGATGCTGGCCGCCTATTCCGATCAGGTTGAGATCGTCGGAGAGGCCACCGAACCGGACGTTGCGGTGAAGGTGATCACCGGTCAGGAGCCGGACATCACCTTGCTTGACGTTCGGCTTCGCGGCTCCAGCGGGCTGGACCTGTGCGCGGAGATCCGCAAGCGGCAACCGTCCTGCAAAGTCGTATTCCTCACCGTCTACGACGACGAGCAGTATCTCTACCAGGCACTGCGCCTGGGCGCGGCCGCTTTCCTGCTAAAGCGAGTTCGGGGCGCGGAGCTGGTGGATCACCTGCAGCGCATCCAGCAGGGCGAGGTGCTCATCGATCCCAGCCTGGCGGCGAAAGTTGCGATGTCGGTGGCCCATCTGCGTGGTGGCGAGTTCTGGCCGGGCGCCCGGCTCGGGCTGACCCAGCGGGAGAGTGAGGTGCTCGCGCTGATGGTGGCCGGACTGTCCAACCGGGGGATCGCTGGCCGGCTCACTGTCAGCGAGGAGACCGTCAAGACGCACGCCCGCGGGATCTATCGCAAACTCGACGTACCAGACCGATCCGGTGCCGTCGCCGCGGCGCTGCGGGAGGGGCTGTTCCAGTGATCCGCTCACGGTTGGGTCTGGCCGGCGCAGATTCCGATGCCCAGCTGCTGCACCGGGTGATCGAGATTCTCTCAGCCGGGTTGGACCTCGACGGGATCGCTCAGGGAGTGGCCGATCTGATCACCGAGACCACGTCCACCGACGTCTGTTTCGTACACCTGCTGGACCCGGCCGGCGACCGGTTACACCTGCGCGGCGCCACACCGCCGTTCGATCGGCTCGCTCGGCGCATCGAGCTGCCGATCGGCGAGGGCATCTCCGGGTGGGTCGCCGCGCACTGTCAGCCCGTCGTGATCACCGACAACAAGCGCGACGACCCGCGCTACCGTTACATCCCCGAACTACGGGGTGAGGAGTTCACCTCGATGGCCTCCGTCCCCATGATTACCAGGCCGGGAGATCTGGTCGGAGTGCTCAACGTGCACACCCGCGACCGCCGGGAGTTCTCCGAGGCCGACGTCGAGCTGCTGGAGTCAGTGGCCGGTCTGATGGCCGGCGCGATCGAGAACGCGAGCCTGCACAGCCGCCTAGCCGAACGGGAGGAGGCGATGGAGCGCTTCGCCGAGCAGATCGTGCTGCTGCAGGAAACCGAGCGGCGCCGGCTTGCCGGTGAGATCCACGACGGCATCAGCCAGCGCATTGTAAGCCTGTCGTTTCACCTCTCGGCAGCCGCCGACGCAGTCGGCTCCGATCCGGCCAGCGTCGCCCAGCAGATCGCCCGCGCTCAGGAACTCGCCGCCGGAGCGCTGGACGAGACCCGCAATGCGATTGCCGGGCTGCGCCCGCCCGTGCTGGACGACCTCGGGCTGGCCGCGAGCCTGGAGAG
>DATELN010000141.1:0-17541 GCA_035276605.1 Pseudonocardiaceae bacterium | reverse complement strand
CAGCGACAACAGTTTCAGTGCTCACACCTTCGGGTGCACCAGCGGCAGCATTCGACTTGAGTTCGCACCACGTTTGATTCCACGGCACCTGCGTGCCGCTCAGCCGATCACGTTGTTCGGTGGCGGCTTCACCGCCCGCTGCCCCCGCAACGGTCGCGGCGGAGACGTGGCTTCGGCATCTATTAGTACCGAACGGGCGGTGATCCGTCGTGACACCCCGGGGAACGACCGGGTCGCGCGGCCAGCGGCCCACCCGACCTCAGTAGCGTCAAGAAAGGGAAGGCAGGATAACTGGAAGCCTGCCACCAATACTAACGCCTAGTATGTCTGTGTATACACTCAGCGATACGATACGCCATTTGGCTGGTTGAAGCAAAATTTCCGTTACATCAATCACGCGTATCTCGATCGCAATTCAGAAAGGTACGGACCGTCCATGTTCTCGATCGATGTGGAGCTGGTTTTCCATGTGATCGTCTGACGCGCCGAGGTCACATGATCACACTACGGAGGCACACATGAATCGCACTCTCATCCGGCGGCTCAGCGTTTCCGTCTTCTCTGCCGCGCTAGCGACTAGTTTGGTGATATCCGGCGCGGGCACCGCGCTCGCGGGCACCGCGCTCGCGGCCCCCGGTAGCGGTGGCAGCGGCACTGGTGGTGTCGGCATCAATGCGGGAAATATCGACGTGGGCGGCAGGCAGGTCAACAGTGCCGGCAACGGCTACGGCGGCTCCGGCGGCACGGCCGGCAGCGGCATCGGTGGCTTCGGCTTGAACTACAAGAACAAGGTTTTCGGCGGCAGCCAGATCAACACTGCCGGCCAAGGCATCGCCGGCAAAAGCGGCTAACCCTTAATGACGTCAGCGGGTCTGTTGCGTCGACGCAACAGACCCATGGGGCACTGTAGATCCACGCGTACCACGTTTGGCACCACTTGATCGAGTTGCACTCTCGCCCGGGAACTGTTCCCGGGCGAGAGGTGGAGCCGCCTCGGGGAATCGAACCCCGGACCTGCTCATTACGAGGAGACCGTACCCCGCCCACTACGGCGTCTACCAGCGACAACAATGGCAGCCGTGACACCTTTGGGTGCACTCGCGGCACCAGTCGACTTGAGTTCGCACCACGCTTGGTACCACGCCATGCCCTGTCTGTGACGCTGGCGTTCTGGCTTATCCCATCGAGCCCGAGCGGGCAGTCGGCCTGTGCAGCCGTTTACTTACGGTGCGGCGAATAGCCGCCGCGTGATCGGAACTCACGGGCGTAATCAAGGGAGTCCGTGACATCAAGGTGCTGTTGTGGCTATTGGGCGGCCTGCTCGAGCGCCGAAGCACCCACCCACGTTGGTGCTTTCACTACGACACACGAGTGGGCGCGGCACGCGCTCCTGTTGCTGAATACGACGTTGGGCGCCCTCAAGTCGCACGGGTTTAGCTCAGCGATCGAATGATGTCCTTCACGGGCAGCAGCAGGTGCAGTGGATCCGACGGAGACTCCAGGAACTCTGCGTGCGCCAAGTAGAATCGCCGTGCCGCGTCGTCCCGCGCGTGTACCAGCAGCGCTCGGATACCGACGGAGTCGGCTAGACCCACGGTGCGCTTCAGTGCGTCCACGAGCAGGCCACGTCCGAGACCGCATCCCTGCATGTCCCGGTCGACGGCCAGTCGTGCCAGTAGCAGGCACGGGACATGCTTCGGTGCGTTCTTGGCCACCGGCGCGGGTGCCGACTCGCTGGTGACGTTCGCCACCGCGATGGTGTAGTAACCGACCACCCGCCCGTCGAGCACAGTGACGTACGTGACCGCGTTGTTAGCTCGCTGGTTCTGCCAGGAGTAGCGGGTAAGCCACTCGTCCAGCTCGGGCGCTCCGCTATCGAATCCCTCCCGTACGTCTGCCCTCGTCAACTTCCGCGGTAGGCATGGCTTGCCAGCCACACCTACGCCTCGTCGGCGAACGGCGACGGCATGGCCAGCAGAGCACGCAGCCTCGGCAGGTCACGAGCTGGCTGCTGCAGCAGACGCTGAAACTCGTCCCACTGCTCATCACTGATCAGAAACCACCGACGGTCAGCGAGCACACGCTCCGCCTCGACCACAGCGCTCTCCAGCACGAAGTCGGTCATGGTGCGGTCGGTCGCCGCGGCGGCCTGCTTGAGCAGCTGCTCCTGCCGGGCGCTGGCGCGAAGGTTGATCCTGGACTGACGGGTTGCGCGCTGTCCAGCAATATCCCGAGACATGAGATCCTCCTCGCTCGTACTCACACTGTACATACACCCTGGATTGCCGTCCACGTCCTTGGCCGGAGTTGGTCTACGACGGAGAGCACCGGCCACGATGTGAGGTTCACATCAACTGCTCCCGACCAGGCGCAACCCCCGGCGCGCACGACCGTCAGGCCGCGCAGGCAGCGGCTGATCTCGCACCATGATTGATTCCATGAGGGACAACGAGATAGGACTCACAGGTACGTGGTCACGTCCATAACAGACCCTGGCCCAGGCATTTACCTTGGTCAGAGCCTATGGAGCCGCCTCGGGGAATCGAACCCCGGACCTGCTCATTACGAGTGAGCCGCTCTGGCCGACTGAGCTAAGGCGGCAACGCTGGCCGAAAGCGCTGCCCAGTGTAGCGGGGTGGCCTTCGCTTACGCGGCGGCCCTGCCACGGTGGGGGCCCTACGCGCTGTCCAACGCGCTGGTCAGCGCCTCGATGGCGATGCGAGGTTTGACGTTGAGTTCTAGCGCCTCGCGGCAGGCCAGGACTGCCTCCAGCCGCCGCAGCAACGCCTCGGGCGGCAACTGCCGAGCCATGGTGGTGATGTCGGCGGCGCGGTCGGGGTGCGTCAGCGCCACCGCTGCCCCGAAGGCAGTGACCAGCGTGTCGCGGTAGAAGCCGGCAAGGTCGACTAGGGCTCGGTCCAGGGCATCACGCTGGGTGCGAGTGGCCCGCGACTTCTGGCGGCGTTCCAACTCCCGGATGGCGCCCTTCGCGCCGCGCGCCGCCACCGCGGCGCCCTTGCCCGTTCCACCAGCCCCCAGAGCGGTTTCCAACTCCGACGTTTCGGCGGCATTGCGTGCTGCGGTCAGCCCGGTGGCTTCCGCCTCGGCGGCTGCGACCAGCTCATCAGCCATCGCGAACACGTCTGCCAGCGAGCGCAACACGGTCGGCACCCGCAGCACGGCCTCCCGGCGGGCCCGGGCCTGCGCATCGGTCGCCAACCGGCGGGCCCGGCCGACGTGGCCGCCGCACACTGAGGCGGCCCAAGCCGCGACACTGGCGTCGATCCCGTCCCGGGATACCAGCACCTCGGCGATCGACGCAGCGGGCGGGGTGCGCAAGCTCACCGGCCGGCAACGCGAGCGCAGCGTCAGCGCGATGTCCTCGGGGTGGTCCGACGGGGCGCAGAGCAGGAACACGGTGCGCGGTGGGGGTTCCTCCACCGCTTTGAGCAATGCGTTGGCTGCGCCCTCGGTGAGCCGGTCGGCATCCTCGATCAGCAGCACCTGCCACCGACCCACCACAGGCCGCCGGGAGGCGCCGGCAACCAGTGCCCGCATCTCCGACACCGAGATGGACAAACCCTCTGGAACCACCTGACGGACATCGGGGTGGGTGCCGGCCAGTGTGGTCCGGCAACTTTGGCACGCGCCACATCCAGTATCACTAGAGGTGCACTGCAGCGCAGCAGCGAAGGCTTGTGCCGCGACCGAACGACCGCTTCCCGGAGGACCGGTGAACAACCAGGCGTGGGTCATCGCGCTAGCGGGTCCAGTGCCGTTAGCCGATCGAGCGGACTCGACGAGGGTGGCAATGGCCGGACCCTGGCCCACCAGGCCAGCCCACACGTTCATTCGCGCCCAGCCGACGGTGAACGGCTGCGCACCGCGGCCCGCAGGTCGGACAGCATCGACCCGTCGAGCCGGTCGTCCATCTGACGGTGCGCGGACACACCGACTATTGCGGCCAGCAGCCCAGCACAGAGCAGTACTGGGCGGGTGCCGTCGATGGTCACCGGCTCGCTGAACACAGTGATCGTGCGCTGCTGGACCAGCCCGACCGCGAAGGGGACCAGGGCCATCGAGGCGAGCAGGTCGAGGCGGACCAGCGACTGAACGAACGCGATGGTGCGCCCGCGCATCTCATCGGCGACCTGCGCGCCAATGATCGTCAGGCCGGTAAGAAACGCCACGCCGGCAGCACAGCCGACTAGGATGACGGCGACCAGGGCAACGATCAGGTGCGGCGCCAGCGCGACGGCGACCAGCGCCAGCCCGGCCGCCACGATGGCCAGCCCAAATAACCCGCGGTGGCGGATCCGCCGGGCCGCCAGCGGCGTGCCGACCATACCCAGACCGAGGCCGACGAACAGCGACGCGAACAGCAGCCCATAGGCCGCGTCGCCGCCACCCAAGCTGGTGGAGTACAGCTTCGCGGAGGCAATGACGGCACCGCCCGCGGCGAACGCGCCGAGGATCCCGGTGACCAGGCCACGGACCAGCGGCGTGGCGCGGACGAACACCACGCCATCGCGCAACATCGCCAGCAGCCCAGGCTGAGAATCGCCCTGGGTAGCGGCGCGACCGGAAATTTCCGGAATCCGGATGCCCACCACCAGCGCGCAGAATGCGTAGGCGACGCCGTTGATGCTCAGCGCCGTGTAGGCCGACCCCTCTGGACCGGAAAACAGCGGGTCGAACTTGGACAACACGCTGAAGACCCCGGCGGCGACCAGCACCGCTACCCCGTAAGTCATGATCAGCGAAAGCTGGTTGGCAGTCTCCACCTGCTCAGGGCGACGCAACAGGTTAGGGATCGAGGCGTCCTTGGCCGGGATCCAGAACAGCGCACACAGCTCAATGAGAAACGTCGCCGCGAACAGCCAGGCCAGTTCTCCGACCAGCGGGATGGACAGGAACAGGCCGGCGCGCAGGACGTCACAGACCACCATCTGGTGCCGGCGGTCCAGCTTGTCGGCCAGTGCCCCGGCCAGCGGGCCGAGCAGCAACGCGGGCAGCAGCTTGGTCGCGACCACCCCACCGAGCGCGAAGCTCTGCGCCTGGTAGCCGGTCGTCAGGTGCGTTGCCAGGGCGGATAGTGCCAGCAGGGACTGCCATTCCGCTACCGCGGTGATCGCCGTGACGCCCCACAGCCGCCGAAATGCCGGAATGGCCAGCACTCCGCGCACCCGCTGCGCGGTGGATCCGGCCAGGTCGGGTTCGGCTCGGCGGTCCATGCGACTCCATGGCTTAGCGGCGGGCAGCGGCGTACATCCAGACGGAGTCAAGCAGGTCGGCGAGGCACTACGCGAGTTGGGGCGTCATGCTGGGGGCCAAGGCAACGCATGATGGCCTATGGGATCACCTCAGAAAGGTGCGGATTCGTCCGGATCGGGCGAGGGGGTGAACGGTGAGCAGTTCGGGGTCGGTCAGCGGTGGTGGTCGCGAGTGGTACTGATGACCGCTGGGTGTGATCCAGGTAGTGCAGCCGTCGGGGTGGTGGGTGACTGACCAGCCTAGGGACTGTTTGACCTGGTGGTGGCGGCGGCACTTGATGCCCAGGTTGGTGTCGCTGGTGGGGCCGGTGCCGCGCTGCGGGTCGTAGGGGACGCCGTGGTTGTGATCGCAGCGGTGGGCGGGCACGCGGCAGCCGGGGAACTGGCAAGTCTGGTCCCGGGTGATGACCAGCTCGGCGAGGTGGGTGGGTGGCGGTAGCGGGTAGTGCCGTAGTCCAGCGGCCGGCCGGAGGCGGGTCGGTGAGGATGCGCCGTCAGGTGCCTGCGGCGGCGAGGTCGCGGGCCACCGCAGCCGGGATCGGTCCATAACCGGCCAGCTCGCCAGGCAGCTCGTCGGCGGTCCGAGGCGCAGCCTGACTAGCCGTCGAGCGGGGGCAAGTTTTTGATGATGGTCTCGGTGAACATCTTCGCCGAGGCACACGGATCCTCACGAGACTGCCGCACCGCGGTGAATCGGACGATCAGCGTCTGGTTCTCGGCGACAGCGACCCGGTAATAACAGCTGGCGCCGTCTATGTCGTCCTTGGTGCGGATTGCCGGCATCCCGGCGACTTCGGTCAACTCGAAAACCGGAATGTTGCTTCGCTGGCTGTAGACGTTGCCCAGCACATCGTTGCCGATGTCAACGAATGCCGCGAACTCGCGGGTGTTCGCTCTGTCTTTCCAATCGCATCCGGTGTTGCCGAGCAGATTTTTGGGGGTGCCGGGCTGGTCGATCCGGTGGGAATCGAGTTGTGGCGCGGTGACCAGCAGGCACGGCTGGATGGCGGTCAGGTTCCGGGGATTACGCACCGGCGGGATGGGATCATCCAGGGTTCGGGCAGACGGCGCCGACGCTCCTAACGACGCATCGGCATCTGTGGGCTGGCCGCTGCCAGATGAACAGCCGGTCAGCACAACAACCATCGCCAGCACCGCCAGGTGGGCACGCATCACATCACAGCTTCCCCGAGCGCAGATGAACAACCGGCGCGGAGTCTGCCATGCACCCGGATCAAGCAACCACGCCGGGTGCACCGCCTTGCACCGTCGAGCGCTGACCGGCGCCTATGGGATGAGCCTGGCGAAGGCTTCGACGATGCCGCTGATGATGAAGTAGAGCAGTACCGCGATGGTGATCGACATCACGAGGAAGAACGCGCCGGCACCTCCATTGGACCGGGTGTGCGTCGGCAAGCGGCGCGCGACTCGAAGGCGGGTGTTACGAAGCTGCTCCAGCGAACGGGATCGGGCCATCAACTGCTGGCGGGAACGTATCCCACTACCGCTGCGCGGGAGCGGCTGAACCGGCGCCACCCGTACACCGATCTCCGGCCGTGGGTTGTAGCCCGCCGCAGCGCCGGCCGGCGGTGACGATCCCAACTGAGGAGCAGGCCCCGGGGTCACCGGTAATGGGGTGGTGGCCTGCGCGGCAGCGCTAGGCGGCACCGCGGTGGTCATCGCGCCCGACCCCGCCGCTGGGGCAGATCCGCCAGCAGCACCAGCGGTCCCCGCTGCGGCAGAGCCTGCGGCCGGATCCTGATCCGCCGGCCGCTGGGCCTCGTCACCAAACGCAGCGGCTACCTCTTCCCGGGTCGTGCCAAGAGGAATGTGGGGCAGCACGAATGATGGCGGCATCGCGGCGTCTGGCTGGCGGCCCCGCCCGGACAAGCTAGGCAGCTCCGTACCATCGACGCCGAACAAGGCGTCCGGCCACGGCTCGCTCATACAGCCATGATCGCACGGCGCAGCGTAACAGTGTTATGCCGGATTCATCAGGCTCTCATGCCTGCGCGGCGGACCGCGCCTTGGCACGCTTGTCCGCGAGCAATTCAGCGGCGCGCTCGTCGGTGAGGTTTTCTACGCTGTCACCCTTGCGCAGCGATGCGTTGACGCCCTCTCCGTCGGTGACGTAGGGCCCGAAGCGGCCTTCCTTGACCACCATTGGCTTGCCGGTCACCGGATCTGCTGCCAGCTCTCGCAGCGGTGGCTTAGCAGTGGCCTGCCGGCCCCGCCGCTTCGGCTCGGCGTAGATCTTGCGCGCCTCGTCGAGGGTGACCGTGAAGATCTGCTCCTCGTCGGCCAGCGACCGCGAATCCGTGCCCCTTTTGAGGTAGGGGCCGTAACGGCCGTTCTGCGCGGTGATCTCCTGACCGCTGTCCGGGTCGATCCCGACCACCCGGGGCAGCGACAGCAGTCGCAGCGCATCGTCCAGGGTCACCGTCTCCAGGCTCATCGATTTGAACAGCGAGCCGGTGCGTGGCTTGGCCTTCTTGGCACCACCCGCCGCATCACTGTCGGGAAGCACCTCGGTGACGTAGGGGCCGTAACGACCCTCCTTGGCGACGATCTGGTGCCCGGTCACCGGGTCAGTGCCCAGCGAGCGGCCCTCTACGGGGGTGGCGAACAGCTTCTCGGCGATCTCCGGGGTCAGCTCGTCGGGCGGCAGGTCGTCTGGGAGGTTGGCCCGTTGCTGCTCGCCATCGACAATCCTTTCCAGGTAGGCCCCATAACGCCCGACTCGGACCACCACATCGTGCCCGGTGGACCCATTGGCGCTGGTGAACAACGGAATGGAGTTGACCTCCCGGGCGTCAATCTCCTCCAGGTTTACCCCGACGAGCTTCTTGAGACCGCCGACGCGGGCCACCGACAGGGAGTCGCCCTGGTCCGAGCCGAAGTAGAAGCCGGTCAGCCAGTCGGTGCGCTGCTGCGCACCAGAGGCGATGGAGTCCAGCTCGTCTTCCATGGCAGCGGTGAAGTCGTAGTCGACCAAACAGCCGAAGTGCTGCTCCAGCAGGCCGACCACGGCAAACGCCAGCCAGGACGGCACCAGCGCCGACCCGCGCTTCCACACGTACCCGCGATCCTGGATGGTGTTGATGATCGACGCGTAGGTGGACGGACGGCCGATGCCCAGCTCCTCCAGGGCCTTGACCAGGCTGGCTTCGGTGTATCGCGGCGGCGGGGTGGTGGTGTGGCCCTCCGGGACCAGCTCGGTGGCGGTGACCCGCTGGCCTTCGGACAGCTGCGGGAGCCGGCGCTCGGCGTCGTCTGCCTCACCACCGGCCTCCTCGTCGACGGTCTCGACGTAGGCCTTGAGGAAGCCGGGGAACGTGATGGTGCGGCCGGAGGCGGCGAAGCTGCACTCCTCACCGGTTGCCGACACGCCGGTGATCCGGACGCTCATCGTGGTGCCGCGCGCGTCGGCCATCTGCGAGGCGACGGTGCGCTGCCAGATCAGCTCGTAGACCCGGAACTCGTCGACGTCCAGCACGCCGGCCAGCGCTCCGGGTGTCGCGAAGGTCTCCCCGGCTGGCCGGATCGCCTCGTGCGCCTCTTGCGCGTTTTTGACCTTGCGGGTGTACTGCCGCGGGCCGTCGTGCAGGAAACGCTCACCGTAGAGCTGCCGGGCCTGCGCCCGGGCCGCCGCGATCGCCGTCTCCGACAGCGTCGTGGAGTCGGTCCGCATATAGGTGATGTAGCCGTTCTCATAAAGCCGCTGCGCGGTACGCATCGTGCGCTCGGCGGAAAAGCGCAGCTTGCGGCCAGCCTCCTGCTGCAAAGTGGACGTCATGAACGGCGCGTACGGGCGCCGGGTGTAGGGCTTCTCCTCGACCCGGGAAACGGTCAGCGGCGCGTCTGCGAGTGCCTCGGCCAAGCGCCCGGCGTACGGCTCGTCGATGACCAGCAAATCGGTGTCGGAACGCTTGAGCCCACCGTCGGGGCCGAAGTCGCGCCCGGTGGCCACCCGGCGGCCGTCGACATCGACCAGCCGGGCTCCGAAGGTTCGCGGGGCCGCCTCCGGGCCGGCATCGAGACTGGCCGCAAGGTCCCAATAGGACGCGGGTACGAACGCCATGCGCTCCCGCTCGCGCCGCACGATGATGCGCGTCGCCACCGACTGCACCCGCCCGGCGGACAGCTTGGGCATGACCTTGCGCCACAGCACCGGGGAGACCTCGTAGCCGTAGAGCCGGTCCAGGATGCGCCTGGTCTCCTGGGCGTCGACCAGGTCGTGGTCGAGGTCTCGGGGGTTCTCCGCAGCGGCGCGGATGGCCGGCTCGGTGATCTCGTGAAAGACCATCCGGCGCACCGGCACCTTCGGCTTGAGAGTCTCGACCAAGTGCCAGGCGATGGCTTCGCCTTCGCGATCTTCATCGGTGGCGAGGTACAGCTCGTCGACACCCTTGAGCGCGTTGCGCAGCTCGGTGACGGTGGCGCGCTTGTCCGGGGTGATGATGTACAGCGGTTCGAAGGCGTGATCGACGTCCACGCCCAGCCGGGCCCAGGGCTCACCCTTGTACTTGGCGGGCACGTCGGCCGCACCCCGGGGCAGGTCCCGGATGTGCCCGCGGGAGGACTGCACGACGTAATCCGATCCGAGGTAGGACGCAATCTTGCGAGCCTTGGCGGGCGATTCGACGATCACCAGCCGGCGGCTGGAACCATTGGACCGAGCGCCGGTGGTTGATCCAGACAGCGGCTTCGCTGCAGTAGCGGTGCGCCTACCCCGGCCGGACCTGCCGGCCGGACCTGCCGTCGTGCTCGATCGTGCCACGCTCTACTCACCTCGGTGTACGACTGCTGATACCCCGACCCCCGCGCTGCGTCCCGCCAAGTCACAGTGTGCACAACTTGGCAACGGAAGGCAGTTAGCGTCGCACAAGCCCTCGCCAACAACCAGCGCTATTGCCTGACGCCACGCTGGTCAACTCAACCCATCGGCGCGTTATTTCCCAGCCGCCGCAGCCGCCAGATGCTGGCATTGCGGTGCGTTGCGAAACGCGGGCGCGAGCTCCGGGTTGCCCGTCAGGTCCTTCATCTGGGCGCTGGCCGCGGTCAGATCAGGGCCGCCGAGATGGCTGGCTTTGTTCGCGAAGTCCGGGTCTTTCGCGTCCAACGCGGCGAGCTTGGCGCGCTGGGCACCGACGGTGCCCGCCGCGGTGGTGAAGAAGCCCACCGCGGTCTGCTGAACCTGCTTCCCATCCTTGATTCGGGGCGGGCCCAGTTTTTCCAGCTTCTGCGCGGTGTTGGTGAACGCCTGCTGGGCGATATCGGAGAACTTGAGCAGCCCATCTTTTTGGCCCTGCGGCGACGGGTCCGACTTTGCGATCGCAGACACTCCGCTGATCACATCACCGAGACCGCCGCAGAACGTACCTGTCCAGGCCACTGGATCAGAGCTTTGCGCGGCAGCTGGCGCGGACTTGGCATCGCCAGAGCCCGAGCCGCAACCCGCCAGCACCAGCCCGCCGATTGTCAGTGTCAGCACGACACCGGCACGGCAACGTAATGAGGGCACATGTTCTCCTTGCTTAGGATTACGCAGCGCCAGGCCGTGCGCTGACCTGGGGAGCTGGTGTGGCATCGGCGCCGACCAGCGAGGTGGAACGCCGCTTGGACACCACGACGGCGACCACGATAACCGCCGCCGCGAACAGCGCGATGCCCACCCGGATCCCGAGGGCGTTGGGCAACGCTGAGATCGTCACGATCGCCGGCGCGATCAGCACCGATACCAGGTTCATCACCTTGATCAGCGGGTTGATGGCCGGTCCTGCGGTGTCTTTGAACGGGTCGCCGACGGTGTCGCCGATCACGGTGGCGGCGTGCGCTTCGGAGCCCTTGCCGCCATGGTTGCCGTCTTCGACGAGCTTCTTGCCGTTGTCCCAGGCGCCGCCGGAGTTGGCCAGGAAGATCGCCATGAGGGTGCCGGTGACAATCGCGCCGGCCAGGTACCCGGCCAGCGGGCCAACCCCGAGGCCGAAGCCCACCGCGATCGGCGCCAGCACCGCCAGCAGGCCCGGCGTAGCAAGCTCGCGCAGCGAGTCCTTGGTGCAGATGTCGACCACTCGCCCGTACTGGGGCCGCACCGAGTAGTCCATGATTCCCGGGTTTTCCCGGAACTGCCGGCGCACCTCGTAGACCACGGCTGCGGCCGCCCGGCCCACGGCGTTGATGGCCAGGCCGGAGAACATGAACACCACCGCGGCTCCGATGCCCAGACCGACCAGGACATTGGGCACCGAGACGTTGAACGCCGCGTTCAGGTCCAGGTTGGCGGCGGCGGAGCGGATGGCGTCGCGGTAGGAACCGAACAGTGCTGTCGCAGCGAGTACCGCGGTGGCGATCGCGATGCCCTTGGTGATCGCCTTGGTGGTGTTGCCCACCGCGTCGAGCTCGGTGAGGATGCCCACGCCGTCGCCCTTCACGTCGCCGGACATCTCGGCGATGCCCTGGGCGTTGTCGCTGACCGGGCCGAAGGTGTCCATTGCGACGATGACACCGACGGTGGTGAGCAGGCCGGTGCCGGCCAGCGCGACGGCGAACAGGGAGACGGTGACCACCCCGGACAGCAGGTAGGCCCCGAACACGGCGGCACCGATCACCAGCGCGGTATAGACCGCCGACTCAAAACCGATCGAGATCCCGGACAGGATGACCGTGGCGGCCCCAGTCAGTGAACTGTTGCCGACGTCGCGGACCGGCCGGTGCTCGGTGCCGGTGAAGTAGCCGGTGAGCCACAAAATGATCCCGGCCAACACGATACCGATGATCACGGCGACGGCGGCGATGACCGCCGGGCTGCCGGTGAGCTCGCTGACCGGCCGGCCGTCGACCTGGGTCACCCCGGCCAGGCCGCTGAAGGTGCGGGGCAGGTAGAGGAACGCGGCGATGGTGCAAGCGATGGCGGAGATTGTCGCGGCGATGTAGAAGGATCGGTTGATCGCTCTTAACCCTGGCTCACCGGCCCGGGCTCGGGTGACGTACACCCCGATCACTGCGGTGACCACCCCGATGGCCGGCACGATCAGCGGGAACAGCAGGCCCTTGAGGCCAAACGCCGCGGTGCCCAGGATCAGCGCCGCGACCAGGGTCACGGCGTAGGACTCGAACAGGTCGGCGGCCATGCCGGCGCAGTCGCCGACGTTGTCGCCGACGTTGTCAGCGATGGTGGCGGCGTTGCGTGGGTCGTCTTCGGGGATGCCCGCCTCGACCTTGCCGACCAGGTCACCGCCCACGTCGGCGGCTTTGGTGAAGATGCCGCCCCCAACCCGCATGAACATGGCCAGCAGCGCGGCGCCGAAGCCGAAACCTTCCAGTACGCGTGGCGCGTGCCCGGCGTAGACCAGCACCACCAGCGAGGCGCCGAACAGTCCAAGCCCGACGGTGGACATGCCGACCACGCCACCGGTGCGAAATGCGATGCGCATCGCTTTCTCACGGCCGGCCGGCTCGTTAGACGCTGCGGCGACCCGGATATTCGCCCGGGTAGACAGCCACATGCCCAGGTAGCCGATCGACGCCGAGAACAGTGCCCCGGCCAGGAAGAAGATCGACCGACCGACCCGCTCACTGAGGTCGGCGGCTGGTAGCGCAAAAAGCAGCAGGAACACGATCACGGCGAACCCGGACAGCGTCTTGAACTGCCGGTTCAGGTAGGCCGAGGCACCCTCCTGGACTGCACGGCCAATGTCCTGCATGCGCGGGGTACCCTGCCCGGCGCGTAACACTTCTTTGAGCAGGACAGCGCCGACGGCCAGCGCGGCGAGAGCGACCGCGGCGACTACCCCGACAACGGTGTAGTCGCCCCCGCTCAGCTCGAGGCCCCCGCCTTGGGCGAGGTTATACCGGGACATCGGCCCTCCCTGATTTCCGCGCAGCCCACCGCATGGCGCCGCATTCACGGCGTCACGGCCGGCCAGTCTAAGCGTGCCGGCGCAGGTGAGCTCGGCCGGTACCGGTTCTGGGCGCGGATAGCCACCGTGAACTCGACCGCAGCGACCTTTTGGCGCCGGGAAATGTCGGTGTGGTCGAGTTCACGGCAGGCGCTGCATTAGCGTGGGGATGCGTGGCGCACTGCGGGCAGGTCCTATTGCAGCGGCTGCTCGTCACCGCCGGCGGAGCCGGCAATCCGGCTGCTGCCGGGGAATCGCCGCTGCGGCACGTCACGACGATTCCGGCACGGGCGGCGACTACCGTGGACTGGCCGGAGTGGGTTCCCGACCAGCTCCGCGTGTCGCTCGTTGAGGCGGGCGTGTCGATGCCCTGGATACATCAAGTGGCGGTCGCGGAACTGGCCCGGGCTGGCCGCCATGTGGTGGTCGCCACTGGTACCGCGTCGGGCAAGTCATTGAGCTACCAGCTGCCGGTGCTCACCGAGTTGCTGGCCGCCCCGGGAGCTACCGCGCTGTATCTGGCGCCGACCAAGGCGTTGGCGGCCGACCAGATCCGGGCCGCCGAGGCGCTGGGGTTGGCTGGGGTGCGGCTGGCCAGCTATGACGGGGATACCCCGATGGCCGAGCGGGACTGGGTGCGCGCGCACGCGCGGTGGGTGTTCACCAACCCGGACATGCTGCATCACGGCCTGCTCGCCCGGCATGACCGTTGGTCGCGGCTGCTGCGGCGGCTGCGGTTCGTGGTGATTGATGAGTGCCACGCCTACCGCGGGGTGTTCGGCTCGCACGTCGCCTTGCTGCTGCGCCGGTTGCGCCGGGTGTCAGCGCGCTATGGGGCGTCTCCGGTCTTCCTGCTGGCCTCGGCGACCGTTGCGGACCCGGCTGCGTCGGCGTCGCGGCTGACCGGCCTGGAAACCGTGGCCGTCACCGAGGACGGCTCGCCATGCGGTGAGCGCACCGTCGCGCTGTGGGAGCCGCCATTGCTGGACGAGGTGACCGGGGAGAACGGTGCGCCGGTGCGGCGCTCGGCCGGCGCGGAGTCGGCCCGGCTGCTGGCTGACCTGGTGTTGGAGGGCGCCCGCACGCTGGTGTTCGTCCGCTCCCGGCGGGGTGCGGAGCTGACCGCGTTGGGGGCCCAGCGGGCGCTGACCGCGGCCTGCGCGGGTGACCTCGCCGGGCAGGTCGCGGCATACCGGGCCGGTTATCTCGCCGAGGAGCGCCGGGCTTTGGAGGCTGCGCTGGACTCGGGGGATTTGCTGGGAGTTGCGTCGACCAATGCGTTGGAGCTGGGGGTGGACATCGCCGGGCTCGACGCGGTGGTACTGGCCGGCTATCCCGGTACCCGGGCGTCGTTCTGGCAGCAGGCCGGACGGGCCGGTCGGGCCGGGTCGGGGGCGCTGGTGGTGTTCGTTGCGCGCGATGACCCGCTGGACACCTACCTGGTGCACCACGGTGCGGCGCTGCTCGGAGCGGCGGTGGAGGCCACCGTTCTGGACCCGACCAACCCCTATGTGCTGCACCCGCAGCTGGCCTGCGCGGCCGCTGAGCTGCCGCTGACCGACGCCTGCGTTGACTTGCTGGGCGGTGACGTGGCCCGTGCGGTGGTCGACGAGCTAGTCGCTGAGGGTGTGCTGCGCCGACGGCCCGGCGGATGGTTCTGGGCCTGTGCCCGCCAGCGCCCGCACCCAGACCTCGATGTCCGCGGGTCGGGCGGGGCGCAGGTGGCGGTGGTGGAGGTCGCCACAGGTCGGCTGCTCGGGACCGTCGATGCCGGATCGGCCGGCACCACGGTGCACCCGGGCGCGGTGTATCTGCACCGCGGGGACTCCTTCGTCGTCGACGAGCTCGACCTGAATTCTGGTGTCGCACTGGTGCATCCCGAGGAGCCTTCTTGGCATACCTCGGCTCGGTCCGTCACGGATATCCGTGTCGTGTCGTCGCTGCACCGTCAGCGTCGCGGTGGGGTGGCGGTGGCGCTGGGCGAAGTGGAGGTGACCTCCCAGGTGGTCAGCTACCTGCGCCGGCTGCTCTCGGGTGAGGTGCTCGACACGGTGCCGCTGGACCTGCCGGCGTCGACACTGCGTACCCGGGCGGTCTGGTTCACCATCTCGGAGGCGGTGCTGACGGACGCGGGCCTTGTTTCGGCCGCGTGGCCGGGGGCGTTGCACGCCGCCGAGCACGCCGCGATCGGCCTGCTGCCGCTGGTCGCCACTTGTGATCGGTGGGACATCGGTGGCGTGTCCACCGCGTTGCATCCCGACACCGGCGAGCCCACTGTGTTCGTGCACGACGGGCATCCCGGCGGTGCCGGCTTCGCCGACCGTGCGTACGCCGCTGTGGTTCCCTGGCTGACCGCGACGCGGGACGCGATCGCCGCCTGCGAGTGTCCTGCTGGCTGTCCCTCCTGCGTGCAGTCGCCCAAATGCGGTAACGCCAACGACCCGCTGGACAAGGCCGGTGCCATCACGGTGCTCGACGCGGTACTCGGTGCTCTGGGAACTGCCTACGCCGCGAACAACTCATCCACGCCGGTACCTAGCAGGCGGTCGCGGTCAGCGGTTTCGGCTAAGGCAGGGTCGAAACCGGTTGCGCCGTAGCCGGTGAGCCCGACACACCGACCACCAGGGCCCGACAACCGGGCACAGGGGCGCGACACGCGGGGTGGTGGGGCGGGTCAGGCGGGGCCGGCGCGGGCTTGTGCGATGGCGGTTCCGAGGGCGCCGAGCCAGCCGGGCGGTCGTGCGGCGACATCCACCAGAATGTCCCAGTCGTGGGTCCGGCAGGACACCAGCGTCACCCGCATCCGGTCGGTGACTCGACGGGCTTGGCCGCAGGCGTGCTGCTCGCCGAGCAGCACGCCTGCGGCTGCGGCCAGCGCGGCCAGATCGGCCGCCGCCTCGGCGTGATGGCGGGTAACCAGTGCCTCGCCCAGCTGTAACCCGCATACCGCGATGCTGACCAGCACTGAGACCGCCACCGCCGCCCACACGGTCGCCACGCCACGGTCGTCACAGTCCTTGACAAAGCCTCTGAAGCGCGTCATGGCGCCGCCACCGGCTCCATGACTGCAGCGGCCTCAGCCCCGACCTTGATCCCGGGCAACAGTCCAGCCACCGGGTTCGCCGAGACGCGCGCGAGCACCTCGTCACCCTCAACGGTCACCGTTACCGTCGCACCACGCGGGGCGATGCGCCGGGCGAACTGCTGCGCCCGGTCCTGCTCGCCTCGTGCGGTCAGCCGCGCGGCCTCGCGAGCGGCGTCGACACACCGCAACTGCGCCGCCACCGCGGACACCGCCGCCAGCATCACAGCCAGTACCGCGACCAGCGAGCACAGCGCCAGGGCCGCCTCCACGGTGACCGCGCCGCGGTCACCGGGCCCGTCAAGGCAAGCCATCAGAACTTCACGGACAGCGCCTGCTGCACCAAGTCGGTGAGCGCGGTAGTGATCGCACCGCCGGTCACGATCTTGTAGAGCACGGCGGCGAAGGCCGCTGCGGCGATCGTCCCGATCGCGTATTCGACGGTGCTCATCCCGGCGTCACCGACCACCGTCCGGCGCCACCGCTGAAAAATCTTGATCATCATGAGGTACTCCTTTTGTTGATTACCACTGCGACATCAGGCCACCGGCCAGTCCGATCAGTACCGGCGCGACCCCGATGGCGAGAAAAGCGGGCAGAAAGCACAACCCCAGCGGGGCGGCAATGAGCACTCCGGCCCGTTGCGCGCGGGCCTCGGACTGCTCCTGAGCGTCGGCTCGCAGCTGCCCGGCCAGCCGGATGAGGAAGTCGGCCAGCGCGCCGCCGCCGCGGCCGCTGCGCTGGGCGGATCTGGCCAGCCGGGCAGTGGCGGGGCACTCCAGCGCCGGTTGCCAAGCCTGCGTCGGGCTAGCGCCCAACACGAGCAGTTCCGCGGTGCGCCGCAACGCCGGCCCGGCTGGTGCAGCAGGCCGGGCCGCGACAGCTCGTAGCGCCACCGCCATCGGGATCCCCGCCTGCAGGCAGGCGGCGAGCAGTTCCCACGCTGCGGCCAGCTCCAGCGGCTGGCTACCGATATCCGCGCGCGATCCGAATGGCCACACCAGAACGCCGGAAGCACGGCAAGTGTCGCCGGGGGTACAGCCAGCATCGCCAGCTTGCGGCAACCGCGCGCGGGGTCCAGCCGAACCCGGTGCCACCACCAGTGCAGCCGCGACCAGCAAGCTCGCTACTACCTCAGCCGTCATGCCGGCACCGCCCGTGAGATCAGCCGGGCACTCCACCACACCCCGGCGCACGCCAGCGCGGTGCCGACCACCAGCAGCAGGTGACCCACCGCGGTGTCGCACAGCACCCGCAACGGCGCCGCGCCCATCGCCTGACCCAG
>DATELN010000140.1:0-3592 GCA_035276605.1 Pseudonocardiaceae bacterium | reverse complement strand
TTGCGCCGCAAGGCCCAGGCTGAGCGGGTGGCCCGGCAACGGGCGCTAGCTGCCGCTGCGGCCCGCCAGCGTGGCGCCGCGGTGGCCGAGGAAGTCGTAGGGGCTGGGGAGCTGGCGTTGGCTCGCATCGAGATATCGCTGCACCGGGCCGTGACCGAGCGGGATGCCGTAAGCCTGGAACGGGCGCAGCAAGAAGACAGCCTCACGCAGGTCCGCTCGTTAGTCCATGAGCTCGCCGCTGAGTTGGACAAGCTCACCGACACGGTGCACCGGGACGAGCTGGTGCGCGCTGCGCAGCGACTCCGTATCGAGCAACTCGAGACCAAAATCTCCGACGACTTTGGTATCGGTCTAGACGACCTCGTCACCGAGTACGGGCCGGATGTGCCGGTGCCGCCGTCAGCTGCCGAGGTGGCCGAATATGAGCTGGCGGTCCAGCGTGGCGAGTCGGTCAGTGCCCCGCAGCCGGCCTGCTACGACCGGGATATGCAGAGCCGCCGTGCCCAACGCGCCGAACGTGACCTGGCTCTACTTGGCAAGGTCAACCCGCTGGCGTTGGAGGAGTTCGCCGCCCTGGAGGAGCGCTACCGGTTCCTGTCCACCCAGTTGGAGGATCTCAAATCCACTCGTCGTGATCTGCTCACCGTCATCGCCGAGGTCGACGAGAAAATTCTCGAGGTCTTCACCGAGGCGTTTCATGACGTGGCGCGCGAATTCGAGACCGTATTCGCGGCACTGTTCCCCGGCGGGGAAGGACGGTTGCTGCTCACCGAGCCCGACGACATGCTCACCACCGGCATCGAGGTCGAAGCCCGCCCTCCCGGAAAGAAGGTCAAGCGGCTCTCACTGCTGTCCGGCGGGGAGAAAGCGCTCACCGCGGTGGCCATGCTGGTAGCGATTTTCCGGGCCCGCCCGTCGCCGTTTTATGTGCTGGATGAGGTGGAGGCGGCGCTGGACGACACCAACCTCAACCGCCTGATTGCGCTATTCGAGCTGCTGCGAGACCGCTCGCAGCTGATCGTGATCACGCACCAGAAGGCAACAATGGAGGTTGCCGATGCACTGTACGGGGTAAGCATGCGTGGCGACGGCGTGACCACGGTGATCTCGCAGCGGCTGCGTGGCTCCGCGGATTCAGCTGGTGCCGCTTAACGCGGGAATCATTCAGTGGGGGATGCCGCATGGCTCTGCCGTTGACCATGTTGGACGAATCGCTGCTGATTTTGCAGGAGACTCGCGCGGCGTGGAACGTCCAGTTCGAGGTGAGTGCTGAGCACCACTTGGACACTGACCGGTCCGGCAGGCGGTGCGGTCGTGTTGCCAGCGCCATCCGACGGCCCGGGCTCGACTGGCCAAGGCAGACCCGGGTGCGGGCTCCTACCAGTGGGAAATCTCCGAGGAAGTGGATTGTGATCCGTTGCGGGTGGTGGATTGCCCGGACACCACCGCGATGGAGGCCCTGCGGACCGAGCTGTACACCCCACCCATCCCCCTGGACGCCAGTCCGGGATTTCGCATAGCGCTGGCCCGGCGACCCGACGGGGACCTCATCCTGCTGTCGGCCAGCCATCCCGTCGCCGACGGAGTCGATGTGGTGCGCCTGATGCAGACCATCGCCCGGCTCTACCGGCGTGAGCCGGACCCCCCGGATCCCCTTTCCCTCGCCGAAGCTCGCGACTTGGGCTCATTCCTCGTCCCGAAGACTCGTACAGAAAAATGGTCACGGGACCTAGAACTGCTGCGACAATTGGATGATGCGCTCGATCCGCCAAGCCGGATCGCCGTTGTCGGCGGTGCCCACCGCGATAGTTTCGGATTTGTCTTTCGTGCTTTCATTATCGGCGAGACAACGTCGGGGCTCGTGCAGCGGCCCCCCAACACGACGATTAACGACGTTCTCGTCGCCGCATTGCACTGCACAGTGATGCGATCCCACCTGCAGCGTTTCCATCGGCGTCGTCACCAGTGGGAAAAGACTCTCGCTGGTGACCCGGTACCGTCACGAGCAATTCGACGCCCGCGCCGCACCGGAGTTCACCGAGCTGCTGATATCGCAAGTGGGATCGCAGTAACGCCCTGATCGTCATCAGACTGTCAGGGTCGGGTTGTAGTGTGTTGTTCGTGACGGTCCAGCAGTTGATTCCGAGAATTTTGCGGATATCTGCCAGGTCCGGAGTTGACGCGTGCTCTCGCTGGACTGGGACTGCCCAGCTTATCGGGTTATGACTGTGTCGAAGTGCTCACAGCGCGGTACCGGCAGGTCAATCACGAGCGAGCCCGGCTGGTGGCTGCCATCTTCGAAGTCGGGTTGTGCGGCGTCGGCCCGGCTGGTGAATCACTCCGCATGGCCATGCCTGATGAGTTTTCCGCCGATGAGATTCGCGCTGCTCTTCTGCTTACCTGACGAGCCGCTAATGCCCAGTTCGGCCTAGGGTACGACCTGGTGATACGGCTGCCCGCAGTTCCCGATGTATGCCGGGGTGCTGGACGAGCCCCGCGCCCGGGTGTTCTCGGACTGGACCACTCAGCTGCACCTGGATTAGGCGCGTGCTGTGCGACGAGTTGCTACCCCGCGCGGCGAGACTGACCACGGGTCAGCTCATCGAGCAGATCAAAAGTTGGCCATCGCCATCTGCTCGGGCATGACGAGTACCCGCCGAGCTGGCCGGCTGGGACCGGTGCACGCTGGGCTGGCCCGGAACTCGCCACGACGCTGGGCGGCGCCCAGTGGCGCTTCGCGATCACTGACGAGCAGGGCCAGCTTAGCCATTGCGGGATCACCACCGCCCGACCCACCGGCGCACCTGGCTGCATGGCGGCCTGCCGCGCGACCGTGAAACTTCAGGTCTCGACCGCCTGCCTGGCAGCCTTCGACGAGGCCTGAAGGGGCATCCTCACCACAGCCGAGACCGCATCCCGGCGACGACATCCCACCGTTTTAGCCTCCTTCGAGGACGCGCGAACTGGTGCCCCCGGTGTCCGGAATACCACCTTCCGGTCCCAGCTGGCCGGTTTGTGCCCGCCGGTTGTTGACCACTACTGCTTACTTACGCGGGTGGATGCCAGGATGGTCAGGTGTCGAGCGTGGTCTGGATCTCCATCGCCATCGCGGTGGCGTTGCTGGTCGCGCTGGCCGTGGGTTTGTTGCTAGCTCGCCGCCGGCGGATCAGCATCGTCGAGAAGCCCGACCAGCAGGTGGAGGCGCCGTCGCCAGCGTCTAAGCGTTACCAAGCGGGCGGCTCCATCAGCTTTTCCTCTGGTGGAGGGGGACCACCAGCGTCGCCGAAGCCGCCGACTGCCCCGGCTAAGCCGCCTGCTGGCCCATCCAAGGGTCCTGCGCCTGTGCGGCCAAAGTCGTCTGCGCCGGCCCCGCCGAAGCGGCCGGCTGCGCCGCCTAAGAGAGCTGCGCCTGCTCGCCCAGAGTCGCCTGTGCCGGCTCCGCCCAAGCCGCCTGCTGCTCCGCCGAAGCCGCCTGCTGCCCCACCCAAACCGCCTGCGCCGGTGCAACCGGAGGCGGCCCCGCCCAAGCCGCCGGCTGTCCCGCCTGAGCCGCCGGCTGCGCCGCCGAAGCCGCCTGCGCCTGTGCAGCCGG
>DATELN010000139.1:0-8846 GCA_035276605.1 Pseudonocardiaceae bacterium | reverse complement strand
ATCCGTGAACTCGACGCCAGCGACATTCGGCGGCACCGAAACGTCGGTGGCGTCGAGTTCACAAACCATGGCAACACCAAGTTCGCTAGTCGACCACCGTGATGCCCATGGATCGGGCGGTACCCGCGATGATCTTGATGGCGGCGTCGACGTCGTTGGCGTTGAGGTCTTCGCGCTTGCGCTCAGCGATTGCCCGCAGCTGATCGCGGCCGATCTTGGCGACTTTGACCTTGTGCGGCTCGGCCGAGCCCTTGGCGATCCCGGCCGCTTTGAGCAGCAGCACCGAGGCCGGCGGAGTCTTGAGCACGAAGTCGAACGAGCGGTCCTCGTAGACTGAGATCACCGCAGGCACAACCTCGCCGCGATTGTTCTGCGTCGCAGCGTTGTAGGCCTTGCAGAACTCCATGATGTTCAGACCGTGCGGACCGAGCGCCTGCCCGACTGAAGCCGGATTTGCGGTTCCGGCCTCCAGGGCGAGCTTCACGGTAGCGGCGAGCTTCTTTCGTCTCTTGGGGGGCATGATCCCTTCCTGCGCTAAATCTTGGCGACCTGGCTGAACGACAACTCGACCGGTGTCTCCCGACCGAAGATCGATACCAGCACTTTGAGCTTCTGTGCGTCGACGTTGACCTCGCTGATCGTCGCCGGCAACGTGGCGAACGGGCCGTCCATGACGGTGACGGACTCACCCACCTCGTAATCCACCTCGACGGTCGGCTTGGCGCCACCGGCAGCACCGGCCTGCTTAGCTGCTCCAGCCGGCACCTTCGGCTGCGCCACCCGCGGTGCGAGGAACTTCAGCACCTCCTCCAGGGTAAGCGGCGAAGGCCGCGAGGTTGCCCCGACGAACCCGGTGACCCCTGGGGTGTTGCGTACGGCGCTCCATGACGCGTCGTTGAGGTCCATCCGGACCAGGATGTAGCCGGGCAGCACCTTGCGCTGCACCTGCTTGCGCTGGCCGTTCTTGATCTCGGTGACTTCTTCGGTTGGCACTTCCACCTGGAAGATGTAGTCCTCGACGTCCAGCGTCTGGATCCGGGTCTCCAGGTTGGCCTTCACCTTGTTCTCATAGCCGGCGTAGGAGTGCACGACGTACCACTCACCGGGAGCGGCGGTCAGCTCGGCACGGAGCTCTTCGACCGGGTCAGCCGCCTTGGCCGAGGGGGCTTCGGTCACTTCGGCATATTGCTCAGCATCCGCCGCTACAGCCTGGGTTGGGACGTCGCCGAACAGCCCCGTCAGCTCCTGCCCTTCGTCGGCGGAGGTTCCTCCGGGGAAAGTCACTGTCTTTCTCGCTTTCTATCCTTACGTCTCGCCGTGCTCACCGGCGCCTGGGTATCCGGCATCAGCCGAACACACTCAGCACTAACCTGCCCAGCCCCATGTCCAGCAACGCTACGAAGGCCACCATGAAACTGACGAAAACCAGCACGACGGAGGTGTAGACCACCAGTTCCCGGCGGCTGGGCCAGATGACCTTGGTGAGCTCGGAAACGACCTCGCGGAGAAACCGCATGAGCCGGGCCGGTGCTGCCGCCTTGGTATCGGCAGCATCCCGGGCTCTGGTGGGATGGCCCTTGCCCGCAGTCGACGGGACCTGGGCCAATCGCTCGCGGCGCACAGCGGCAGCGGCGTGCGGAGCGTCGGCGTTATCCAGCCGGTCCTCCGTCTCGCGGGCGCCATCCTCGCTCACGCTGCTGATCCTCCGCTTCGCCGTACCATTGGCGGTTGGCGTGTCCTTGCCGAAATACGTCTATTCAGGTCATACGCAGGGGCGACAGGACTTGAACCTGCAACCTGCGGTTTTGGAGACCGCTGCTCTGCCAGTTGAGCTACACCCCTAAAACCCGCGCGCCGGCCATCACCGAGCACGAGAGATCCGCTGGTAACCCAGCCGCACAGAGTGTAGGGCAACTAGGCCGGCGCCCTCCAACTGCCCAGTTTAAAGCCCTAACCCGGCGAGTCAGCCCAGTCCGTGGCACCAATCCGCGGTCTCCCGGAGTTCACCTGGCGGCACTGTCTACCTGCATTGGTTGCCAATGGCCCACCAGGTCGCGGTAGAGCGGCGAGCAGTCCAGCAACTCCTGGTGGGTACCCACCAGCGACCGGTTGCCATCCAGCACCAGAATTCTGCGGGCGTGCAACGCCGAGCTGATCCGGTGCGCCATCACCACCAGCGTGCCCGAACGCTGGCCAAAGGCCCGCTCCACCCGGGCATCCGCCGCCGGATCCAGATGGCAGCTGGCCTCATCCAAAATCACCAACCGCGCCGGTGACAGGTAGGCGCGAGCCAACGTGATCAGCTGCCGCTCACCGGCCGACAGCGCCGCCGGGTCCACCTCGGCGCGATACCCACCCAGGCGCTCGACCAGTGCCCGCGCCCCGACCGCGTCGATGGCCTGCTCCAGGTCGGCCACTGTGGCGTCATCACGCAGATAGGTCAGATTTTCTTCCACCGTGCCGGCAAAGACGTACGCCTCCTGCGGGATCAACACCCGGTGCCCGGCCAGCTCGTCGCCGTCCCAGCGCCCCAGCTCCACGCCGTCCAGCAGCACCTGGCCGGCCTGCGGCGTCAGCAGACCAGCGACTATTCCGGCCAGGGTCGACTTGCCCACCCCGCTCGGGCCGACGACGGCCAGATGGTCGCCGTCGGGCACCAAAAGGTCGAGGTCACGGATCACCGGGTCAGCATGACGGCCATACGCGAACGTGACACCACGCAGTTCCAAGCCCGATCCGTGCGGGCAAGGGTCAGGCGGTGGATCCGGGCGCAGTGGGGCTCCGCCGGCCTCGGGGGCCGGGAGTTCCGCAGCCTCGACGATGCGACGCAAGGTGACCAGCAGCCACAGCCCGCTACCACCAATGCCGCGGATCAAGGTGCGCAGGGCCGGCTGCAGCGCCATGGACACGTAGGTGATGGCGCCGAGCACCGTGCCGGTCGTGGCGCCATGCGCCACCAGCCACGGTGACCCGACGAGGATGAGCAGCAGCGGAACCCAGGTACTGATGCCTAGCGCCGTGGTCCGCATGGTGGTCACCCGGGCCAGCCGAGCCGCCGCGTACTCCTGCGTGTCGATGGTACGACCCGCCATCGAACGCACCTGGTCCTCGGCGCCGCACGCGACGACGTCGCGTAACCCGTTCGCCACCGTGGTGACCGCCTCAGCGATGCCCTCATCGGCCACGATCGCGGCCCGCTGGCAGCTAGCCATGGCCCGCAGCGCCCCTACGAAAAGCCCGAGACCCAGTAGCAGCGGAGGCAGGACCAGTGCGACGGCGAGGGGGGCCAGGCCAAACAGACCGAGCAGCGCGCTCGTCGCGGTCACCAGGAACACCTGCGACACCATGATCACGCTGGCCAACGACTCCCGGACCATGTCCACCTGGTGAGTCAGCCGGGCCACCGCAGTATTGCCGGCCGATACACCACCGATAGCGCATCGGCGCAGCACACCGCTCACGACGAGATCAACCAGATCGTCCCGGAATGGCTCGATGAGTTCCGCAAGCCGCAGGTAGGTCTGGCGAGTCCCGACTGCGCCAACGAGCGCGGCCAGCGCCAGCAAGCCCAACCAGCCGAAGCCCAACGCGGGTCGGTTGGCCAGAAAGCCACGGTCGACCGCAGCGGCGACCAGGCGGCCGGACAGGAAAGCCGGCACCGCCGCAACAGCCGACCAAATGAACACACGCCCGAGCAGCGCGCGCCGAGCCCGGAGCACACCGAACAGCAGGCGCCAGTGGGCTGCCTGCGGCCAGCCTGCTGCCGCGGTCGTCATGCGGGGTTCCTTGGATGCGGAACGCCTGACGAAGGCCCCTCGTCGAACACCGCGCGGTAGCTCGGCTGCTTCCACAGCTCGTGGTGCGACCCAAGGCAGCGCACCCTGCCATCGGCGAGCCATACGACGAGGTCAGCATGAGCGGCGGTGGAGGCCCGGTGCGCGACGATGACGCGGGTGCGGTCGGCCAGCGCGCCGGTCAGTACCTGCCTGATGTGATGCTCGGTGACGGTGTCCAGACTTGCGGCGACATCGTCGAGCACGAGCACCCGTCCGGTTTGAACGAACGCGCGCGCAAGTCCGATCCGCTGCCTCTCGCCGCCGGACATCGGCGCGTCGGCCAGCTTCGTCCGATACCCGTCGGGCATCCGCCGAATAAAATCATCGGCGCGCGCCGCGCGAGCCGCGGCAACCAGTTCGCGCTGGTTCGGGATGTGCTCGCCGAATGCGATTACGTCGGCGAGAGTGTCCCCGATGAGCGCCGGACGTTCGAAGCCGTAGCCGACGGCGCTGCGCAGCTCACGCTGATCCAGCTCCGGTAATGGCACCCCGTCGAGCAAAACCTGCCCGGAGTCCGGATCCATCAGCCGACCGACGAGTGCGGCCAGCAGAGACTTTCCGCTTCCGCTGCGCCCCACGACCGCAACGAGAGCACCGCCGGGAATCACCAGGTCGAGGTCTCGCAGCACCGGGATACCTCGCTCCCTGACCGTGACTGCGCGAAACTCCACCCGACCATGGCCGTCAGGCAGGGCTGCGGCTCCATATGCCGCCGCGGGTTCAGCCAGGACTTCGGCGGTCCGACTGGCGGCGGCGCGCACCCGGGCGAATCGCGCCACCGAGGTCACCGCGGAGCTGATGCCCGCGGCCAACCCGGCGTACTGGGCTGCCGCCACCACCTGCCCCGGACTGATCCGTCCCTGCCCAAGCTCGATACCAGCCACCGCCAGGACCGCGACCTGCAGCAAGGGAACCAGCAGCGCCTGCTGGGCGACGAGGCGGGTTTGCACCCGCCACATGCCCATTCCGGCGCTGTGCAGTTCGGGTAGCGGCGCGAGCACGCGCCGGCGCTCCCGGGCCGTAGTCCGCGCGGCCGCAATGGACCGTGCGCCGGCCAGCGCGTCGACCAGGCGAGCGGCGATACAGCCCTGCGCGTGCAGGTAACGCTCGGCCAGCTCGGAGGAATTCCGGACATTGCTGCGCACAATGACCAGCAGCACCGGGGCCCCGACGAGAAAGGTCAGGCAAAGCAAGGGGTCGATGAAGGCGAGCGCGACGATGCCGCCGAGCGCAGGCACTAACGCCGCGACCGCCCGAATCAGCACTGCACTGGCCCGCCCAGTGTCCGCGGCATTGCCGACCATGCGGGAAGTAATGTCGCCCACCTGGAACCGGCACGCTGAGTGCGTGCCCATTGCGAGAACGTGGTCGAGAACAGACCTGCGTAACCATGCGGTCGCCCGGGCGGTGCCCACGCCGCTAGCGAGATTATCGAGGGCGCCGCTGGTGATGAGTACCCCGACCAGCAGCCCGCAGCCCAGCAGCCACGGCGTGGGGTCATGGCCACCGAGTACAGCATCGATGGTCCGCCCGAGCACCGCTGGGAACACCGTCTCGACACTGGCAAGGGTGAGCGACGCAATCACCAGCAGGTAAGTCCAGACACCCCCGCGTTGGACAGTCCGCACAATTAACCGGTTAGGCGGTAGCCCAGACCCCGCCCCGGCGGGTGGCCGGGACGGGGTGTCATGCGGCTGGTGAGGGTGCGCCGGGCTGCGATCCTCACTAGCGCTTTCTAGAGGCATATCAAGATGCTTATCAAGCTGAAGCCGCCGCTGCCGTGGCTGTTGCTGTCGCCAATGCTGGCCATCAGCGGGTCCCCCGAGACTTCGGGGAGCTCCATCTCCTGGAGGTCGAGCAGTGCCATGTGAATTCACCTCCTTCATTGGATTGGTTATGCCGCGGGCTCAGTTTGTGCCTGGCTGCACGGTGGGGAAGCGAGGAACGGCAGGTGTACCGGCGCTGGATGCAGCGCGGCGCCGACAGCGAGCAGCACCCCGGCGGTGCCTGTGGCCAGGTCCATGGACAGCCGGAGCAGCTCCGTACCGGGGAACGCCGGGTAGCTCCGGTAGTCAACCGCGTGCCAGGCCAACCGGCGGATATGGTCAGCGACGCTGCGATCCCGCAGAGCACCACCATGGCGCAGGTACAAGATCAGGCCCGCGCGCCCTGCGAACAGACCGGGCGCGGCATAGAACGGAGCCCGCGCCAGGCGGCTGATATGGCCGATAGCATCAATAAACTCGTCGTCGTCCCGGTGAGCGAGGTAGTGCTTGAGGACGAGCCCTATGCCGATACTGCCCTCGGCTAAGTAGGGCATGGTCCGTCGGCCCTCGTTGACCTCCATGCTCCCGCCGTCGCGGACCACGCAGCGTCGAAGATCCTGTCGTAGCGCGGTTCGCGCCAGCTCGAGCAGGGCAGGCTCACCCACCTGCTCGTAGAGGCGGATGAACAGCAGGGCCGGACCGGCAGAGCCGCGCATCAGCCCGGCGTATGGGTGTGAACCGCCGCTCACTTCACCCACCGAATCGACGGTTCCCAGCCGGTCCGCGACTGCCTGCGCCACAGTGAACGCCGCGGTACGTATCGAAGGGTCTGCCGTGGTGGCGGCGAAATGCGCCAAGTTCAGGCCGATACCAGCCAGCCCGCCGTACAGATCCAGGCTATACCGGTCCCAGTTGGCGCCCAGCTCACTCGCGCAGATGTCGAGTACCTTCAGCGCCTCCGCGCGGTAACCGAGGTGGTCGAGCACATACGCCACGCCATGCAGGCCGTTGTAGAAACCCAGCCGAGCAGTTCGCGAAGCCGGGTTCATAGCCCGCCGCAGCAGCCACTCTTCATGCTGTGGATAACGGCCCGCGCCGGTGAGTTCCAGCGCGTAAAGCACCCCCGCTGCGCCATGAGCGATGTTCAGCCCTCCGGTCTGGAACTGCTCGATATCGCCGGGAAACAGCCGATCATCACGGTCCGGAGTTGCACTGGCAAGGATCGCCCCAGCTAGGGACGCCCGGATCTGTTCCCAGCTGTCGCGCTCCGGATCAAACCGATGGGGCGAATATGGCGAGTCAAACAGCGGCTGGCCCCCGATGACCTGCACCGCCTCGTCGAGGAATGCGGTAGGTACCGGGAAGGACTCGGAAATCACAGCGGCGAAGTCGACTGCCTTGGCCCGATCGATCGCCAGCAAGGTGGTCAGCGGCAGGAACAAGAACAGACGCAGGCACGCCAGGGCGTAACGGTCGATGTCGAAGCCGGCGCAACCCCGCGGGGCGGCGAAGCCCGGATTGGCCAGCGTCTGCCGCCGCCCCTCCTCGATGCCGGCCGCGACCTCAAAGTCGACCAGGGCGACCCGCCCATCCGGCCGGAGCAGGACGTTGAACGGGTGTAAATCTCCGATGACCACACCGCGGTCATGAAAAGCATCAACTGCGCGTTCGACCTTGTTTTGGATGTCGAGGGCCCACGCGGTGTACTCGGCGATGGTCTGCTTGTCGGCGCCGAGCTTCACCAACGGGTACCGACTAACGATAGCCTTGCGCAACGGAGTGGCGTCGATGTACTCCAGCACCAGAAAGTGGTGCTCCCCGATGGTAAACGCGTCGTGGACCGCCGGCACGGTATCCAGCCCAGCGAGCCGCTCGAGCATCTTCTGCTCGCGGCGCAGCCTAGCGACCGCGTCCGTGCCGTCCTTATCTAAGCCGGCATGCGGCCGGGCCTCTTTGAGCACGACCTGTGCACCAGTAGCAATATGCCGGCCCACATACAGTCCGCCCCCGTTGGAAAAGTGCAACGCTCGCTCAATCCGATACGGCAGGCCGTCGACCGTCACACTGTTACGCGCTGCCAGGTGAGGCTTAAGGAATGCTGGCAGGCGCACCCAGTCGGGATACCGAAAAGTCGGATCCCGACGATCAGGCACTAAACGCCCGTCCGGGTCCACAATTGCCGGCTCCACTGAGCCGGTTTCTGACAGGCAGTGGCGTTCGACGAAACTGCCGTAGCGGACATACAACGGTCCTTTGTGCCAGCGCAAATCGCTGAGCACGTACGGGCCGGCGCTGCCATCTAGCGCCTCGCCGAGCTCGGTAAGCACCTGTTCCAGCTGGGCTTCGCCGGCCGGATATATCGTCGCGAACTTGCCGCTGGATCCTCGATTCGCATACTTTGTGTTCGCCAGCAACAGCGCATCGACGCTGCGCAGGAACTTAAAGGCTATCCGCCGCTTGATGCAGTAGTCCGCGACTGTGGCGAGGATGCGCTCAACACTGTCCGGGCATGCCGAGACGTGGACCTTCCATCCCTGCTGGGGAAATTCCGCGCCGATCGGACGGAGCACATGCCAGTTGTCGCGGTCGCTGGACCTCCAGCCTTTAGGCGCCGGAACGTGGCTGAGATCGAAGTCCCGAGGGTGCGCGGGCAGTCGTGAAGTCGAGTCGTAGAAGTACTGGTCTACCAGGCAATACGACTCATAGCGCTTGTCCACGACACCCCCAGGGTCGATAGACACTAAGTGTTATATGCGCTTACTACTTAGCCTATTCGTACTAGGCATCATGGTGATCTACGTGGAAGAGTAGGCGCTTCTACGTAGTGACGGAAGACTCCGTCTGGGCTAGCCAAAAATTGCGTGCCGTCTAATGATTCCGACAATTCACCCAATTAACCGGCATCCGCACAGGAAAAGGCCGCTTACTTAACCCACAAGATTACTTAACCCACATGGTGGCAGTAGCGTGACGGAGTAGCGTTTGGCCGGCTGCCCGCGCGGTGATCGCAAACAGCAGCCGGTTTACGCCGATATGTCTCCATGTCGGGGTAAAGGGGGTGAGGACGCAACAGTGGCGATGGCTTGACCGAGGACGGTTTGGTTGGCGCAGCGGGCGGTGATGGCGACGACGGCGGTGCCGTCGTCGCGTCGTTTCGTCACCTTCCCGGACAGTTCAAGCAGCGCCCCGTCGGCGTTGTCGGGCACCACGACCGGGCGGGTGAAGCGGACCGTGCAGTCGATGA
>DATELN010000138.1:0-5217 GCA_035276605.1 Pseudonocardiaceae bacterium | reverse complement strand
GTGGCTGGATGGGGTGGGAGGTGAGCCGGGGCGGGCGGAGGTGGCGCAGGCTGTGCGGAGCAGCCTTCGCGCGCTGGCGCAGCTGGCGCCGGGCGCCGCGGTCGAGGTGCGGGTACCGCCGTTTGCCGCGGTGCAGTGCATCGCGGGCCCCCGCCACACCAGGGGCACCCCACCCAACGTCGTCGAAACCGACCCCAAAACCTGGCTCCAACTAGCCACCGCACGCCTGACCTGGCCCGACGCCCTAGCCGAAGGCCGAGTCGCGGCCTCCGGCCCCCGCGCCGATCTCTCCGCCTGGCTACCCCTGCCGCTGTCAACGGGTTCAGCGGGGTAAAGACCCGCTTGGCCCGCGGAATGCGATAAGCGGCACGATGGGGGTATGACGTTGGGGAAGTACGTGACAGCGATGGGGGAATTTGATGGGAGGGTGCGCAGTGTCGCGCCCCACCAGTGGCACGACCCCACACCGTGTGCGGAGTGGGATGTCCGCGAGCTGGTGAATCACCTGGTCGTCGAGCAGCTGTGGGTGCCGCTACTGCTGGAGGGGGCCACCGTTGAGGACGTCGGTGACCGCTTTGACGGCGACCAGCTCGGCGACGATCCGGTGACGGCCTGGGCAAGCGCCGCAGCCGCGGCGCGCGAGGCATTCGCGGCTCCGGGTGCACTACGGCGATCCGTTGAGCTGTCCTACGGGCGCCGACCCGCCGAAGGCTACTGCCAGGAGATGACCATGGACCTCACCGTGCACGCGTGGGACCTGGCCCGGGCCCTCGGGGCGGACGAGCAGCTCGACGAGGAACTGGTGTCCGACGTGCTGGCGTTCATCGAACCGCAGGTCGACCAACTGGTCGCCACCGGACTGTTCGCCCCTCCAGTCGAGGTCGGCGACGACGCTGACACGCAGACCCGCCTGCTGGCCTTGCTCGGGCGCCGCGTGTAGTTAAGCCCGTAGACTGGACAGTATCGCCCAGAACCCGAGTGTGGAGTCGCACGTGGGCAATGAAGAGCCCCGACGAGACCTCGACCGTCGAGACGACCCGACCGAACCGCGCGAAGCCGAATCCAGCGAAGCCGAACCCCGCGAAGAGTGCGGGGTGTTCGGCGTGTGGGCGCCCGGCGAGGAGGTCGCCAAACTCACCTACTTCGGTCTGTACGCCTTGCAGCACCGGGGTCAGGAGGCCGCCGGCATCGCGGTCTCCGACGGCTCCCAGGTGCTGGTGTTCAAAGACCTCGGCCTGGTCAGCCAGGTGTTCGATGAGCAGGTGCTGTCCAGCCTGATCGGGCACATCGCCGTCGGGCACTGCCGATACTCCACCACCGGCTCGACCACCTGGGAAAACGCCCAGCCCACCTTCCACACCACGGCGTGCGGGTCCAATCTGGCGCTGGGCCACAATGGCAACCTGGTCAACACCGCTGACCTGCTGATCCAGGCCCGTAAGGTAGGCGCCCGCAACGTTGCGACCACCGACTCCGATCTGATTACCAGCCTGCTCGCCGCAGCAGCCCGGGACACCGGGATACAAAGCGCCGCCCTGCGCGTGCTGCCCCGGCTGCGAGGCGCGTTTTCGCTGGTCTTCTGCGACGAGAGCACCCTTTACGCGGCGCGCGACCCGCACGGCGTCCGCCCGCTGGTGCTGGGCAGGCTGGAGCGCGGCTGGGTGGTGGCCAGCGAGACCGCGGCACTAGACATCGTCGGCGCCAGCTTCGTCCGGGAAGTTGAGCCGGGCGAGCTGCTGGCCATTGACGCCGACGGTCTGCGCAGCTCCCGCTTCGCCAACCCCGACCCCAAGGGGTGCGTGTTCGAGTACGTCTACCTGGCTCGTCCGGACACCACGATTGCTGGCCGCGGAGTGCACGCCGCCCGGGTGGAGATCGGCCGCCGGCTGGCCAAGGAAAACCCCGTCGACGCCGACCTGGTCATCTCGGTACCCGAGTCAGGCACCCCAGCCGCGATCGGCTACGCCGAACAGTCGGGCATCCCCTACGGGAAAGGCCTGGTGAAGAACGCCTACGTCGGGCGCACCTTCATCCAGCCCTCCCAGACGATCCGCCAGCTGGGCATCCGCCTCAAGCTCAACCCGCTGCGTGACGTCATCCGCGGTAAGCGCCTGGTGGTGGTGGACGACTCCATCGTGCGCGGCAACACCCAGCGGGCGTTGGTCCGGATGCTTCGCGAAGCTGGCGCGATCGAAGTCCACGTCCGCATCGCCAGCCCGCCGGTGCGCTGGCCGTGCTTCTACGGCATCGACTTCGCCTCCCGCGCTGAGCTGATTGCCAACGGCGCCGACGTCGAGGGAATCCGGCGCTCCATCGGGGCGGACAGCCTTGGTTACGTCAGCCTGGCTAACCTCATCGCCGCCTCCGAGCAACCGGCATCGCGGTTGTGCACGGCCTGCTTCGACGGTCGCTATCCGATCCCGCTGCCGCCCGACGAGTCCATCGGCAAGCACCTGCTCGAAGATCTCGACGGCAACGAGCGGGGCATTGCCGGCGACGCCGCGCCGGTCTTGCCGGTAGGGGCAGGCGCCGAAGATGCTTTGCGCCGACCCTAACCCAGCGCGCCTGGCCCGGGTCGCCCTTTGACCAGGTAACGTGGCGGTAACAGCTCGTCGGGGCCTGTTTCGCGCTACCTGGAGCGCCTGCCATGACCGAGATTGACAGCCCGCGCCCCACATACGCCGCGGCCGGGGTGGACATCGCCGCGGGGGAGCGGGCCGTCGCTGCGCTGCGCCCGCACGCCGAACGGGCTCGCCGCCCGGAGGTGCTGGGTGGGATCGGCGGCTTCGCTGGCCTATTCAAGCTCAGGTTGGATCGCTGGCGCGAACCCGTGCTGGCCAGCGCCACCGACGGCGTCGGCACCAAGATTGCGGTAGCGCAGGCAATGGACGTCCATCACTCCATCGGGATCGATCTAGTTGCGATGGTCGTTGACGACCTGGTGGTTTGCGGCGCCGAGCCGCTGTTCTTACAGGACTACATCGCGGTCGGCAAGGTTGTACCCGAACGCATCGCGGAGCTGGTCCGGGGCGTCGCCGACGGCTGCGTCCAGGCCGGCTGCGCGCTGCTGGGCGGCGAGACCGCCGAGCACCCAGGGATGATGACCGACGAGGATTACGACCTGTCCGCGACCGGGGTGGGGGTGGTCGAGGCTGACGCCATCCTCGGGCCCGAGTCCGTCCGGCCTGGTGACGTGGTGGTGGCAATGGGCTCGTCGGGGCTGCACTCCAACGGTTACTCGCTGGCCCGCCATGTGTTGCTGGACATCGCCCGGATGCCGCTGGACGGGCACGTTGAGGAGTTCGGCCGCACGCTAGGCGAGCAACTGCTCGAACCCACCCGGATCTACGCCAAGCACTGCCTGGCGCTGGTTGCGGAGACCGAGGTGCGGACGTTTGCGCATATCACCGGCGGCGGGCTGGTGGCGAACGTGTCGCGCGTGATGCCACGCGGCCTGGTGGCGGTGCTCGAGCGCAACAGCTGGACGCCGGCCGCGGAGTTCGCGTTAATCGCCCGCCGGGGCCGGGTGGAGCGGGCGGAGATGGAATGCACGTTCAACATGGGTGTTGGGATGATCGCCGTGGTCAACCCCACCGAAGTGGATCGGGCCCTGGCCGTGCTTACCGCGCGCCACGTGCCCGCATGGATCCTCGGCGAGGTTTACAAAGCACGCGACGTCGCCGTCGACCTCGCCTCAAAAGATTCCACTCGCGCCCTGCTGCGCGGGGAACATCCACGGTTTTGACTCGTGCCGGAGCAGCCTTATCGACGGTATTCGTCGTAGTCGTCGGCGTATGCGTCTTCGCCGCGGTCGGCTTCACCGTAGCTGTCACCGTTGTTGCCGCCGTTGCCGCCGGACAGCTCGCGTTGCAGAGCTTCGAGATCCGTGGCGGGAGAGCTGTACTTGAGCTCTCGGGCCACCTTCGTCTGCTTGGCCTTGGCTCGGCCGCGCCCCATGGCTCGACCCCCTCGCACGCAGGGACGGGGCCGTCCGGGGAACGGCGGCCTCGTTCGCTCGACAACAAATCCGTTGGTTACCACCGTACAGGGTTCCACACAGCGGACGCGACGTGGCGGCTCCCGATCGGAGTGTCGGGTCGCTCTCAGTCGGCGAGCCGGCGTTGCGCGGCGAGCAGCTCGTCCACCGAGGCCGTGCCACGGGCGTACCGGGAACCGATCTCAGCATTGCAGATGTCCACCACATGCTGCAGTGCACGGCGTCGCCGGGACACCGACGTCTCCTCTGCCTGGTAGGCCGCTAGCCCGCGGACCAGCTGCTCATCGGATAGCGAACCCACATCGGACAGATCGACGTCGGCGATCAGTGCCTCGATGTGACGGCGGTACGCCTCAGCCTGCGAGGGCTGCAGTGTTTGGTGACGGCCTGATCCGGTGGCCGGAGCGATGGCATTCTCCGCCAGGATCGACGCCAGCTCGGCCACGACAGGAGAGCTGCTGCCTTCCTGGCGGCGACGCTGCTCGGCGCGCATGATGTCGATGCGGGCATGCAACAGGCGTCGAAGGTAGGACAGGTTGGTCTCCTCCTGCGCCGCGAGATCCCGCCGCGCCCGCACCTCCTCCAGCGCTAGCTCGCCGAGCCCAGCCACATACCCTGGCTCGAGTATCCGCTCGATCACGCCGCTCATCCTGCCACTCGCTAGCCCTTGAGACGGCGGACGGCGGCCCGGCCGGGGGGTTCGCCGGTGTCGGGGGGAATGGAGGTGGGGTCGATCGCGGCTGATGCGGGGCCGGCTTGCAGGGGAGTGTCGGGCTCTATTGAGCGTTTGAGCAGGGCGAGGGCGATGGGGCCCAGTTCGTGGTGGATGGCCACGGTGCCGACCCGGCCGACCACTCGCTCGCCGGCCCGTACCTGGTCACCCGTGGCCGGTAGGTTCTCGGGTGATTCCAGGTGCAGCAGCACCATTCGACGCGGTGGCCGGCCCAGATTCGCTACCCGAGCGACGGTCTCCTGCCCCCGGTAACACCCCTTGTCCAGATGCACCGCAGGACCGATCCAGCTGACCTCGTGCGGGATGGTGCGCTCGTCGGTGTCAACGCCCAGCCGCGGGCGCAGCCCTGCTACCCGCAGGGCCTCGTACGCCCAGGTGCCCGCCGGGACGGCGCCGGCCTCGACGAGGCGGCGCCAGGCTTGGGTGAGCTTGTCACGGGGCACCACCAGGTCCGTGCGGCCTGCCGCCACACGGACGAATCCGCCTA
>DATELN010000137.1:0-5070 GCA_035276605.1 Pseudonocardiaceae bacterium | reverse complement strand
CCCGAGAATCGCTCGGCGGCATGCTGGTAGATGCGGACAGGGGGCCGCTTCCGATCGATTCATTGGGGGAACACCGATGCGCAGCCGAACCAAGTCCACCGCGGCACTCGCCGCTCTCACAATCGCGGCCGGTGCCGGGCTCGCCGTTTTCGCCGCACCGGCGCATGCCGCGCAATCTGAGCTGCCGCTCACCTGCGGTGGGGAGCAATTCACCGTGCGGGTCCCGAATAGCAACAGCAGCCCTAATGGCGGCTGGGCGGCCGGGCAGATCGTTGCCGGCGGCACGGGTCACGGTGTCCCAACAGCGTCCAGCGGCTCACTCGTCGACAATGCAATTGACAAGACGCTGTTTACCTTCGAGCTCGCCAAGGGCGGCGGGAAAGCCAATCACAACCAGTCGACGATTAACTGCACCGCGTCGGAGACCGGTGTTCTTGGGGATTACCTTGAGCCTGGCGAGGCGCCGCCCCCGGGCACCTCGGTCAGCGATCCGGTGACGTTCACACTCATGGTGACTGTCGTTCCGCATTTCTAAACTTCGAGCCCTGGTATGACAGCCATTCCGGCGTGACGTGCTTTGCGTCGCTGTCGGCATCGCCGAGGTTCGGTCATGGGGCCGGGGCGGTGCCGGCCGCCCGTCGGGCCGGGCGCCTTTCCTGGGGCCGAATCTGGGCGTCAGGCAAGGCTCGGATGCGCCACATGGTGAACCGCCTGACCCAGCGGCCGCGCACTGTCTTGATGTGGGCGCGCCGGTGCTCGCTGCCGGCCTGGCGCGCCAAGCGCGTGATCTGCGCGTTGGCCAGCATCCGAGCCTGGCGTTCGTCGGCGCATGCACCAGCTGGTCGAAGTGGTAGCGGGCCAGATACGCCCGGCTGGCCAGTTCGGCGCCCTCGATGTCCGGCTCATCCAAGCTCTCCTCGACCAGTTCCAGGATCGCGCGAAGCCTGGTCGCATCTGCCATAACCCGATCATGGCAACCGATGAGCCGCCGTGTCCCTGCCGAAATTGCGGTCTGAGTCGCCTAGCTGGTTCCGACGAAGGCGCGTCATGTGGATTGTTGGCAAGCCGACACTATATGTGTCAGCTGGGCGACTGACTCCTGCGTCACGGTCCGGCACCGTTGACGCAACGGTGAAAGCAAGTCACGCGGAGGACACAATGCCAGTCATCAGCCGACCCCGCCGTATCCGCCCCAACACCGCGCCCGCCTACTACCTTGGCCGGCCTGCCAGCTTGTGGATCAGCGTCACCACCGGCCAACCGGAGGTGCCGGACAGCCTGCGGTGATCGCCGGGCATCCAGGAGAGGCTCGCGGCCGTACCTGGCCTGGCGCCTATCCAGCTTGGGAGTCCGACTGGGATAGCTGGCGGCCTGACCCGGGTGCCTGGCACACGCGGTGACCTTCGGAGCCCGCGACGCCAGGGCCAATGGCCTTCCAATGGCCCGTGGTCTGGTGCATCTGGCGCGGACCACGCTTGAGAATCGGGTCTGTCCCCCAAAGACTGCACCGCTTGGATCGGCAGCGAAGACAAGCTCGAACGGGCGGCAACGCAAAATTGGCGCATGCAACTGCCCGCATCACCTGGACAGCCGAAACCCCCTACCCGAGACAATCGGGCTAAGCACCCGGTTTGGGCCTGGTTCCCTATGAGGCAGGTGGGCTACACTGGATCCACCGGGGTTCTCATATGAGGGGGATTTGATGAGTATTTGGCATCAGTTGCTCATTAGATGCAGTCGGGGCCGGTTGGCACTTCATCAATGCGATACAGGTTGACAATGGCTCCGAAATGTCCGGTTATGCAGGCAATCCTACGCTAGCACCAATAGATTTTAACCTTGGAGGGGGCAATGGCTGGCACCACGCAACCGCCCGGCGGCTCACAACCGCCTGAACATCCGAGCCGGAGCGACAATCCTTCCGACAATGCCGTCCAGCGAACACGGGCCTGGACAGGGCTGTGGGTGGTCGCAGCCGGTGATGTTGCCATCGCCGTTGCCGCGATCTGGGGAGTTGTTAGAACGTCGGGATCTGCAACAAATTCTCCAACAATCGCTATCTTGACTAGCGCCTTTACTGCTATTGGCACAATGACTACGGCTTACTTCGGTATCAAGTCCATGTCAAACACCGCGCAATCCTTCGCCCCACTATCGGGCGCCAACCCAGGGCCAGGGACCAACCCAGGGCCCGGCACCAACCCAGGGTCCGGCGTCGACTTAGGGCCCTCCAACCCAACGCCCGGCGCCGACCCAACGCCAGCGGCCAAGAGCGAGGACGAACTGGAAGAGGATCGGGAGCACGCGAAGATGGTGGAGGCGGAGAAGAACATGCATGACAGGGCCGTTGAGAAACAGCGACAGCTGAAGGAGCGCCCCCAGACTAAAATTAAACCGCAGTCGGCTGGTTCCGATTGAGCAAATCCCGTATGGCAGCGTTTGCGCCGTTGTCTCCTCCCGGTGATGTCCGATGATGCGTTTCCGTCTCCTGCCGCGGTGCGGGCTCGTTACGTGTCTGGCGTCTACGAAAACCTCACCTTCGGCGCGCTCGACCTGGCCAGCAGCTACTTCTCGGGCTCCTACGCCCGGCCTGATGCGCTGTGGATCGCCCGCTGGGACGGCAACCAGTCGCTGGCCGGATGGCCGGGCATCCCCGATACCAGGTGGGCGGCGCATCAGCGGGCCAAGCAGTACCGCGGTGACGTTCAGGAAACCTACGGCGGGGTCACCATGACCATCGACGACGACAACCTGGACGCCCCGGTCGGCACCACTGCCTACCGCTATACCGTGACCAGCACCGGGCCGCTCAACGCCCGCAGCGGCCCCGGCACTGCCTACCCAGTGGTCAAGACCTACCAGCCCGGCGCCACTGTCGCCGTTGCCTGCCAGGCCCCCGGTTCTACCGTCGCCAGCACCAAAGTCTGGGACAAGCTCACCGACGGTAGCTACGTGACCGACTACTACATCAGCACGCCCTCAAAAACCGGGTACAGCACGCCGATCACCCGCTGCCGCTACCCCTATCAGGTGAGCCCGGCCACCACGCTGAGCGAACGGGCCGGGCCGGGCCGCTCCTACCCAGTCACCGGTGGGCTGCCCAGCGGCGCGCTGGCCTGGGTTGTCTGCCAGCAAACGGGTCGCGGGTGGCAAACACCCGGGTGTGGGACAAGATCTCCTACCGGCACTGGGTCTCCGACACCTACGTCGCTATCCCCAGCAAGACCGGCTTCAGCAAACCCGCCCCCCGCTGCTGACGCACCGAGGGGTTCACCCGGCTGCATCAACTGCTGCCTGCCGTTGCGCTGCGCCGCCGGATGCCGCCTTTGAGCGGCTAGGCGGGTTAGCCGGCCGCGCAGGAGTCTCCGTCGCAGCTCGCTTCGGAGCTGCTGTCGGTCGTGACGGCAACGGGCGTGAGCTGGCTTCTGTCCTCGTAAGCACGCTGCAGGAGCTGCAGGAGGACCTCGGGCGGTTGTGCGCCGCTGACCGCGTACTTGCCATCGGCGACGAAGAACGGCACGCCGGTGATGCCGTACCGCGCGGCCTGCTGCTCGTCGGCTCGCACCGCGTCGGCGTAGGCATCCCCGTCGAGCACAGCCTGCGCCTGCCCGGCTGGCAGGCCGACTTCGGTGGCCAGCCGCACGAGGGTGGGCGTGTCGGCGATCGGGAGGCCTTCGGTGAAGGTGGCGCGCAACAGGCGCTCTTTCATCTCCGGCTGCAGCCGGAGATCTTTTGCCAGGTGGAGCAGCCGGTGGGCGTCGAAGGTGTTGCCGCCATGGATGAGATCGAACCGGAACTCCAGGCCGTCAGCGGCCGCGCGCTCGGTCATCTGCTGGTTGGCCTGTTCGGCCTGGGCGATCGTCATGCCGTACTTGCCGGCCAGGTGCTCGGCATGGGTTCCGCTGCGCTGTGCGGGCGCGTTCGGGTCGAGCTCGAAAGACCGGTAGGTGACCGTGACCTCGTCAGGATGGCCGAAGGAGGTAACCGCGCGTTCGAACCGGCGCTTGCCGATGTAACACCACGGGCACACGACGTCAGACCAGATCTCGACATTCATGGCAGTAGCAACCTTCGTGACGATGGCATGATTCCGCCACAGGCGGCACCCCGGCAGCGCGTCGCGGCCGGTGGGTGAGCGACGTCACCAGCCCCCGATCATGAGCCGGCTCGCCAGCGCGAGCTCGTTGACGCGTTCTTCGCTTCCTGACACAGCACTAGCCGTTGTCCTGCGCGACTTCGCAGAGCGAGGCGCGCAGTGGCGAGCTCCCGCTGATCGGGTCGCTCGGTCCCTGGCTTAGCACGAGGTTGAGGTTGGCACTGCCTTCGCCGAAGGCCGGATAGCCCGGCTGATCAAGCCCGGAGGCCGACTGCCACCAGCCGTGCTGGCCGCACACCACGCCCGGGTGGAGGTTGGCGTTGAACTTGGCCCGCGCGCGGACGCTCCCCTTGGGGGTCTCCAGCCGCACCCAGTCCCCGGCGCCGATGCCACGGGCCGCCGCAGTCTCGGGATGCAGTTCGACTTGGGGCTCGGGCGCGGATGCGCGCAGGCTGGCGATCTCGCGATGCTGAGTCTCGCAGAAAAACAGCGACTTGGCGCACGTGAGGATCAGCGGGTAGCGCGCCGCGAGGTCCGGCCGGGAGAGCGGGCTGAGCGACGGCTCGTGGTAGGTCGGCAGCGGCGGGTATCCATGCTTGCGCAGCGTCTCGGAATACAGCTCGACCACGCCGGAGGGCGTCCGGAAGCCGCGCTGTTCGTATTTGCGGTGGACCGTCTGCAGCGGCAGGCGGATTCCCTCTGGGGCGGCCCGCAGTTGGTCGAGGCTGATGCCGCTGGGCGCGAGTTGATGTTGCCAAGCTGCCTCGATATCGCCGCCGAAGAACTGCTCGCCCAGCCCAAGCGCGACCGCGAGGTCGAAGATGATCCGCAGGTCCGAGCGTGCCTCACCTCGCGGGGCGACCAAGGGCCGCCGCAACTGGACGGTCGACTGCGCGTCCTGACCGGTCTCGAACCCAACCCGCAGCGCCTCGGCCTCCCACGCGCTCGTCGCGGGCAGCACGACGTCGGCCTGC
>DATELN010000136.1:0-2552 GCA_035276605.1 Pseudonocardiaceae bacterium | reverse complement strand
GACAAGCGCGTCCTGGCGCTGGTCAAGGCGTTCCTTAAGGCCGGGGTCCTCACCGAGCTCGGTGAGCGGCAGGACACCACGACCGGCACGCCACAAGGTGGCATCCTGACTCCTCCAACGCAATGGAGAACTTGGGGAGGGCTCCTCGTCGGTGTCGCCGTCGGCTGAGTTCGCGGTTGACGTTGTTTTGTCGGCTCTGGTGGGGATGGAGTGTCGGATGAGGATGCGCTCGGAACCGATGAGTACGTCTTTGACGAGTAGGCGTAGCACGCGCTGGCGTTGGGGGATGGTGGCGGTGCCGGCGTTGGTGCGCAGCTGGGTGAGGAAGCCTTCGAGGCCGGTGGCGAGTTGGAGGTAGGCCTGGCGGTCGACGAGTTGGGCGGCGAGCGCGTCGAGTTGGTTGCGCAGGCTGGTTTCGCGGGAACGCAGCTCGGGCATGCGCTGGCGTAGTTCGTGGAGGGTGATCAGTTCTTCTTGATATGCCTTGATTAGCCGGGTGATGGCAGCGCTGGTTTTGGCCAGGGCTTGTTCGAGGCGTTGTTGCTGGGTGGTGGTGGGGTCGGCGGTGCGCAGTTGATCGAGTCGTCGATCGATTTCAGCGCGGATCAGGGCCGGGTTGGCGAGCAGGCCGGTGATGTGGTCCCAGACCAGCGCATCGAGGTAGTCGGTGCGGACGGGTTTGTTGTCGCAGATGCGTCCGTGTTCGTAGCGGTAGTTGTCGGATCCCAGGCATCGGTAGTAGTAGATCTTGTTGCCTGCGGTGGTGGTCGTGTGTCCGCGGTAGTAGGCGTATCCGCAGCTGGCACAAGCGGCCAGGCCTTGGAGCAGGGAGGGGATTTGGGAGTTGCGGGCGGCATAGCGCTTGTTGTCTTCCAGGCGCTGCTGCGCTCGCTGCCAGGTGTCCTCACTGACCAGGGCAGGCACGGGAATTTCCAACCAGTCCTGGCGAGGCCGGTCGGTGACCGAGTAGCACTTGGGCGTGGTGCGCCCGGCCAGCCGGGCGGTGCGGTTGAGTCCGGGCTGATCGGTGGTGCGCATGGTCTTGCCGAAGCAGGCCCGCCCGGCGTAGGCGGGGTTGCGCAGCATGCCCCAGATCACCGATCGATCCCAGCGGGTCTTGCCGGTGCGGGTGGGCACGCCGGTGGCGGTGAGCCAGCGAGCCAGCTCGGCGATCGCAACACCGTCGTCGACATAGCGGCGGAACAGCTCGGTGACAATCGCCGCCTCGTGGGTCACCACATCGTAGTAGGCGTCGGCATGGTCGTTTTTGCGCACGTAGCGGTAGCCAAACGGCGCGCCGGACAGCACATTGACGGTTCCCTGGCGAGCCCGGTGGGTCTTACCCCGGCGAGTCCGCTCGATGATCTGCGCGCGCTCGTACTCGGCGATCATGCCCTGAAACTGCACCAGCAGCGCATCCTCCGGGCTTTCCGAGCTGGGTCCCTTGACGAACAACACGCTAGTTCCGGCCTTGGCCAGCTCCTCGATCAGCAAGGCCTGGTAGGCGTATTTGCGGGCCAGCCGGTCCGGGGAGTAGACGAGCACAACATCCACCGGCACCTGGGCGACGAGATCCCGTAGCTTGTCCAGCGCCGGCCGGACCAGGGTGGCGCCGGAGTGGCCGTCATCGCAAAACACCCACGGTGCTGGGACCTCAAGCCCCAGCTGCTCGGCATGGGCGCGCACCGCCGCCAGCTGCGAGCTGATCGTCTCCTGCTCCTTTTGCCGAGCCGAGGACACCCGAGCATAGATCGCCGCATTGCTCACTATGAGGACTCACTTTCTCGGCGGTGGCACCGTGGCTTAGCCGCCGGTCGGGGACCAGGATGCGATAGGCGACTGACAATTCCGCCGCCGCGTGTCGGTCGAAAACGAATTCGCTTGCGACCGTCCGCTCACTCACCGACGTGAACGCCCCCGACGATCCCGGGGCAAAAACTCCTCCAGCGCCTGGGTGACTACCGAGGAAATGCTGCGTCCGGACCCGATCGCGTGGGCGCGCACGCGCCCCACCAGCGCCACGGGCAGCTTGACGGTGAACACCGTCATCGGTGCCGGCACCGGCATCGGCCCGCTGGCGGTGGCCCGGTCGACATATCGGCGGGCCTGACGCTCGGAAAGCCCAAACCGGCCGGCCAGCTCCCGGGCCGCACCAGCCGTCGAAGCACCGGCTGCGACCAGCTCGGCCGCCGCGTTGACTCGCACGGCGAACTCTTCACTACGAGCCCGACGGCCACCAGTCATGACGTAAATATACTACTTTATATGTCGACCTCGGCCTGTGACACGCGGCAAACGCTCCAGCCGCCGGTAACTCAGCGACACCTCAAAACAGAAGTTGCCCATTGCGTTGGAGGAGTCCTGTCCCCGCTGCTGGCCAACATCGCGTTGTCGGTGCTCGATGAGCAACTGATGGCGCCGTGGCGGCCCGGCGGGGCGATGGACCGCACCTCCCGACGCCACTCCCGTCGCGCTCATGGCCTGCCGACCTGGCGGATCGTCCGCTATGCCGACGATTTCGTCGTGCTCGTGCACGGCCAGCAAGCCGACGT
>DATELN010000135.1:0-3245 GCA_035276605.1 Pseudonocardiaceae bacterium | reverse complement strand
GTTGCTATGAATGCGTGCCATGTCAGCGGGCTGGCGTCCCCACAGGAGCAGGACCCGGGCCGCCGCGTCCGTGGTCAGGGCGGGTTGAATGCCGTCCTGGGAAGGGCCGAGGCTGACGTTCGGGTCCGCGCCGCCTGTGAGGATCACGTCTGGTCGGTCGGATACCCGCAATCGGGCGGTGAACGACGTGCCAGGCAGCTCGGCGGCGCCGCGGCGCAGCAGGGGCTGGCCGACCGCCTCAACGGCGTGGGTGGTCATCCATGGCTGAGCCAGTTGCCAGGTGGCCAGCTCGTCATCACCGGCGAGGTCCCACCGGTGCAAGATCAGCTCTGAGCGCATGTGCTCGCCGAACCACGCCACCTTCATCTGCCGCCCGGTCCAGCGCACCCACGCGTCGGGATCGTCAAGGCCGCGCTCCAAGATGCGGGCCAGCTCGGCGATGACGTGCTCGAGCGCGGCGATGCGGTCCTCGTCACTCATCTGCCGAAACGGTGGTTCGCGTTGCTCAAAGGTGCGGGTTTCGGGGACGGGTCGCCGGTCGAGGTATGCGGCGAGCACCCGGCCCAATTCGACGGCATTGCCAGCCTGGTGGGTCACGATATCGCGAGTCGTCCAAGCCGCGCAGGCGGTGGCGCTGTCCGGATGGCGGTGCGCGGCGGTGTCGCGGAACGCGGTCCACTCTGGCAGCAGCTCATTGATCACGGTGTCCTCAGCCATGGCAGTCTGCTTTCAACGGCCGGGGACTGGTCGGAGGTGGCCAGCGGATGCCGAAGTTTTCCAGAAGGCCGCTCACGCCCCGATCGGTGATCTTCAAAGCGCGGTGACCCGCTGCAGGCGTGACCCAGCCGGCGGTGTCGAAGGCGTCCAGAACCGCGGCGCCAACCGGGCCGGCGATGTGGTGGCGCTGCTCGGTCCAGTCGATGCAGCAACGCACCGCACCCAGCCTGTCCGGTAGGGCCACACCGATCGCCGTGAGCTGGCGGCGTCCCTTCGCGGTGAGCCGGTAGTCGACCTCCTCGGTCACCCCACCGGCGAGCCGATCACCGCGTACTGCACCCAGGTCCGGGGCGTCGTCGGGTCCGTCAACCAGGCCGTGTTCGCGTAATGCGTCGGTGATAGCGACGCCGAGCCGACCGGCAATGTGGTCGTAGCAGCGCCTGGCCAGTCGCAGCGCATGAGCGCGGGTGCCTTCTCGCAGCGAACGCACCGGCTGGGCCGGCGCCAGCCGGCCGATGACCTCCACCAGACGCGCCACGTCCGGGCCACGCAGCCGGTAGTAGCGGTAGCGGCCGGTTGGGATCACCTCGATCAGACCCCGCTCGGTGAGTTTGCGCAGGTGCTCACTCGCCGTTGAGGCCCGTACTTCCGCTTCGCCGGCCAACACGCTGGCCGGCAACGCCCGCCCGTCGGCCAGCGCCAGCAAGATGCGGCACCGCCCCCGATCGGCCAGCAACCGCCCCACCGCAGCCATGTCGACATCTCCGCCAGCTGCCATGCCACCGACCCTAAGCCGAGGACGCTTCGGCGCCAGGCGAAGCGACGCCCAGGCCGCGTAGGTTGAGCCCGTGTATGCGATTCAGGTCAGTCGTCATATCCGCGCCCCGCGATCGGTGGTCTACCGGGCGCTGCTGGACGCGACCGCCATCGCAAAATGGCGCGTTCCAATCGGGATGAGCAGCCATGTGCATAACTTCAATGCCCATGAAGGCGGCTCGTTCCGGATCTCGCTCACCTACGACGCAGCGAGCGGAATCGGCAAATCAGCGCCGAATACCGACACCTATCATGGCCACTTCGTCAGGCTCGTGCCGGGTGAGAAGGTGGTCGAAAGATTTGAGTTCGAGACCTCAGACGAAAAGCTTCACGGCGTGATGACCATGACCACCACACTAACCGACGCTGACGGCGGCACCGATATCTTCGTCGTGCACGAAGGGATTCCTGACGGCGTGCCAGCCGCCGACAATGAGACTGGCATGCGCATGGCCCTGGATAAGCTCGCCAGGCTCGTCGAGGAGAATTAGCGCGGGCTGGAGTGCGCCACCTCGTCGACTTGCTCGTAGCCGACCCGCAGCACGCGCGGGATCCCACCGTCGCCGAGCACGTTGGGCTGGTGGTTACTGCCGGTGCAGTCCAGCAGCAGGTCCGCGCGCCGGGGGTTCTCCCATGCTACAAGACCCACCCGGGGTGGGGTAGGGTGGGAGCCATGGACGTACACCAGCGATCGGTGCTCAATCGGCTGAAGACCGCGCGCGGCCATATCAGTGGGATTGTCACCATGGTCGAAAACGATGCGTACTGCCCGGATGTGATGAAGCAACTGGCAGCGGTACAGGGGCTGGTGGATGGTGCGAGCCGGATCATGCTGCGCCGGCACCTGGAGACGTGCGTGGCCAAGGCGATGCAGGAAGGCCGCACCGCGGAGATCGTCGATGAGCTGATGGGCACGCTGAAGTTCGATCGCCACGTCTTCCGGCCATCGACGGTGGCAGACCCCGCCGGGGAGTGAGGAACCGGTGTCGCCACGCTCTTTGGCGCATCCAAGTGTCGACTTCACCGTCGGAGGGATGACCTGCGGCTCGTGCGCCACTCGGGTTGAGCGAGTCCTGGGCAAGCAGCCGGGGGTCGAGCGGGCCGAGGTGAACTTTGCCACCGGTCGAGCCCGTGTCGTGCTGGCTAAGTCTGACGTGGACATCGACGCGCTGCGCACCGCGGTGGTGAGGATTGGCTACCAGCTCCGGGACGGGAAGCCGCCGCCCACCGACGAAGATGTCGATGAGGAGGCGGTAGCGGAGCAGTCCTGGCTGCGGCGGGTGATGATCGGCTGGCCGCTGGCACTTGCGGTGGGGTATCTCGCGATGTTCGCCGGCTCGGTCGGACAGCAGCCGTGGGCGCACTGGACCGCGTTCGGGTTCACCACGGTGATCCAGTTCTACGTCGGCTGGCCATTCTTGCGGGAGGCTGCCCGCCGGGCGCGCAGCCTGAGCGCGAACATGGACACTCTCATTGCGCTGGGCACTCTTGCTGCGTACGGCTTTTCCACCGCGCAACTGCTGGTCTTCGGCGGCGACTTGTATTTCGAGACGGCGGCGCTGATCATCGTTTTTCTGGTGCTCGGCCGGTACTTCGAGGCTCGATCCCGGCGGCGCGCCGGACGGGCCATCCGCGCCCTGCTCGAACTGGGTGCCAAGCAGGCCCGGCTGATCCGGGATCGGGCCGAGGTCTTGGTCCCGGTCGAGCAGGTG
>DATELN010000134.1:0-7561 GCA_035276605.1 Pseudonocardiaceae bacterium | reverse complement strand
GCCGACGAGCTCGCCGAGAAGAAACGCCACATGGCCCAAGCCGGTGCCCAGATCCAGCACCCGCATCCCGGCCGTGATACCGGCACCGCCCAAAAACAAGGCCGTCGGCGCGGCGAGGCGGGCGGCCTGGGCGTCCAACCGGGCCACTTCGGCCTCCGACGCCCCCAGCGAGTAAGACTGCCCCTCGGTCATAGTTCGAAAGGCTACGCGCCCTGGGAAATAGGGAAAATGACCTGGTGTGGCAACCGCGTAATCGCCCAGAACCAGGGCACTGTTCGCCGCTGAACCCAGTCACGCCAACGGCGCCCGCGCAGCGATGGCTCCGGCGGACCGGCCCCCAAGCCCGCCAGCCACGGCCACCTCACCCAACCGGCGTGCACCCGCGCCGGCCCCGGCCAGCCCCCAGGCGCAAAAGCGGCTCAAAACCGCGAACAGCCATCACTTCCCGGCCAGCGCCACGATGCTGAATCTCGGGAGGTTAATGCTGCAGACCGCGCTATCTGCGGCAGATCCGTACATTGTCGCGGCGGACGGCTATGCATGGATATGCAGGTTGGGTTGCTCTCGTGGCTACCAGGACTGGGGAGCATCAATCGTCAGCACGTGTTGGAACACCTGCCGAGTCCACAGCCGTCGCAAGTCGGCCAACCCGGGTGACGGCGAGAGTCTGCTGACTCGAGCCGCCGTCGATGCCCAAATACAGGTCGATCGGATCACCCGGCAATGTCGAGACAGCGCCTGTGGAACCTGTGAGTGCCATCTGCCCCCTCCTGAAAGCGCACCAGGTATCGGAACCAGCGCTGAAGATGAGGGTATAACGCGAAAATTCAGGCGCACGATTTCGGATGAATAATCTATTCAATCACGGTCCAAACCGGCCAGCACTTCGCCCTTCTCTGCGACTGTCAAAGTACTGCTGCTTGAGCCCATTCAGGAAGGCTCACTGCCAGATCAGCCACCAAATATCTGAACTCGCGCCGGACCGATCACCGCATAACCCGATTGTGAGCCTACACACCTAGGAGTGGTAGGCCGCCAGGCGGCGATACTCTCGGCAGGCCAACACGGCAGAACCTATTGCAGCGGACAAGAAGATTCCGGCAGTGATCCATTCCAGGGCGCCAGAGCCGGCATCTAGCTCAAGTCCCGTCAGTTCCTCGATCCACTGCGGAAATACCAGCGTCACTACACATAGCACGGCGCTGATTACAGTCAGCACACATTCGATGGGCAGCCGCCTGCTAGGTCGTTGCATGGGACACTCTCCCTTCCCTTGTGGCCGACATGGCCCTCAGCAGCCGTGCCAGCGGTGCACACCGACAAGCACGCTCTCTTCGCCGACGTTGGCATCGCCACCCGTATAGCCGCCGCATAGGCAGCCCTTTGTCGATCAGAACGCATTACGTCATCGCCTAGCAGGCGTCGTCTCGGGTGCATTATGGCTGTGGGCCGGTGCGCAGGAAGATCGACACGGTGCTGCCGAGCGTGACCCTGGCCCCCCCGGCGGGATGCTGAGTGGCCACCCATGCGGTGCCGCTGTTCACCCCGGAGATCACCGGCACCAGACCAGCATCACGGATCATCTTCAGCGCTACAGCTCCCCGCAACTCCAACACATCCGGCACCTCGACCAGTAGGGCCGGCGGCGCACTGGCGGTCTGCTCCACCCCGGCGCACGCGACGACGGTCACGAAGCCGGGATCGTTCGACTCGACCGCCTTCACGTTGCCGAAGAACGGCTGCCAGCTGCCGTCAGGATGCCGGATCGTGTGCCAGACCAGGCCGTTGTCGGTCTCCACTACCACGTGCAGGTCGCCGCTGACGTCCGCGCAGTCCACCGCCATGACGTGCCCGGGGTCGTCGGGGTGCACCGCCTTGACGTCGCCGAAGAAGGGCTGCCAGGAGCCGTCCCGGTGCCGGATCGTGTGCCACAGGCCGCCGACATCGGTGACGGCGAGCACGTGCAGGTCGTCGTCCACCCCCGCACCAGACGCCGCGGCGATGTATCCCGGGTCGTTGCTGTGCACGGCTTTGACATCGCCGAAGGAGGGTTGCCAAGAGCCGTCGTGGTGCCGGATAGTGTGCCAGAGGCTTCCGCTGTCGCTCACGGCGAGCGCGTGCAGCTCGTCGCGCACCCCCGCTGCCCCGACCGCGGCGACATACCCGGGATCGTTGCTCTCCACCCCTTTCACGTCACCGAAGAACGTCTGCCAGGACTGGTCATCGAAGCGGATGGTGTGCCACAGCCCGCCGGCGTCCGTCGCTGCCAGCAGGTGCAGCGCGTCCTCGGTGAGCCGGAAGCAGAACGGGTCAATGGACGCGGCCACCGGGGTAATGCCGTCGGTGCTTAGCAGCGTCCCGGTGGCCCAGTTCGCGTTCCGCTGGTAGATCACTCCGTTGGGGAAGCTGGCCGTGGATGGCGTGTTGTTGCCGCAGAACACGCCGTAGAAGTCGTTCCCCACCGTGATCAGGCGCACGTAGTCACCCAGATAAGGGAAGAAGTCCAGGCTGGGCACGCTCGCGGTCGCGGTGTGCAAATCCAGCGTGCGGGCCGGCGTGGCCCAGGCGTCCCGGGAAAGCTGCACGTGCGTGTCCCAGGTGGTGCCGGTGAACTGCTGGTACAGCAGCCCTACCACCCCACGCCCATTCACTGCCAGCGACGGGTTCTTGGCATTGGTGATGGTCAGCAGGTCGGCAGACCAGTTCCGCCCCCGGTCGGTCGAGCGGCGCAGGTGCAACGTCCAGTCGGTGCCCTGCTGCGGCGGGACGCCTGGCGGGTTGCCGACACGGTCGCACCACGCGATCCAAGCGTTGCCTGAGTCCGCCGGATCCACAGCGATGGTCAGATCGCCGCCCAGCCGCTCCTGGCCCATCGTCGCGTTGAACCGAATGAAGACGCCGGTGGCCACCCTGCGCCCCACCACGCCGTCCCCGGCCGGGGCAGCGGGATCGGCGAGGGCCTGGAACGAGCTCGCCCCGGCACCCCATCCGTCGTCCCGGGAGACAACCACGTCGACGGTCAGGTCAGGGAACGTCCCTGAGGCCCACCGTTGGTACGCCGCGTAAACGGTCCCGTCAGCGTGCACCGCGAGCCGGATCGGCGGGCCATCTTTGAAGATTGTTGATCGCTGCTCTAGTCGCACCGTGCTGAAGCCCGCCGGGGCCGGCGCGATGGCGGCGTTCTGGGACAGATCCACCGACGCGCTCTGCGGTCGGGACGCGCCGTCCTCGTTTCCGACGTAGACCCGATCCTGCGCAGCGCCGCCGACCGTCGCCGTGACGGCGACCACCCAGGGCTGGTCCACTTTAGGCCGGGTAACCAAATCGCCCATCACCGTACTCCCGGCGAAGTTCGCGGTGCGCAGGATGTGCAGATCCCCGGTAATGCCGTGGAGAATCCCGGCGTACAGGGTGCCGCCGGCAGTGGCGAAGCCCACGGTCACATCCTTGGTGCCAAACATGCCGTTGCCCGGCAGGACCTGGCGGGTTTCCCAGGTGTAACCGCCGTCCTGGGTTATGTAGATCGGAGCGTTGCTGCCGCTGGTCGCCGGCGTGAACGCTGTGGCGACCATGTCCGTTGGCCGGGCCGGGTTCACCGCGAGGTTCGGCTCGCTGTCCTGGCGCGACTCCCCGCTCCTGGACTGCGGAATGATGTTGATGATGCGCAGCAATGCTCAGCCCCCCTCTCGCAGTTCGTCCACCCGCGTGGTCGGCTGGTAGTCTTCCGGATCGGGAATCACGAATCGGGCCGCCGCCGCCAACTCGCCCTCAGTGGCGTGCAGCAGCCAGAGCCCCTCCTGGCTGGCACGCGGTTTCGGCGAGTTCCGCCACGCCACGTCCTTGCTGTTGGCGTAGAGCACCTCGACCGTGGGACCGGGATCCGCCCCGCGCACCACGTGCGCCACTTCGATGGTGGCAAGCCACCAGTCGGGGTCGTGCTCGCTGAACTGACCTAGACCGGCGTTTGCCAGCCCGGCCACCCTGCCGACCAGCACCACCTCAGCAGTGGCCGCGTGCGAGCGCAACCGTGCGGACGCCAGTTGCTGCTCGATGTCCGCGACCGGCCCCGCACCGCCAGCGGCCGCGGCGGCCAGCCGCGACTCGACCGCGGACACCGGCAGCCGGGTCACCTCGGCGGCGGTCAGCTCTCTGCCAAAGCTGACCGGGTCGACGAAGAAGGCGGCCCGGTCACCGGCCTGTAGCGGCGCACCTGCCGGATCGAGCTGCACCCGTACGTTTTGGCCAGCCAGCTGCCGCAGTTCCGGCGGCGCGTGCAGTACCGCGTCCACTTGGACGACCGCAGTCGCCGCGGACCCCGGGGCCGGCTCCGGCTCGGCCTCCACCGCCATCACGGTCCCGGTGAACCCCAGCGCGGACCGGCCGACCGCCTCAGCAATCGGCTCACTCATCACGCTCACCGCACCGGGACAACATCTGGGTTAGCCCCACACAAACCCAGAGGCAAGCGATTGGGGCGGTGAGCGCGGTCCCGCCTAGCCAGACGGCCTCGGTCAGCCCGTTGCCCCCCTCCGGACTGAGATGGAACTGCCGTTCAACGAAGTCCATATAACCACCTCTAGGCTGTTCTGCACATACCGCGGGCAGCAACTGCCGCGTTTCCGTGGACCCAGTGCCCAGTCTTCTTTTGCTCCCCGAGAAGAGGGTTGGCCGTCCTTCCTGACCAACCGCTCGCGACGGTCCGCCGACGGACCAATCAATGTGTAAGACATAGACTTCTTATGGCGCATCACCTCATGCCATCAAGAAGAACAAACCTTTACAGCTCGGCTTGGCCGAGCAAACAGCTAGACCCGTGGAACCACCACCCCCTCGGCGACATACACCACCAGAAGCTAAAATATAGGTAAACAAGCTCTTTGACTACCCTATAGTTACGTGGCCGGTGACTAGCCTTGACCGTTCATGCTGATCGGGGTCAAGTCCATAGGGTCCTGTAAAGAGGCCGCTATTGATCATGCGGGGACGGCCTTCCGGCGAGGTTTCGGTTCGCTTGTCGTTGTGGATGGGCCGGCTCGAACTCGGCGCGCAGGAGCTTTAGCTGGTAGCGTCCCAGGTCGGTGACCGATACCCGGCACCAATGCCCGGCCGCCCGATCAGCTCAGCCACCTGGGCTTCCTCAATCCAGCACGCCGGTGCCAGCACCGGCGATCGTCGCGCGTCATTGCTGCGGCGTTCGCGCACCTGCCCGCCGACGCCCTCCCGCGATCTGCCAGGCGGCCTCAGGAACCTGGGCGATCGCGGTGCGCTCGCGTTCGCCCAGTTCTCAGCCGCGGAGTAGATGAGCTTGTGGCCGGGCCGGGAGACGGGCTGGTCCGGCCCCATCGCAGGTCGCTGGCTGAAGGGGCTGGAAGTCACCGTCGGCGGCACCGGAATCGTGTCGCATGCGGGGCTGGCGCTGCTGCGCGCGCTTGGGGATAGAACCGGGCTGACGGCGGCGGCCCTGTCGAAGGCGTTGGCCAGCGACTGCGTGCTGGTGCATGACCGGGGCTGGGTGCTGGCGGACCTGGCGTGCGCGATCGCTGACGGCGCGCAGATGATCAGCGATTTCCGGGTAATGGGCGACCAGCGGGAGCTGTTCGGCTTGGTGGCGTCGGTGCCTACGTGCTGGCGGGCGCTGAGCGAGACCGCCGCCGCGCTGGCGCGGATCAGCGGGGGGTGAACGCTGCCCGGCGGTGGCCTGGGCGCAGATGGTGGCCGACACGGCGTTGATGCGCATCTTCGCCCGCCGCGAGCGCCCGCACCCCGGCGCCCAGCTCACCTTGTTCGAGACCGGCGACGGCTGGCGCTACAGCCTGTGGGCCACCAACCTGCCCGCCCGGCTGCGCGGCTGGCGCGCTGAACCGGCCTACATCGACGCCGCCCACCGGGTACACGCCCGAGTGGAAGACTGCGTGCGCACCGGGATCGGCAAACTCCCGTTCCACCTGTTCGCCCTCAACGCCGCCTGGCTGGCCGCCGCACTGATCGCCGCCACCCTGATGGCCTGGCTCAAGCTGCTCGCCCTCGACGGCCCACTCGCCAAAGCCGAGCCCAAGACGCTGCGCTACCGCATCCTGCACACCGCCGCCCGCCTAGCCCGCAGCGGACGCCAGCGCCGCCCGGCAATCGCAGCCACCTGGCCCTGGGCAGCGGCGATCGTGACCGCCTGGGACCGCATCACCGCCCTGCCGCAAGCCTCCTGACCAGCAGCCAAACCGTCCCTGCGGCAAACGAGGAACCAACCCAGCGGGGGCCCCGTGGATCCCCGGCCACCCGGGCCGCCAGCCGGGCCCATGTCATACACGCACCCTAAAATCAAGATCCACTAAACACGAGCCGGCCGCCACCTCAGGCCAGCGAACGATCAGCATGAATGATCAGGGCTAGCTGTTCAATTCGGTCATGACATAACAGATCTGCGGAGGCAGTGAGAATTGGGACGAAGCTTGACCAGCTTGTCAGCATGGTCGGGGGAGGAACTGGCCCGATTCTCCATTGCCCTTGCTGGCACCGCAGGCATGCTGTACTGCAGAGGGGCCGAAAACGATCACAGTCCACATCGGCTCGCAGGTCGGCGCCGGAGCGTGAGACGGCCGAACGGTGTCGTTGAGCTGGGATAGAGCGCCAGGCAATATTGGAAGCTATGAGCGCGAGCAACTGGGCTGCGGCAACTGCAGCGGTGATCTCACTGCTCGCACTGTTGTTCTCTCTCAGAAATCGTCGCGATGATATCGCGCGTGAAGAGGCGTACAGGGTGCGGGCTCGTGTGTGGGAGATTCTTGACCGTGAACCTGGCCTGAGGACGGTCCTTGCGTTGGATGAGGATGATGGGCAGACTGGCAAACGGGTCAAGCTGTTGCAGCGAACTAGCGACCAGCTTGACGTCGCTGGCGCACCAACGCTTGGGAACGATCTACGAGAGGTCCTCAAGCATGCCTGGGGCACCGACACAACCGACCGGTCCCAGTTGGCAAGGAGCCATTTTCTTGACTCTGCCAGACACTTCATTAAGCCTCCATAACAAGGGACGGCACCAGGGCGTTATCTGAGTTGGCCAACAAACCTACATCGATCGTGACGATCGCGCATAATCATGCACATCCGTGCATCGCCATGAGCTCAGAGGATGCGCTGTCATCGGCAGAACAGAGCGACCTCGGCGCAGAGCAGCCTTGATCAGCGCGCCTGAGCCGGTGGGCGTCGGGCCCGTCCTGGCCGAGCAGATCAGGCGGTTGGCGCAGCTCAACGGTTCAAGGCATGGTTGCTGAGCGTGTCCGGGTGAGCCGGTGGCTCAGCGGCCGGCGACCTCCCGCGTGCGTCGGTCGCCCAGCGCACGCAGGTGACGGCGGCCCATGTGTGGCAGGGTCGCCACGCCTTCGAGACTTCGGTGGCGACGCTCGCAGGTGCTCACTCTTACGGTGAGCTGAACACCCGGCCGGGAGCTTTCGGGACTTTGGTCAGCCGGTCAAGATCCGGGCTGTTGGCGCCGGCTGAGGAACCGGTTGATGCCCGCGACCGCGATAGCGGCCGCCTCCGCCCCGCTGGCGGCTTGGGTCTCGGC
>DATELN010000133.1:0-24966 GCA_035276605.1 Pseudonocardiaceae bacterium | reverse complement strand
AATCGACGACCTCCCGCCGCCGGGCCCGCGGGACGTCGTACAAGCGGGCGAACAGTGCCACGTTCTCCCGGCCGGTGAGCGCCCCGTCAGCGGAAAGCTGTTGCGGTACGTAACCGATCAATCGCCGGACGGCGAGCTTGTGCCGGGCCACATCGAGCCCAAAGAGCTCGATTGTCCCCGGGGGTACCGGCAGCAGCGTCGTGATCATGCGCAAAGTGGTGGTCTTGCCAGCGCCGTTGGGCCCGAGCAAGCCGAACACCATGCCGGCGGCGACGTCGAAGTCGACCCCGTCGACGGCAATCGTGTCCCCGAAACGGTGCCGGACCCCCGTAACCCGTACGGCAGGCGGCACGGTCAGCGTGGTCATCAGTCCTCCAGAGCGTCGAGCGCAGCCAGCAGCGCGCGCAACGCGGGCAGCGCCTGGGTCAGCGCCTCCCGCTCGGCGGCGGAAAGGCCAGCGACGACCCGCGTCATGAGTTCCATGCGGGCCTGACGTCCCGCCGCCAATCGCTTCGTCGCCGATTCGGTGAGCCAGAGCCGGGCGGCGCGGCGATCGGCGGGATCGGTGTCCCGCACCAGCATTCCCAGCTCGATTAGCTGGTCAACCAGCGTGCTGACGGTGTTGGCGGCCAGGTGCAGGACACGCGAGGCAGGCCTTATTCCGATGCCCGGCTGCTGCTCGACCACCCGCATCAGTTCCAGCTGCGCGCCCCGCAGCGCCGGCCCCGGTACCACCTTTTGTAACCGCCGCCGCACGGTGCGTCGTAGCGCGGCCATGGTCGCCATGAGTTCATCGCCCAGCAAGGCTGACTCAAGGCTCGTCATGCCTTGGAAGATATATCGTAATAAGAGCTAATCGCAATAGAAGGTATTCGTGTTGATCTCGTGACGGTGCGTGTCCCTGGCATCCGGCCCTTTGATGGGCCTGGGTGCTTTACTGGGCCGGTGAGCTCCGATCCGTCTGCACCCGACACCGGCTCATGGCCACCTCCCGCCGGTAATCACGTCGGTGCCTCCGCCGAGGAACGCAACTGGGCAATGGCCGCCCACGTCGGCAGCCTGATCGCGGCGTGGTTTGCCCTGGGTCTGATCGCGCCGCTGCTCGTGCTGCTGATCAAGGGCGACCACTCGCCCTACATTCGCCGCCACGCCGTCGAGTCGCTGAACTTCCAGATCAACGCGCTGCTCTACACCGTGGCCTGCTTCGTGCTGATGTTCGTATTGATCGGATTCGTGCTGATCGTGATCTACGGCATCTTCTACTTGGTGTGCGTAATCATCGCGACGGTCCGCGCCTCAAACGGTGCGGACTACCGATACCCCTTGACGCTGCGCCTCGTGACCTGAGTCCGAATCGCCTCCGCCAGCTCACGGCCAGCCTGGGTCAGCTCGTAGGTCGTAGCCGGGCCGCCGGGCTTGGGATGGATCTCGATTACCCCAGCCCGGGCGCACCCTATGCCGTTCGGTCGGGCGCCCTCCACGTCCGGTAGCAGCTCTCATCCACGAACTGTGGGGAAGCTGACGGGCGTAGCTTTGCGCCGTTGCCGGAAGCTGTCACCTTCGACGACGAATTCACCAGCAGCGGGGTCGGCTGGCCATTATGGTTACCTGCTCCATTGGCTTGCGGTTTGAGGTGGCGATCTGCGAGACCTGCGGGTGCCGTTGCACGGTCTTGTGGGGTCGGCTTATGGCGTTTCCGCCCGATGATCAGTGGCGCCCGGAAGATCTTGTTGGCGAGCTTGGCCGCCTCAAATAGCAGTGGGAGCGGATCGCGAGTTGAGAAGAATGCGCCGATGGGCGTCCGCCTGGTCCGCAACGCGGTAAGGAGCGTGTGGCCATCGAGGCGGCGGCGGCGTACCGCGACGAGCACCGACCGTGGAAAGGCGGTCTCATGAATCCAGATCGCCTCCCGGCTGGGTCGGCTCGGTGGCGCTGGCAGCCTGAGCGCGTCGCGATACGCGATATCCACCAGGTTTGTCCCAGCCGCGGCGGCGAGTGCGGTCTGTAGGTCCGGTCGGCCTACGGTTGGTTCGGTGATGAGCATCCGCCCATCTCGAGTGCTGCGCCGAACCTCGAGCGAACCGAAGCCGACGTGGCCAGCGGTGTCGAGCAGCCGCCGGGTCAGTTTGTGCAACTCCGCGTCCTGATGGGTTACGGCAAGGGCGGTGCTGCCCGTGTCGACGCGCCACTGGGTAATCTTTCGCCCACCTTGCGCGGCTAACTCTTCCCCCTTGTCGTTGCGGTAAGTCAAGCAGAAGTAGACGTCGCTGTCGCGGCCTGGAATCCACTCCTGAACGACGAAGCGGTCAGCGGCATCGAACGCAGCGAACGGAAGCCGTTCAAAATCGTCGGCGGTCTCGAATCGGTAGGCCGTGCCATATTTACTGAAGTCCTGCCAGTGTGGCGTCCGCTCGACCGGCTTGAACACCACCGGAAAGTCCATCTCATCCAGGGCTGCGCGCAACTGGCCAGGGTTGTGGACAATCGCTGTGCGCGGAACCGGGAAGTCGTTAGCTAGGGCCCACTCGTGAAAAATCGACTTGTCCAGCAATCGATTGATGATCGGTAGGTCCGGTAGCACGAAGTGAAACTGCGTGGCCAGTTCGCCAGCGTGCTCGGCGACGAGCCGCACCACCGTGTCATCGGCAGGGAACAGCACCATCGGGCCGTATCGCGCATGAGCCGCATGCAGCGTCGCTAGCCATGCTTCCGTGGTTGGTGCGCTGACCTGCAGGACGCTGTGCCACAGCTTTGAGCGGCACGTTGGCGCCGTGGGCGTACAGGAGGCGCCGACGATGGGCACTCCCGTGTCGCGCAGGCCCCGAGCAATAGCCAGCCCGATGGCGGTCCCGGCGCCTGCGATCAGCCCCGGCGGGAGCAACGCGTTCAGACGGCCCGCGGTGCTTCGGTCGACATCAGTGTCCTTCTCCGTGAACAATCAGGATTCCCCCTATACGCGGTACCACCGCTGTAGCCTCCCTAGCCTTGGCGGTTGACCACGCCCCCTGTCGCCCTATGAGTGGTTCCGGAGGTCCCCCTCCCCGGGGTCCCCTGAGCGGCACCTTGCACTGATTGTCATCGTCACTTCGTTCAGCGTGTTACATGATGTCCAAACGGGTGAAGCAAGCCGCCCTCATCGAGCACATGGCGTTACCATGCCGCGCCGGATGGATCCGCGTGGTTGCTCGGCCGCCAGGGTTGCGGCTGCAGCTAGCTGATGGGACCCAGCCGCGTGGACGGGATGGGGGCGGCTCTAACGGGGTGGGCGCCGCGCGAAGCCTCCGATGGACACCCGTCCATACGCTTGGGTGCGGCATTGCGGTACTAACTGGGAATTTCGGCTTTAGGCATACGTAGCATACGTTTGGCAAACAGGCGAGCTCGGCGGTCGAGCACCGTCACAGGGATATTTTCAAATCGATATTCGAGGAAGGTTACGGGCTGGGCTCCGAACTTTGACTTGAAACGCCCAAGACCCGGAGAAGCTGATCGCTGCATATCGTACTGCAGGCATCCTCGCCGACACGCGGCTTCAATCGCGACTCGATGAAGCAACTCGTTTGCGCCCGTTCCTGCCGCATGCTCTATGTCCATCGCACCGCGCCAGTAGGTTGCCACGACGCCGTGCGTCAGCACGATCGTCCCAGCCAAGGGTTTCCCATCTAGCCATGCGATGTGCACCTCGCATGCCTCACCCAGAAGGTCCGCTACGATCTGGAACTTGGTCAATGGTTCACGCCTCGACGCAAGTAGGCGAGCGATGACCAGCGGGTGACGCCGAGCTTTAGCCCAGCGGTCAACTGACATACGATAAAGAGCGTCAAACACCGGCAGGAGCCGGCCAGTGGTGTCGGATTCTACCGTAATTCCTAAACGCTCGGCTTTTCGGGTCGCGGTGCGCACCACACCCGCGAAGCGCCTTTTCCATACGTTGTCGAACCCACCGGAAAGATCCAGCACGTGCGTCGTGCGAGATTCCCTGATAACATCTGAGGGAACCACCGCTTCCCATAATTGAGCGTCAGCCATTCGAGGTACCGGGACGCTGCTCCTCAGTCCGTTGTAGGCTTGCAAGTCCTTAATAACCTGGCTGACGTCGTTGGAAGTGACACGGCCCTCACTGGCGAGCAAACCGCAGAAGCCCCAGGGGCCCGGCCAGGAGGATTGGACTTTTAGTTGCGCCGGGAGCTTACGGCTTCGCACAAGCGGCAAAACAATAAGACGCCCGTCAGACGATTCATATGACCGCGTAACGTCTTCAAGACCTTCGGAACGGCAGATACAGTCGCACCAGATCGGTGTCTGCAAAATATTTACGTTAGCATCCGTGCGTACGGCAGCCTCCCATCTTTCCCTGCTTTCAGCCCCTATCGCAACAAGTCGAATATTTCCGGTCAGCTCACCAGCCACCATCGGCTCCTCCTCGGCTGGACCTTACCGCGGCCTCGGAAAATCCTCAGGCAGCTGGCTCGGCGGGTCGGCGTCCGAGCGAAGATCCGTGGCAATCGTGGGAGTTTTCTCGGAACTGCCGGCATATAAGTGGAAGATGAGTCAAATGCCGGCTCCTGGACCCGGGCTGGCCGCAGCGGCTGCAGTGGGAGACCAATGCCGCGGCGGCGACGGTCGTCGGGCAGGCCCTAATCGGCCAGGCCGGAGGCAGAAGCGCAGCGCCCAGAGTGCCGGTGCGCTCAAGCGGAACCACCAACCGCTCCGCGAGCCTCGATCTCGGATTCAGACTCACGGCTAATGTGTTCGGGCTATGAGCGAAGGTTGCTCGGCGCGCTCGCGCCGTCCCCATGACGAGCTAGGATTCAACGCCCTAGCAGGGCAGGGCGACGGCACGCGCCGGGTATTCGATGATGACTATGCCCCGTCCGAAAGCGAGGAGGGCCGCGCCGGGGCGCTGGCCAGCGGGACCGCCGATGTAGCGCGGGTGTCCGCGACCGCGGGCCGCACGATCACCGTGGCCGCCTGGACGCTGATCAGCCGAATCACGGGGCTGCTGAGGGTGGTCGTCATCGGCGCCGTCCTGGGCCCAACCTTCTTCGCCAATGCTTTCCTGTCCGCGAACACCGTGCCGAACCTGCTTTTCGCCGCGATGGCCGGGCCGGTCCTGGCGCTGGTGCTCGTACCGGCCCTCACCCGTGCGCTCACCGAGCGCGGCGTATCCGATTCCCGTCGGCTACTCGGCAGGGTCACGGGTTATCTGCTGTTCTGGGCGTCGATCATGGCCGGTGCCATCGCGGTGGCGTCCCCGCTGGTAGCGCTGGCGGTCACGGCTGGCATTCCGGACGATGCCAATCGCTGGCGGGCATGGCAGCTGACCATCCTGATCGTGCTCTTCGTCGCACCGCAGGTGCTCTGCTACACCCTGGCCTCGATCGGGGTCGCCGTGCAACAAACCAGAGGTCGGTTCGCGTTGGCCTCTGCGGCGCCAGCGGTAGAGAACCTGGGCATGATCACGGTGATGGGCCTGGTCGCGCTCTGGTACCGGCCAGGGGTGGACGTACCGGACATCTCGGTTGGCATGGTGCTCGTACTCGGCGTGGGTTCCACGTTGTCCGTGGCGGCTCACGCGGCCGTCCAGCTTTACGGGGCTTACCGGGTCGAGCTGCCGATTCGGCCGCGAGGCGGCTGGTCGACCGAGCCAGATGCCCGCGAGGTCAGCCAGCGGCTGCGCCGCTCGGTGGCCGTAGCAGCTTTCCCGGTGACCTCCATGTTCGCGATGCTGGCCGTCGCGGCGACGGTGCCCGGCGGAGTTTTCGTGTTCCAGGCCGCCCTGTCGGTGTACACCGTGATCGGCGCGCTCGGCGCCAGAGCGGTTACCGTGGCTGCGCTGCCCGCGATGAGCGCGGCAGCCAGGGATAACGCAGCCAGATCGGTCGGCGTGGCCTGGCGGCAAGCGCTGAACTACAGCGTGATGGCCAGCCTGCCCGCCCTGTGCCTGCTGATCGCCTTTGCCGGCCCGGTGGCGTCCATCTTGGCCAACGGCGAGCTGTATGACGCAAGAATTGTGAGCTGGCTGACCGCCTGCCTCGTGGTGCTCGCTGTCTCGCAGTTCGCCAACGCGGGCTACGAGGTGGCCCGGCAGACGCTGTTCGCTCGATTGGACACCAGCGGGCCACGTCGTGCCAGCACCGCGATGATGGCGGTCCGCATCGTTGTCGCGCTCAGTGCGCTGCTGTTGCTGGCGGACGGCGATCGGCTGGTCGGGCTGTGCTGCGCTGTGCTGCTCGGCGATGTGACAGCAGCCGTGATCGGGCTGTTCATGGTGCGCGCCGCGATCCGCCCGGAGCGGATGGTCGACCGGCGCAAGCTGGCCGTCATTGGGGCGTCCACCTTGGCGATGCTGCCGGCGTCCGCGCTCGGCTCATGGATGATCGGGCACATGGAGCAGGATCGGGCACCGCAGGTGATGACGGGGCTGCTCATGGGGGCGGTGGCGCTGGTCTGCTTCGGCCTGGTGTTCGCGGTGCTCACCGACAAGTTGCCGACGCTCATCGCCAGTGTGCGGTCCCGGCTACCGGGTTAAGGCCAGGATCGCGCGCACCCTCATAATGCCCGCAAGTGCGCAGTCCGAGCTGGGACTTGGCGTCCGGTTTCCCCCGTAGGTCTCGCTAAGTTCGGGGATGCGCCCTGGTCGCCCACGTGGTGCTCCTGCTGTGCAAAGCGGCGGGCTCTGGCGGCGCGGTGGTCAAGCCTCGCGGCGTGTTGGCGGTACCGTAAACCGTCTGGTCCGCGCTGATGAGCCATGTGCCGGTAGGTCGCCGCAGCTTTGGTATAGGTGGCGGCAATCGTGTCGATGAGCTCGGCGGTACGTCGCGCCACGCGAATCAGATCGGCGCGAAGAGCTACGGCAGTATCGATGGCGGTGTAGTCGGTGCGCTGCTTCGCCATGGTGATAAAGGATATGAACCACTCCGTGAGAGCGCCAAAGCAGCGAGTTCGTCTGGGGAGTGCGTCATCGTCATCACCGATCAAGCGCCCTGGCAAAGGCCGTTTGTCTAGTACCATTGCGTGATCGATGGCGGACACGGTCCCCGATGATCTTTCGTTAGCTGCTGTTTGCACGCGCCGTGCTGCCGAGTTGGCCAGGCCTGGCCGAAGTAACTGGGCGGTCCCGCGGGAATGCCAACTTGCTGTAGTTCTTACACCGCTGAGCCAGTCTTGGCGGCGATGAACTCGGTCAGCCCCGGCGCCATGTCGTCAAGCTGCTGGTAGACGGCGGCTGCCAGCTCGGGTGGCGCTGCGTCGGGTGAGCCACAGTTGGTCGGCGGCTGTGGGTCATACTCTGCCAGCAGCTGCAGTCCAGCGGCAGCCTCAAGGCCCGCAAGCCGTTCTATGAGCGTGAGGGCAAAGTCGATGCCGGCCGTGATCCCACCGCCAGTGATGCGATTGCGGTCGGCCACCACCCGGCCGGCGACCACCTTGATGCCGGGATACTGGCCAAGTCGCTGCTTGTACGCCCAGTGCGTGGTGGCCTGATAGCCGTCGAGGAGCCCGGCCGCCGCCAGGATTAGCGAACCAGTGCATACTGAAGTGATGAACTCGGCGCTATCCCCTACCTGACGAAGAAACGACATAAGCTCTTCGTTCTGCATCTCCGGTAACGGGTTAGTGCCACCACCCACGAGCAAAATATCGAGAGGTGGACAGGTCGTGAAGTCGTGGTCGGGCATCAAGCGAACGCCGGTGTCGGTCACCACAGCGTCTTTGCTCGTGGCGAAGGTTACGACTTGAAATCCTGGGACAAATCCCAGGAACTGGTGGGGACCTAGCACATCAAGCATAGTCATGTTCTGCCATAGGTAAACGCCAATGGTCTTTACCATGAGGTTCTCACCTTCCTTGGACAGCAACTTTTAAACGGTCGACTGACGGCGATCGATAGCAGGATTTTATTTGCACGTCGGATGATCCGCTGTCAGGTGCTTGACACGGGCAGCGTCAGCTTCTCGACATTCGCGCAGATCCTGCCGAGCTACTCTTCCGGCAAAGTGCGTGCCCATCCGGTTCACATCTGTTAGCACCACCGGTCCGCCATGGGCCGCGCCGCGGTGTCGTCAAACTGATGCCGTGCATGTCGGGTAGGTGACAGCGGCCAAGGTGGGTGGCACGGATCCTGGCTGGCAAAGCCAGATGGCGGTCTTGCTGAACCCAGAGAAGGAGATCAACATGTCAACCAGTTTGGAAGAGCAGATCGTGGTAGCCGCCCCCCCGGCTGAGGTGTTTGCTGCGGTGGCAGATGTCCGTCGGATGGCCCGCTGGAGTCCGGAGTGTTTCGCGGTATGGGTCTGGCGCAAAGAAAACGGTAGACCGGCTCGGTTCATCGGGTGGAACCGAAATGGACCGTTCGTCTGGTTCACCGCCTGTCAGGTGCGGGTGGCGGATCCGAGCGCGGAGTTTGCCTTTGATGTCAGCACGTTCGGGATGCCGGTGTCTCGTTGGGGTTACCGGTTCTCGCCTACCGAGGATGGCACCGAAGTCACCGAGTACTGGGTGGACAAACGTAACCTTGGGGCCACGGTGCTAGGGCGGATCTTCACCGGCAAGGCTTCGACCGTGCGGCCGGAGGTCAACCGGGAGGGCATGCGGGCAACGTTGCGCCGGCTGAAGTCGGAGCTGGAATCGGCGTCCAAGGCTGATCAGGGGTGATCAGTGTCCGGTCTGCAGGCTTCCAGGCCGGCAAGAGCCAGCGCGACGGCCGCCTTAGAGGAAAGCTCGTGACCACGGGTCTCGTGTAGGGCGAAGCGTTCGCCACCCAGAGCGTCGGCCAGCCGGTTGCGGGCGTGCTGCACCTGTTCGGCGATGATTTGCACTTGTGCGGCGTCGCGCAGTTGGTCGGCTGCACCGAGGACTGTCGAGGCCCGTTCGGCGTCCTGTTCGGCTTCCAGCACAACAGCAGCGGTCTCTAGTGCCTCGGCCAGCCAACGTTGTGTTCCTAGGTCGGTGAGGACACCCAGCAACTCGATGAGAATGCCCGCGGCGCGCCGAGATTCGCAGGCCAAAACGGCTGTTTCGGCGGCGCGGGTGAGGGTCATGGCGAGCACCGGTCGGGCTGGCAGACCCCGGGCGGCATCGATTGCCTCTTCTGCTAAGTGAACTGCGCGCTGCTTGTCGCCGGCAAGAGCGAGCAGTAGGCCCAACGCGGCCAGCGCGTGAGGCTCGAGCCATTCGCCGAGGGGGTCGCTGCGGGCCACCTTGACCGACTGTTCAAAGTGGTCTCGAGCCCGGTCGCAGTCCCCCTCCATAAGCGCGGCCCAGCCAAGGTGGTCGTGGCACCACCCGATTCCGTCGGGCAGGCCGAGACGCTCAAACCCATTAAGCGCCGCATGCAGCAATGGGCGTGCCTCAGCACCCTTGCCCAGAATCAGCTTGTACTCGGCGTGTCCCCAGCTATGAACGGCTAAACGACGGTCGTCACCGATCCGGCGGGCCAGCTGAGCGGCTTGATCGAACAGTTCATCGCGCCGCTGCCAATCATCTCCGGCATCTCCGGGATAAAAGATGGCCTGAAGCGCCAGTGCGTCGACACGTGCTGGGTGATTAGCCAGCTCGGGTGTGGAAAACTCAGGCTCGAAGGCCGTGCGCTGGACCCAGATTTGGCTATCCGGGTTGCCGAACCACAGCCAGGGCACCCACAGCGTCCCGATGAGATGCAGCACGGCATCGGCATCGTGCTGAGCCCAGGACCACTCCAGTGCGGCGAGGAAGTTGTCCGCATCGGTGAACGCACCCCAAAGGAACTCCGCCCCCAGCGGCATACCCCTCCAGGCCTGCACCCGCGCGAGGAACGTGTCGCGGTGCCGCCGTCGAGCGGCGGCCTCCTGTCCCGCTTCGGCCAGCTTCTCGATGCCGTATTGCCGGATGGTCTCTAACAGCCGATAGCGGGGCGTCGCGCCTTCGCTGTGCACCACCACGAGTGATTTGTCGACCAGCCGGCACAGCAGGTCCAAAGCATCGTCGAAGGCCACCCCACCGGATCCATTGCTGATCACCGCTTCGGCGGCCTCGAGGTCGAACGTGTCCGGGAAGACCGCCAGGCAGGTCAGAGCGTGCTGCTCGACCGGTGACAGCAGCTCATAGCTCCAATCGAGCGTCGCTCGCAACGTCTGCTGGCGCGGCACGACGACGCCCTCCCGGCCGGTCAACAGCCGAAACCGGTCATCCAGGCGGCTAGCGAGCTGCGATGGGCTAAGCACCTGGATCCGAGCAGCGGCCAGCTCCAGGGCCAAAGGAATGCCATCAAGACGACGGCAGATCCGGACAACCGCGGCGCCATTGGTGCTCTCAAGCTCGAAGGTAGGCCGCGCGGCTCGTGCCCGCTCACAGAAAAACGCCACCGCATCGCTGTCGTGGAGATCTTCGGCAGCCGCACCCGCAGACGGCAGCGACAACGGGGGCACCGACCACGCCACCTCCCCGGGAACGTTGAGTCGCTCGCGGCTGGTGGCCAGCACGGTCACTTCGCGACACTGGGTCACCAGGGCGTGAACGAAACGCGCAACGGCCTGGAGGAGATGCTCACAGTTGTCCAGAAACAACAGTGTCCGCCGGGTGGCCAGATGGCTGATGAGACGATCTTGAATGGCTTGAGGAGTATCGAACGTGCTGGTCTCGAAGCTCAGCGCCGCGGCTACCGCCGACGGCACCTGTCCCTCGTCCCGAAGTGGAGCCAGCTCGACTATCCACACGCCGTCGGTGTACGCCGGTAGCGCAGCTGCCACCGCTTGAAGTCCAAGCCGGGTTTTGCCTGCCCCTCCAACGCCAGTCAAGGTAAGCAGACGGGACCCGCCCAGCAGCTTATCCAGTTCGTTGAGTTCTCTGGTTCGTCCCATAAACGGGGTAAGGGCAACCGGCAGATTATGGCGATGGGCGCCCAGGCTGCGCAGCGGCGGAAACTGCGAGGGCAACTCGGGATGCGTTAGCTGAAAAACCCGTTCAGGGCGCGCCAGATCGGCCAAGCGATGCTCACCCAAATCGATCAGCGCTACCCCGACTGGAAGTCGCCTACCGATCAGCTCCACGGCCGCCTGCGAGCACAGAACCTGGCCCCCGGATGCGGTTCCCAACAAACGGGCAACACGGTTAAGCGCTGCACCAAAGTAATTGCCCTCCCGGCGCTGCGCCACCCCAGCATGAATCGCCATCCGCACCCGCAACGGCCCGGCAGCCCAGGTCGCTGCCGTCAACGCCCGTTGAGCCGCCACCGCGGCCGCGACCGCATCCGGGGCGGTGGTGAACGCCGCAGCCATCCCATCTCCGGTGTGGCAAAAGACCTTCCCGCCAGCGGTCTCAAGACAGCCACGGAGCAGCTCATCGTGCCGCGCCAGGTCCACCGTCATCGCTTCCGGGTGACCCTCCCACCGCCGGGTACTGGCCACGATGTCACTAAACAAGAAAATGGTCGGCTCCGGCGACACCGGTGACCACCTTGAAACAGGGCGCGCTACTGTCGTTACAGTTTGCAACTCGGACGTGCGGCGTGAGATACCGTTCCCCACCGGCTGCACCCCTTTCCACCCTTCGGCACGGGGTCAACACTTCAGCCTATTGCCAGTTTCTGGTTGGTGGAGCATCTTTCAGCGGCGTGGTCACAGGGACGCTCCTGAGGGGGCTGGGGCTGCCGGCGCCGGCGGGCGGCTTCCCCGAACAAAGGTAGTGGCAACGCCGCAAGCGCGAAAGTTTTTAATCGCTCCGATGCATCACAAATAAGCAAGAGGGTAGGCACGTCGCCCAAAACGTCGACTTGGTCCGAGCTACCTTCAATGAGTCCGCCTCGGCGAGCTACTGAGCCCGGACCTTCTCAGCCTGGTTCATTGCGGCGCGCTCGGAACGGTCGTTGCCGGGCTTGTCGATCGGGACGGACTCGACGAGCACCAGCCGCTCCCCGTCGACGGGTGCTGGCCGCAGTCACGCGTCCGGGCCGTAGAGTGCGGCGATGGCTTCCGAACTGGCCCAACGGCTGTAGGTAGGCGATTGAGGCCAGCCTTCCGGTGAATCCTGCCAATCCTCCTGCCGCCCGTACGGCAATAGATCGATCAGCGCGAAACTGTGACTCAGCTGCTCGGTGCCACGGCCGTTGGTGTGCCAGGTGCGATAAACGGTATCGCCATCGCGCAGGAATACGTTGACAGCGAACCCGCCGCCCGGCGGTGCGCCGACGTCGGCGCCGAAGGGACTGTTCGCCGTGGAATACCAATTCATCGTGTTCCCGACCCGCCGCTTGTACGCCAGCGCCTCGTCAATCGGCCCTTGGGTGACGATGACGAACCGGGCGTCGTAGTTGCCCAGAAACTCCAACCTGGTGAACTGCGAGGTGAACCCGGTGCAGCCCGAGCACTGCCACTGCTCGCCGGCGAACCACATGTGGTGGTAGACGATCAGCTGTGACCGGCCACCGAAGACCTCGGCCAACCGGACCGGTCCCTCCTCGCCCTCGAGCGTGTAGTCGGGCATCTTGACCATCGGCAGGCGGCGGCGCTGCGCGGCGATTGCATCGAGTTCCCGGGTTGCGGCCTTCTCCCGGACCCGTAACTCGTCCAGTGTGCGCTGCCAGGTGTCGGCGTCGACAACGGGCGGTAGTGCGCTGGTGGTCATGGTTCCTCCTCGTTGCTAGCCGGTGTTGGGCCATTCCAGGTTGATCGCTGCCAGTGTCGACTCTCGGCAGCGCCAAAACTCATCGCGCCGCCACGCGTACGCAAGCGGATCCCCCCATCCGGACACCAGCCCGCTCCTCCGACCGGAAGTGTTCGTTGCCTACACCGACGTCGGTCAGGGCCCCGTGCTGTTGTTCGTCCACGGTCTTTACGTCACCGCAGCGTTGTGGGATGACCTCACTGGGCGCTTGACCGATCGGTTCCGATGCATCGCCCCGACCTGGCCGTTGGGCGCCCAAGACGAGCTGGCCGGCGATGCCGATGTGGGCGCGGCAGCGTCGGCGCGCCGGATTGCCCACTTCGTCGAGCAACTCGACCTCGACGACGTGACGATCATCGCCAATGACACCGGCGGCGGCCTCATCCTGAGCATGCTCGGCGACCAGACACTCGATCTGTCCCGGATCGGGAGGCTGGTCTTGACCAACTGCGACAGCTACGAACACTTCCCACCGGATCATTCCGCCCCATCGTGAACATCTGCCGCGCCGTCTGCACAGGCTGCTCCTTCACGGGAACTCAACGCCGCCTGTAAAAAGCCCCTCAGCGCCCACCGACAGGCTGACGTCTTCGGCGCCTTCGCCACCAGCAAAGCAAGCCGCAAAGAAGGGGTGCGGACCACCGCAACCCTCGACCCCACGCTGACTCTCGCCGCATCGGCGGCCATTGAGAAATTCGACAAGCCAAAGAAGTCGTGCTCGATGGCCAGCAGCTCCACCCGGTCAAACCCGGCCTGGCAGCGTATTGAGCCACGATCTCACTGCGCATCACCGTCCCGATGGCCACCGAGGGTTGATGTGACATCCCATGCCGTTAGGTAGCCGATCAGCGAGTAGCCGTATTTCACCCTCGGGCAGCGGACTGGCCGCCAGATGACCATAGTCGTTTTTGTGGACAGCGCGGGTCCGTTCATCCCCATGCAACCTGGAAAAGGTCATGCCGCCCGCAGCCCGGCATTGGTGGGCCGAGATGCCGAGCTGGCCACTGCATGGCGGCTGGTCGACGCCGTGAAGCGCAGCGATGGGGCAACGCTGCTGGTGACCGGCGAGGCGGGGATCGGCAAGTCCCGGCTGGTGGCCGAGGTGGCCGCGAGAGCGGCCACCACCGGGCTCACGGTCCTCACCGGGCGGACAGTGCAGGGTGGGGGCACTTACCGGGCAGTGGCCGAGGCGCTGAACCGACCGCTGCGGCAACGCCCGCTACTCGACTCCGCACGCCTGCGGCCGTACCGGGCGGCACTCGGCCGGCTCGTCCCCGGCTGGGCCGAACCCGGGCAAGCCGTCGACCCTGGACATGACTTGGGGCTTGACCCCACTGTCGTGCTCGCCGAGGGCCTGCTCGCACTGCTACAGGAACTGCACGGTGGTGCCGGTTGCATGCTAGTGCTGGAGGACCTGCACTGGGCCGACGCCAACACCCTTGGGTTGTTGGGCTACCTGGTCGATGCGGTGCCCGGCGCGCCGGTGCTGCTCGCGCTCACCGCCCGGGACGACGTCGCGGCTCCCGGCGTCGCCGAGCTCACCGCCCATTCCGGGGTCACCACGCTGCCGCTGACCCGCTTAAAGCCCGCTGCGGTCGTGACGCTGGCGACCGCCTGCCGGGGCGGCGCTCCACTGCCCGAGCCGCAACTGCGCCAACTGGTGGCCCGCTCGGAGGGCCTGCCGTTTCTGGTCGAGGAGCTGCTAGACAGCAGTGGTCCGCCGTCGCGGCTGCCACCAACGCTGGCCGGCTTGGTGGCGCAGCGGTTGGCTACGCTGTCAGCCGCGCAGCGTCCGGTGCTCGTCGCGGCCGCGGTGGTCGGCGGCGATCCGGACTGGCGGCTGCTCGGCAGTATTACCGATGCCGCCGAGCAGGCAGTCCTCGACGCGCTGCGCGCCGCGGTCGCTGTCGGTTTGCTGACGGCCGAGGGTGGGCAGTTGCGGTGGCGGCATTCGCTGACTCGTGAAGCCGTGCTCGCTACCCTGCTACCGCCGGAACGTGCTGCGCTGGCCGCCCGCGCCGCCCGCGTCTTAGATGCACGCGGTGACCCGGAGGACCAGGCAGCGGCCGCTGAGCTGTTCCTTGTAGCCGGCCAACCGCAGCGGGCCACCGAGATCCTGCTCGAGCTCGCGCGCTTCAATGCTGCCCGCGGAGCGTTGCGCAGTGCCCAGGAGCTGCTGGGCACTGCGGCTGGCACGGGGCGACTGGTCGGCGCGGTGGCGGCTGAGCGGGTGCAGGTACTCACCATGCTCGGACGGGTCACCGAAGCCCTAGAAGTGGGGACCACAGCGCTGGAGGCAGGAAGCCTGGTCGGTGACGAGCACGCCGAGATATGCCTGCGGCTGGCGCGGGCCGCAGTGGCCAGCGGCCGGTGGAGCACCGCCGAGGGTTACCTGGAACGTGCCGGTCGACCCAGGGACCCACGGTGTCTGGTGGTCGCGGCCGACGCCGCATTTGGTGCCGGTGACGTGGGTCGCGCTGCTGCGCTGGCCACTGCCGCAGTCCACGCCGCGGAGCGGGACGGGACCCGACCGGAGACCCTCTGCGAGGCGCTGACCGTCATAGCCCGCAGCACGCTGCCCGACATCGCAGCCGGTGAGTCCGCCAGCCGCCGAGCTGCCCAAGTCGCTGCCGAACATGGGTTGATCCCCTGGCGGGTCGAGGCGCTGTTCGGACTGGGCACCTTCGAGCTATCAGCTGGGAGTCCGAACCCGCCGTCTTTCGCGGCGGCCCGGGAACTCGCGGTGCAAGCGGGCATGCTCGGCAAGGCCGTTCAGCTCGACCTGCTGCGGGCCGACGTGGTGTTGCTCGTCGACGGCCCTCGGGCTGCACGTCCGTTCGCGCAGCGCGTCGCCGACCGGGCTGGAGAGCTGCGGCTGCCCGGCTTGCAGGCGATGGGTGAGCTATGGGCCGCATCGGGTGCCGCCGCGACTAGCGATCTGCCCGCCATGACTGCCCTGCTCGACGCCGCGGCCTCCCGCGCGCACGCCCCTGTCGAGATCGCCGCGCTCACGCCGGTGATCCGAGCGCTGCCGCACCTGCTCGCTCATGACCTCCCGACGGCGGCCGTGCTAGTCAATGAGGGCATCTCCAGGCTGCTACAGCACGCCTCGGCCGCGCCGATTGGCTACTTCGGGCTGTGGGTGCTGCTGCGCACCGTGGTCGCCGATCGCGACAGGGCCGCTCGGGAGGCCTTGCGCGGCCATCACTCGATGATCGCGGTCAGCAACCAGGCCGCGCTCCACTACGCCGAGGCAATCGCGCACGGTCGAGCCGGCCATCCCGCGGAAGCGGCCGCCCAATTCGCCGCGGCCGATGCGCTGCTGGGTCGGTTTCCCTGGTGGCAGCGGCTACTGCGGCTGCTCGCGCTGGAAGCCGCGCTCACCGACGGCTGGGGCAACCCGGTGCCTGCGCTGCGCGCCGACCTCGCCGCTCATGAGCAAGTAGGCGACGCCGGGCTGGCCCGCACCTGTCGGGACCTGCTGCGCGCCGCGGGTGCGCCGACGCGGCGCGGGCGAGGTAACTCACCGGTGTCTCCCACGCTGCGAGCGCACGGCATCACCAGCCGGGAAGTCGACGTGCTGATCCTGGTCACCGCGGGACTCACCAATGCCCAGGTTGCTACCCGGTTGTACTTGTCACCGCGGACTGTCGAGACCCACGTAACGAACTTGCTAGCCAAGACCAGCACCACCAGCCGCGCCGAACTTCGCGCCTGGGCAGCCGCGCACGACCTGCCACCGTTAACTCCGTAGCCGGCCCGGATCTGGTGTTAGCTCACAGCGGCGAGGCTCGTCGGTATGCAGACCAAGGACTACGACGTGCTCGTGGTCGGGGCCGGCCCGGCTGGCCTCACCACCGCAATCAGCGCGGCCCGCTGCGGCGCTCGGGTGCTCGTCGTCGAGCGGCGAGCGAGCACCTCCACCCTGCCGCGCGCTACCCACCTGAGTACCCGCACCATGGAGATTTTTCGTAGTTGGGGACTCGCCGACGCTGTGCGGCAGCGCAGCATACGGGTGTTGCCAGCGGTCTCGAGGTCTCGGACGCTAACCGACAGCGATCCCACGGTGGACGGGCTCGGCTTGCCGCCGTTCACCGAGGTGCTGCGCCGCAGCCCGACCTGGCCAGCGTGGTGCCCCCAGGATTATGTCGAGCCGCTGCTCGCCGGCCACCTGTGCGACATCGGTGGCCAGCTGTCCTTCGGCACGGAGCTGACCGGCGTGGCGATCACCGGCAGCGAGGTGCGCGCCGAGCTTAGCGGGCGCCGCACCGTGCGGGCCCGGTTCTTTGTCGGCGCGGACGGTCCGCGCAGCAGCGTGCGCCGCGCGCTCGGCATCGAGGTTGAGGAACTAGGCGAGGTCGGTGACTGGGTGATGGCACTGGTCCGGGCCGATCTCGCTCGGGTGGTCGGCAAGCGCCGCTACTTTTTGTATTCAATCGAGCACCCGCAAGCCCAGGGCGTGGTAGTGCCAGCCGGCAACGGCCGATGGCTCTATGCGCAGCAGTGGTATGCCGAGCGGGGCGAGCATCCCGGGAACTGGACCCCCCAGCGCATCGTTGAGCGCCTCCGGCTGGCCGCCGGGGTGCCCGACCTTGACGTCGACGTGCTGCGCGTGCAGCCGTTCACCATGGCGGGGCACATTGCCACCACCTTCCGCGCCAGGTGCGGGTTCCTGGTCGGGGACGCCGCACACCGGATGACTCCTGTCGGCGGCATGGGCATGAACACCGCGATCCACGCCGGGCACAACCTGGGTTGGAAGCTGGCCTGGGTGACCCGCGGCTGGGCGGGCCAGGCGCTGTTGGACAGCTACCAGACGGAGCGGCGGCCAATCGGGCTGCGTAACGTACTGCGCTCGCTGCGCCGAGAAGAAGTAACTGACCCGCTCGCCGCGGATCTGGACGTCGTGTACTGCCCGGAGCTGATCCTGACGGCACCTGAGCAGCACGACGCCGCTAATCCAGGCGAGCGGGCACCGCACGCGTGGGTGCAGCTAGCTGGCCGTCGGGTGTCCAGCCTCGACCTGTTCGATGGGCAACTCACCGTGCTGACCGGCCAGCGTGGCTGGGACTGGCAGCGGGCCGTCGTGCGGCTTGCCGCCACCGGGTTGCCGATCACGGCCTACACCCTGGGTCGAGATCTGCGCGACCCGGACGGCGAGCTGGCCGACCGCTATGCGCTACATCACAACGGCGCGGTCCTTGTCCGCCCGGACGGCTACCTGGCCTGGCGCGGTGAGGCTGCTGATGCGCTGCCCGCCGTGGTGGCCGCCACGCTCGGCCGGGTCGACGAATCTCTAGAGCTCGCCGGCTGAAGCAGTAGCAAGGCGCCACCAACCCGGCTTCAACGCGGACCCAGATAGTGGCGACCGGACGCGTCTGCGCGACGCCGAGGAATGGAGCACAGCATGCGAGTCCTGTTCACCAGTTGCTCGGCCTATGGGCATGTCAATCCGATGCTGCCGCTGGCCCGCGCAGCGCAGCGGGACGGCCACGAGGTAGCTTTCGCGACTGGCGCCGAGTTAGCGCCGGAAGTCGAGCGCTGTGGCTTCGATACCTGGCTGGTCGCTCCCAGCCGCGCCGAGTCCGACACGTCGTTCCGGGCGGCCAATCCCCACCTCGATGCCCTCCCACCGCAGCAGCGCCTGCAGGTGACGATGTCTGGTGTATTCGTCGATGCCGCCGCGAAGCGCGCCGTCGAGCTCATCCCACGGGCCCAGCAGTGGAAACCCGACATTGTCGTTCATGAGTTGACCGAGCTGGCCGGTGCGCTCGCTGCAGCGCATGTCGGCGCTCACCACGTCGTACACGGCGTCGGACTCAGGCCACCGAGGCTCTGGTGGAAGCTGCTGTATGGAGCGGGGTTTGCGCAGTTATGCCGTACCTGGCAGGTGCCCGAGCTCGCCGAGAACATCACCGCCGCCACCTATCTCGACATCTGCCCGCCGAGCCTGCACACCGGCGATGCGCTGGCCTGGCCGCACACACTGACGCTGCGCCCGGCAGCGGGCGAACCCGTGGCCGGCCAGCGGTTACCCCAAGCCATGGCGGCACTGCCCTACCCGCAAACTGCCCACCTGACGCTGGGCACCATCTTTAACGAGGCCCCAGGCGTGCTCGAAACCGCGATCGCCGGGCTATGCGAGTTGCCCATGAACCTGGTCGTCACCAGTGGGCCAGGCACCGACCCGAGCCAGTTCGGGCCGCAGCCGCCGCACATGCTGATCGAGCCCTACATCCCGCACACCCTACTGCTGCCCCGCTGCCACCTGGTGGCATCACAGGGCGGCGCTGGGATCATGCTCAGCGCGGTGGCCCACGGGTTACCCCAGCTGATCCTGCCCCAGGGTGCGGACCAGTTCCTGAACGCAACCACCTGCCAGTCCGCTGGAGCGGCACTCACGCTGGCTGGCGAAGATTTCTCGGCCGATGCTGTTGCCATCGCAGCCAAGCGCTTGATCACCGAGCCTCGGTTCCAGATCGCCGCGCGTGGCATCCAAGCCGAGATCGACGCCATGCCCAGGGCTGCTGACGTGCTCGCAGCATTGACTGCACAAATCAAAGAGCCTCGCAAAAGCTCAAGCTCAGTGGATCCAACCAGTTAATCCATCGGGAACGATCTCGCCATGTCAGCAATGAATTATATTAGGATGGCCATGCCAGGAAGTTGCACGAATCTCATCCCCATGGGTCACGAGTATGCCGCTTCCGTCCATGGCCTGGGCAGTATCGACACCGGAGCAGCAGTTGAAACTCCTGCTACGCAGGGCACGAATAATAACGATAAACGACTATACGCGGCCACACTACGGGCACAGTGCGCTGCTCACGATACATCTGCAACGCGACTTTCTCAGCAGTGACGCGTACGGCATAGCGGGCGCGACGAAGTGCTTCCGGCAGTCCGCAGACTCGTGAAGGGACTGCCCTGGTCCGCTTGCACGACCTGCGCCATGGCGCCCCCACGCTGGCACCTTTAGCCGGTACCGATCTGGCCGCCGACGGAACCCTAAATTTTTTTGAGGCAGAGAACATCGGATCGCCACTTACCAGTCGCCATCCTGCATCTTTTTTCCCACACCAGTTCGAACTCCGCCAGCTTTGGTGACGCCGGGACGTGGTGCATGTAATTCAACTTGAGTAGCCTGCCCATTAGGGGACCAGACTGCTGGACGTGGCGGGCTATGTACTGCTCAATGCGCCCCGGATCGGATATGTAATCAACGACCTCGCAATCGCAGAAATAAGCCAACGTGCCAACCTCTTCCGGACTCACCACCGTCGCGCCGGGATTCATCTCAGAAATGTCCTCGGCGACGCGCTGATATTCAGCGCGGGTGGCCCAGTTGGTATAAATCGGCGCCTTTTCCCACGGCACGCCCCGCACCACCTCGTAACCCACCGCGGCCACTACCACCAGGGACACCGCTCCAAGCGCGACCACTCCGATCGGAACGCCAACCCAACCGGACTGGACGAGGGCCAACGCTGTCACCGCCGCGCACAAGCTAAGGCCAGCGAGGAGGGGTCCGTAATACCAGTGCGACGGTGGCGTCCCCAGGGAGGCAAATACAGCTGCATGGGCTATTCCGCCGAGCCCAAACGCGGCTGCGGCCTGACCCGCACCGGTAGCAACTACGCCTCGTTGCCGAGCGGCAAGCACTGCCCAACTGCCCAGGGCCACCAGGCCACATCCCACGGCCAGCAAAGTCAAAACGGTTGGCAGCGGCTCACGCGGCAGGTACCACATCAGTCCACTGGCGAAATGAAATCCATCCCACCCACCGCGGTTGTGAACCTTCAAGAAAAACGTGTCGGGCAACACAGAGCCCAACCACAACCAGCTAACAACACACCAAGGCGCTGCGACCGCTACCGCTACCAGGGCGCTGCGCAGCGCCCGGCGCCGCGCCGCAGCCACGGTGAACACCACAACGACATCGACCACGGCCAGATCAGGCCGACCCAAGATCAGCAACCCACCAACAATTCCCGTGGCAAGCCACCGCCCCGCTAAGGCATAGCGCACCAGGCCGACAAACAACGCGATGCAAAGGTAGGTCTCCAGACCAACCGTGGAAGCAAGCATCGGGCTCGATAGCAACAGCGCCACCCCAAGCGTGGGCAGCCCCCACCGCGACAGCCTCGTCATTTCCGCGATGCGCAACAGCCACACCGCGGAAGCGGCCGTGGTCGCCATCAACAGCAGCCCCACCGCCAGCACTGGCCTTCGTACTACCGTCGTGATCGCAGCCAGCGCACCCACGTTCAGCGGCGATGTGGCGGTGTTCGCCTTCAGCGAGGGCACAACCCCCCAATGCCCATGGAAAGCGAGGTTCCGCGCATAGTCCACCGTGATGTAGGCATCGTCTGTTAACCCACCACGAGCGACCAAGAACAGCAGGGCCCCAGCCAGGGCACCGCCAACACCACACACCGCTGCCAGCATCACGCCGCGCGATGGCTCAGGACTTCCCTCATTCGACACCAGACCCTCAACTGCGGCCACCGCGGCATGGTGCCAGAAACAATATTGCACCCACCGGGCAGGGAAACGACCGCAGCACAGTTGGCCGCCTTCCTCGACTCGATGCACCCAGATCGGCTCTACGCACTGTGGTAGCTAGCCGCTCTGCCAGCCGCTACGCCGCGGCGGAGGGGCCGGACTGCGCTGGGTCGCCCTCGATCCAGACCACCGGTCTGCATGATCATCGCGACGGTCCGCGCCTCGAACGGTGCGGACTACAGATACCCTGTGACGCTGCGTCTCATGTCCTAAATCCGCGCGCCGTCGGCGAGAGTGGCGGGCCGCAAGGTGATCACTTTTTCAACCCGCGTTCCGACGCCCAGTTCCACCTGGGTGGCCACCGGCGGGTATCCGGTCGTTGAATCTGGTGGACCAGCTGTTGCTGTCGGGCGTGAGCAGTTTGTGGTCGGCTCCAGAGCAGCTTATTGCTGCCGTCCCATCAAGGCTTGTAGAGGAGGAGGCCTGCAATGAAGGACACGAAGAAGTCCGCCGAGAGCAGCACCGCGAACGACAAGAAGTTTGAGGGATTCACGGACGAGGAACGGGGCGCGATGAAGGAGCGCGCCCAAGAGCTGAAGGCGGCCGCTCGCCGAGGCCCGCGGGCGGCCAAGGCGGACGGGGAAAGCGCCGTGCTCACGAAGATCGCCGAAATGCCGGAACCGGATCGCGCCCTGGGCGAGCGGCTCCACGCGGTCGTCAAAGCCACCGCGCCAGCCCTCGAGCCGAGACTCTGGTACGGGATGCCCGCGTATGCCAAGGACGGCAAGGTCGTCTGCTTCTTCCAAAGCGCACAGAAATTCAAAACGCGGTACGCGACGTTCGGCTTCAGCGACGAGGCGAACCTCGACGACGGCGCCATGTGGCCGACCGCCTTCGCTCTGACGGAGTTGACCGCCGCCGACGAGGCAAGGATCGGCGCGCTCGTGAAGAAAGCGGTGAGTCGGTCGGATGAGTAAGGTTGGTGCGTGCAGCCGAACCCCAAAATTCAACCTCTTGCCGGGCTGATTGGCGAATGGACGCTGCTGGGAGCACACCCAATGCTCCCTGGCCGGACATTTCACGGCCGCGCCACATTCGATTGGCTTGAAGCGGGCGCCTTTCTAACATGGCGGATGCGAATTGAAGAACCACAAATTCCGGACGGAATCGCTGTTTTCGGGACAGACGATGCGTCCGACGAGGGCGCGATGATCTATTTCGATATACGCGGTGTGTCGCGCGAGTATCGGTGGACCGTCTCTGGCAACGAGTGGCGGTGGTGGCGCAACGCCCCTGACTTCTCGCAGCGCATGGTCCTGACCATCTCGGACGATGGTCAGACAATGGAGTGCAAGGGTGAGATGTCCAGGGATGGGGCGAACTGGGAGCCGGACCTCCAGCTGACGTATACGCGCGCACGCTGACCGCAGGCGGCTGTATGGTGCCGAGCCGACCAACAGTCGATCAAGGCTGTGACCCAGTGGCATGACAACTGACCTAAGCTTCAGCTGCCGCTGTCGGGCCGGGGACGGACACATTCATGGTCGCGCCCGCTGTGGCGAGCAAACATGGCCCAGCTCGCGCGGTATCGTAGCCCGTGTGGGTTATAAGATTCGGTCAAATGTGACCTTGCGCGACGATCACGCAGCACCTCGTCCCGGAAGGGCGACCCCATGTTTGCGCAGTTGATCACCGCGACCGCCCTAGGAGTGTTCGTGGCCCGTTGTCTCCTGCTGTTGGTCCGAACAGCAACGACGAGTCACCACACCCGCTACATTTCGTTGATCAAGCGCTGTTTCTTCACCGTTGCCAAGCTGTGTGCTCCGATTCGCAGCGCCGTCGTCCGACTACATCACTTGATCGCCGAGCAAATCCACATGCTTGTTCTCGCCGCCGACAATCCTGTGCTACGTCGCCGTGCCCGCGAACCTATCTACGATCGCGGAGGCCTAGGTAGCGATGCCACGGCTACCAGCCGTAGCCACCGCCCGCTGATGCTCGATACCGCCCGTCATGACCGTGACAGGCTCGTAATGGTGGATCCAGGGTCTGCGCAGATGTCAGAAAGGATCGCCTCTCACCGTAGCCGGTGATGAGGTCGAGCTGTTCGTGTGAGCTCATGTCTTTCTTTCCGCCGAGCCACACTGTGCGAATCCGTGAGCTCGAACAGGTCGGCGATCGTTTCGGTGGATTCACCGGCCCGGAACTTTCGGCGACCACGTCGGTGGGCACTACCCGCACCACTGGTCGCCCGTACTGGTGCAGTGGATCGAGCGTGACCAGTCCCCGAACACCGTTGCGTAGACACCCGCCCATCGCCGTGGACTGGCACACCGTCGCCATGCTGCGCGAGCCCGCCGATGGCAGACACCGGATACCTATCCACCGCGACGCACACCAGTCGATCGTGCTGCCCCCCCGTGACGTAAGGTCTCGCCCGCCGCTCAGCGCATCAGGGTCTGCGACGGCGAGGGCAATGTCTATTGCGGGGTGCTGCTGTGGCACGCAGCGCACATGTGCGGCTCCTGGGCTGGCTGGGGAATCGGCTGCTGGTTCCTCTGCGAGTCGGTGGTATGGCGATTTGTGAGGACGCTGCCTGTCGGGGCACCCTTTGGGGCGAATGGACTCCCTGGCGTATCCATCCCGCAGCGGCGTTGGCGGAGAATCCGGCCGCGATCCACTGCGCGGCGAGGACCACAGGGGGTATCTCAGCCCTGATGGCATCGTCTCGTATGAGGTGTGCGAGTTTGATTAGCTCGGCATTTGTGCACACGTAGCCAATGCGACGTCGGTTCTGTGTGCCTGGTCTCGCGGAGCAATCCGGGAACAGGCGGAATCCACGTTCGGCCAGCAGTTCCTGGGTCAGGGTGTGAGGTTCCGGTTGTGATATGGGCACGTCTGAGATGATCCAGTCCACAACAGTGTCGGATGTCGTGCCACCGTCGAGCCGGTGCAACTCCAAGGTCCAAAAGGTTCCTACCGAGCGGCACCACGCCGCGCCCAGCACGGGCGTTGCCACCATTGGGTTGTTTGCCGTTGGTCGCTCGAATGCCTGCGTTCGACTGGTCATCGTCACCATCTCGGGTGCTGTCATGGTGGCTCCTTCCAGGCGGTCGGTATCAAGGGAGGACGCCGGGCGGCTCGGTGGTGGTGTGCTTGCTCGGTCGTTTGGCGTGGCCACTGCGCGAGATCGGGAACAGCCGGAATGTCCCTCGTCGTCTGAAGCGCTCGGGGTGAGCCACCAGCGGGGTGACGCTCACCATGGGTTGGCGCTCCCGCCGGCGGCGAATGAAGTGATCGACCGTATGTGGCGACTTGCAGTTAGACGTTGATTTGCTTGGGTGTGCTGTCCCCGGTGATTTCGATCTTGCGAGGCTTGGCTTTCTCGGTGATCGGAATGCGCAGGGTCAACACCCCAGCGTTGTAGGTGGCCTCAATGCGGTCGGCGTCGAGGGTGTCGCCGAGGAACAACTGGCGGGAAAACACCCCACGGGGCCGCTCGGCGACCTGCAGCTCGACCTGCTCACCGTAGCTGGGGATGCGCTCAGCTTTGACGGTGAGCACGTTGCGCTCGACGTTGAGATCCACCGAGGACGGGTCCAGCCCGGGCAGGTCAAAGTGCACGACAAACTGCTCTCCGTCGCGGTAGGCGTCCATGGGCATTCCCGCGGGACGCGACCAGGTGCCGTTCTGGCCGAACAGTTGCTGAGTGAACCGGTCAAGCTCCCGGAACGGGTCGGTACGCATCAGCATCGAGGATCTCTCCTTCCTGAGCGTCATCACGACGCGGGTTGGACAACACCACTGTAGCGGCGCCTAAGC
>DATELN010000132.1:0-2962 GCA_035276605.1 Pseudonocardiaceae bacterium | reverse complement strand
GGGTCGCCTCTCCGCTGGTCCTCGTCATGTGCCGTTGAATACCCCGTGCTTGCGTTGGTCAGTTGGCCTCCCGGCGAGGAAGTGCACCGCGCTGGTGAATACGAGTGATCTGCCGCTGGGCTCGTTTCGGGCCGAGCGTCGGGTACTGGAGATCCAGACCACGTCTCCTTCTTGGGCGCGACCGGACTGGCGGTGCTCATTAATGCCCAGCGAGCCGCCACCCAACAGGGCGCGAACCTGCAACTCTATGGCCTCAGCAGCGCCGCGACCCTCCCGCTGCAAGCCACCGAACTCGCGTATCTATTCGAGGTCTTGCCTCCGGTGAGGACCTTCGCTTCGGCACGCAACGAAGTACGTCAAGGCTGAGCTCCTCAAGTCTCGACAGCCGACGCCAGCGTTCGCGGCATCTTGCGTCTTGATGCCGGAATTCGCCGAGCGGTGGCGCGCGCATCGTGGGCGCATCACCCGGGAGGCTTCTGGAGGTCACGATGATGAAGCCGATGGCAGACGCTGCGTCCCACCGGACGAGTTGATGCTGATGCGGGCGTGACCGGGATTACCGTGGGTGCGCGCGAACAAGAAGCCGCGTTGCTCCGGGAACAGCTGGCAGCGTTTCGCCCGCTGCTCACCTTGTCAATGGTGATGACCAGCACTTGCGACGAATCGGAGATTCTCCGCATCGCCACGACAGCTATCCCGTCAGTGGGTGGTTGCCGGGTTGAAGGTATTTACCTTGACGGGGACTGGCGTTCGGTCGGATCGGTAGACCGCCCAGCTGTCGCCGAATGTCTAGAGGCCCAACTTGCCTCGCTCGACGATTCGGGGGGCGTGCTGACCGTGGGGCAGGCCGGTTGGGCGTGGGCGTATCCACTGACCGGAGTAAAGCAGGTGGCCGGCCATTTGCTGGTCAGTAGCGATCGTGGGCCCGAGTCATATCGTCAGTTCCTGCTCGGCGTCCTGGCGCAGCAAGCGGGAGTGGCCCTGGTCAATGCCCGGCTACACGCCAGTGAGCGCGCCAGCATCACCGGGGAACGGAAGATCGCGGACCAGTTGCGTTCAGCGAACCTTGCCCCCGAACAAGCGATGGCGGAACTGGCCCGCTCCTCAGCAGCGGTGCAGCGCAGCATGGACATCCACGACCGGCTCGCCGCAGTGGCCTCTGCCGGCCAAGGCCGAGATGGCATCGCCCGGTGCCTGTACGAGCTGACCGGGCTGGCGGTCGTGATCGAGGACCGTCACGGCAACCTCACCACCTGGGCTGGTCCCGGCCAGCCTGAGCCCTACTCCAAGCCGAGTCCTGCGCGCCGGGATCAGACCCTACGGCGTGCTGTCGATGCCCGGTCGCCGGTGCGGGATAGGGGTCGCCTCATCGCGGTGTCGCAACCGGAGCCTCGGCATCAGCCAGCTGCCCGGTGGTGTGCTGCCAATCGGCCAAGACCAGCCCAACACGCTCGAGCGCACCAGCGCGTTGTGAGCTGACCCCGTGCGGATCAGTCAGTGCGGCGAACACGCCCGGACGATCCGCAGGTTCGGGTGGGTCGCCTGCCAGCAGGGCAGTTCACGGCGTACCGCGACAGTGAAGCATTCCAGGCCCCAGCGGTGTACGTGTTGGGGATTGCCCCCGCAGCGCTCCAGCACCACAGCCAGGCAGGCACACCAGGTCTTAGACCGAAACGGCTTGGCCGCCGCAGCCAGTACTGCCGGCCAGACACACTCCAGCAAATCCCGCACCTCCAGCACGGCCGCGCTCGCCTCGGTCGTCAGCGCCGCCCGGCGGGCACCCAAGTGACGAAGCCGCGCCCAGGTGACATCGGTGCGTTCGGGTTCGTAGCAACGCCGCTCGGCGGCCAGCCGCGCGATCAGCATCGCGTCTTTGGGGTCGGCCTTATCCCCCGTCAGGTCCTCGGCCTCACGGGCCCGCCGCACCAGCAGCGGTTGCACGCACACCAGCGATAGCCCGCGCTGCGCAGCGAGTTGGTCAAGCACCCACCACCGGTGACCCGTGGGCTCGCAGGCCACCGTGACTGACGCGAACCCAGCGACACGCGCCTGCTCCAGGGCCCAGTCCAACACCGACCCCAACTCCCACGCCCGGCACCTCACGCGCCGTCGTGCCAGCACCCGCGAGTCGTGATCCGTTACCACAGCGGCCTGCTTGTCATCGGCTAAGTCGATCCCCACGATCGCGTGCGCCGGGCGGTGCGCCCACCGGGATCGGATCACTGCTGGCCGTGCGTCCAGGCGGGGTAGCAGTGCTCAGTGACACCGACAAAGACTGGGAACAGTTCCGCACGGCGGTCCTTGCACAGATGGGTCCGCACGGGAGCTGCAGAGTGGGGGTGGGCGCCCCGTGCACCCAGCCACCCGAGTTCCCTCGCTCGCACAGCCAGGCCCTGCTCGCGCTGAAGATGCAGGTAGCCACCGGTTCTCCGGAGCAGGTCACCCTGTTTGAAGATCTCGGCGTCTACCAGCTGCTCTCGGAGATCCCCGACATCAACTCTGTTGAGGTGTTCATCCGCCGTTGGCTCGGTCCCCTGATCGACTACGACATCGACAAAGATGCGCGGCTGGTGGACACCCTGTCCTGCTACCTGGAATGCGGCGGCAACTACGACGTCACCGCCAAGATGCTGTCGCTGCATCGCAGCACCCTGCGCTACCGGCTGCAACGGATCCGGGATATCTCCGGCCGCGACCTCAACGACCCCAACACCCGGTTCAACCTGCAACTCGCCACCCGCGCCTGGACCACCGTCCACGCCATGCGCAAGCAGCTTTGAACGCACCTCACCGGCCGCAGTCTGGATCCAGACTGCGGCTAGGGGGCGGCGTCCGGTGACGGGAGCCGACCTGGGAGGGTGAACGGGCGCGGCGTAGCTTGCACCGCCGGACCGATGCCGCGAAGGGTGCCCCGCGCGAAGCATCGTCGACATGAATCCGAATCGAACCGCCGCTCCACCGG
>DATELN010000131.1:0-4295 GCA_035276605.1 Pseudonocardiaceae bacterium | reverse complement strand
CAAAAACGGCAGTCTGGATGCAGACTGCCGTTTTTGACGTCCGGAAAACGGCAGTCTGCATCCAGACTGCCGTAGGGGGCTGGCGACACGCGAGCAACGACCCTGCTTACGGACACGCCGAGAACAGCGGGAAAAAGTTTGTCCACAACCAGAGGCAGGCACCTGACCAGCCGCAACAGCATAATTTCGGCGAACTCTCCCCAGGCTGTCCCCAGTTAGCTAATCCCGCGTCGGCAGGTGCGGACATCCGGTCCGGATGGCGTCCCCAGGCTGTCCCCATGCCCCGCCTAACGCGGATTACTCGACGTCGTTAGCTGCCCGAGACGTGAAGCCACGCCGCACTGTCGGTGGCATCCGGTAGAACGGGTGTTCGATTGGGCGGGTTGGGGGTAAGGGGGACGCAGGGTGGCGTTGGTTGACGACCGTGGTGTCCGGTCGGACAGTGGCGTGCCGGTATTCGATCGGCAGCCGCCGCAGGACATCACCGCCGAGCAATCCGTCCTCGGCGGAATGTTGCTGTCCAAGGACGCCATCGCGAACGTCGTCGAGGTGTTACGAACGGGGGACTTCTACCGGCCCGCGCATCAGGCCGTATTTGACTGCGTCCTCGATCTCTACGGGCGGGGTGAACCGGCCGATCCGGTCACCGTCTCCGCCGAGCTGGAACGCCGCGGCGAGCTGCTTCGCGTCGGTGGGGCGCCTTACCTGCACACTCTCATCTCGACCGTGCCGACCGCGGCCAACGCCGGTTACTACGCCGAAATCGTCGCGGGTAAGGCGGTGCTGCGCCGGCTGGTGGAAGCCGGTACCCGGATCGTGCAACTGGGCTACCACGGCGCTGACGGCGCCGACGTAGACGAGGTGGTAGACCGCGCGCAGGCCGCCGTCTACGAGGTCACCGATCGGCGGATGAGCGAGGACTATGTCGCGCTGGAAGAGCTGCTCCAGCCCACCATGGACGAGATCGACGCGATCGCGTCCCGCGGCGGCGCATCCTCGGGCGTGCCGACCGGTTTCGCCGACCTCGACGCGGTGACCAACGGCCTGCACCCCGGCCAGATGGTGATCATCGCGGCCAGACCCGGTATCGGCAAGTCCACGTTGGGATTGGATCTTGCTCGCTCCTGTTCCGTCACGCACGGGCTGGCCAGCGTGATCTTCTCCCTGGAGATGAGCCGTACCGAGATCGTCATGCGGCTGCTGTCAGCCGAAGCCAAGATCCGCTTGTCGGACATGCGATCAGGCCGGATGAGCGACGACGACTGGACTCGGCTGGCTCGGCGGATGGGCGAGATCAGTGAGGCGCCGCTGTTCATCGACGACTCGCCGAACATGACCATGATGGAAATCCGGGCCAAGGCGCGGCGGCTCAAGCAGCGTCACGACTTGCGCCTCATCGTCGTGGACTACATGCAGCTGATGACCTCCGGTAAAAAGGTCGAGTCGCGCCAGCAAGAAGTCAGCGAGTTCTCGCGCAACCTCAAGCTGCTGGCCAAGGAACTAGAAGTTCCCGTGGTCACCATTTCCCAGCTCAACCGCGGTCCAGAACAGCGAACCGACAAGAAGCCAATGCTGGCGGATCTTCGCGAAAGTGGATCCTTAGAACAAGATGCGGATATGGTGATGCTGATCCACCGGCCGGATGCGTGGGAACGCGACGATCCGCGAGCCGGTGAGGCGGATCTGATCCTGGCCAAGCACCGAAATGGACCGACCGTCACCGTCACCGTTTCCCACCAGCTGCACTACAGCCGCTTCTACGACATGGCTCGGGATTGACCCGCCGGCGCTCAGCCGGGCTCGCCGCGGCGCTTGCGGTGGATCACCCACGCCAGGTCCACGAGTGCGACCGCGGCGAGTACCGCCAGCGCCACACCGAGCACCAGGAAGCCAGCCATGATCACTAACGCACCGGCGACCGCGCAGAACACCAGCCCGAAACCGGCCAGCACGGCGCGCAGGGTCAGCGCGCTGTACGTCGGCGCCGCGCCACCGATTCCGGCTGTCGGGTCGTGATAGTCGGGCAAACCCCGTTCGTACTCTTCCCGGGTACGCCTAGGCTGCCAGTTATCTTGCTGGGACACACCCACCCTCCCGGATCAGCGCGCAGCCGGCCTAGCGCTCGCGCGGTATCCGTTGGGGTACCTCTAGACGATCGCAGCAAAACCCGACCTTTCGCATGCTGATCGACGACGATTGCCCGTTAGGCGCCGGGTGCGAGCACTCCGGCCGCCACGAGGATGATGATCACGCTTCCGAGGACCACCCGGTAGGCCACGAACGGAAGAAAGGTGTGGGTGGCGATAAATTGGAGAAACCAGGCGATGACCAGGTAGCCGACGCCGAAGGCGATCAATGTCGCGACAATGGTCGGTCCCCACGCCGGTGCGCTGCCCTCGCCGATTTTGGCTAGCTCAAACAGTCCGGACGCCAACACCGCGGGCACCGCGAGCAGGAATGCGTAGCGGGCCGCAGCCTCACGCCGATATCCGAGCAATAACCCGGCGCTGATAGTGCCGCCGGAACGCGAGACGCCTGGTATGAGCGCGAGGGCCTGCGCGAAGCCGTAACCAAGTGCGTGGCCCACCGACAGCTCTGACAAGGGCTTGGTGTTGGTGGCAAGCCGATCAGCCACCGCCAGCACGAGACCGAAGAACACCAGAGTGGCGCCAATCAGCCGCAGGTCTCGGAACACGGTCTCGATAGTGTCCTGCAGCAACACGCCCAGCACACCGATCGGCAGCGTGCCCACAATGATGAACCAGCCCATCCGGGCCTGCGGATCCTTGCGCCGTTCTGGCCGATACAGCGACACCGTCCAGGCGCCCACAATCCCCACGATGTCGCGGCGAAAGTAGATCAGCACCGCGGATTCGGTGCCCAGCTGCGTGACTGCGGTGAACGCCGCGCCTGGATCCGACCAACCCAACAGCGCGGAGATCACTCGCAGGTGCCCGCTGGAGGACACCGGGAGAAACTCGGTCAGGCCCTGCACCAGACCCAAGACCATTGCCTGAAACCAATCCATCACTGCTCACCCACTCGGTGGGTGCCGCGAGGTGGAGACATGCGCATCCGGAAGTCGGTTTCCTTCCAGGCGGCCGGCAGGCGCTCCGGCTCGTCGTCGGGTGGGGGCCAGTTTGTCCGCTGTCGGCGCAGCGGCACACGGCGGGTATAGGCCGTCGCCCAACCGCACGCGGTATGCACATGGAGCCGCTCGCGGATGAACTTCTGCACCGAGTCCGTCAAGGCCGCGATCGACACCTCGCCGGTCAACGGCGCAGGGAGACACCCGGCCGCTAGGCGGCTCAGCGGGCGATGGTCCGGGTCTGCACTCGGACGGATGATTCGGCGAACAATCCCTACTGTTGGTCCGGATCTATGCCGATAGTCACTATGTGGGCCTGCTTGACGAGCAGACCCGAGGACGTAACCCGTAAACTACCTAGTGCTCGCCGTCACCGAGATCCCCGGGGGCCGAATCGGGGACCGGAGTCGCGAGCCCTTGACCACCCAGATACCCTCCACCGCGATGAGTCCGCGAGCACAGATCATCCATCTCGGCGAACTATCGGTTCGCCTACGGCAAGCAGGCCGGCACCTGGTCGAAACCGTGCTGGCCCCACTGGGCTTGTTTTGGCTGATGCTGACACTGACCAACCTGACCGGTGGGCTGATCGCCGCCTTGAGCTGGGCGCTTGGCGTGCTGCTAGGCCGAGTGGTGACCCGCTCCCCGATCCCTGCCGTGCTGTGGCTCACCACCGGGCTACTCGTGATCCGCACCGCCATCGGATACGCCACCGGCAGCGTGTTCCTGTACTTCCTGCAGCCCACGTTGCAGAACTTCGTAATCGCATTCGTGCTGCTGGCGACCGTGGGCCTGCGCCGGCCGCTGATCGCCCGGCTGGCCGACGACTTCTGCGCCTTCCCCATCGCGTTGACCAGCAACCTGCGGGTGCAGCGATTCTTCCGGCGGGTGTCGCTGCTGTGGGCGCTGGTGTTCCTTACCAATGGCGCGGCGACGCTGTGGGTGCTGGCGCGCGCCACGATTGGCAACTTCTTGATGGTCACCACTGCGGGCTCGTTCACCCTGGTGGCACTTGCTGCTGGGGTTTCGCTGCTGTGGTTCCGCCGGGAGCTGCGCGGCGAAGGCATCCGCCTGCGCTTCGGCACCGCCGCCGCCTAACCCGCGGGAGCCAACCCATAAAACGGCAGTCTGGATGCAGACTGCCGTTTTGGCTGCCCCTGAAACGGCAGTCTGCATCCAGACTGCCGTTTCAGCCGAAGCGCTGGGA
>DATELN010000130.1:0-20138 GCA_035276605.1 Pseudonocardiaceae bacterium | reverse complement strand
GTGATCGCAGCGTAGAGGCGTTCCACTCCGTCGTAGCTACTGAGGTCGGCGTCGACCCACTGCACGTTGAGTGCGGTGCAGGCGCTCGCCATCGCCCCGTACCACCGCCCTATTTCTTGCCACTTGATCTTCCACTTCGGTGACGGTGTGGCTGCTCGCGGCTTTTTGAGGGAGCTGGCGCCATGCATGACGATGGGCGGTGTGGATCCCAATACAAAACCGGATCCACTGGTCAATCTCGGTATCACGTATAACGGACTGAGCGCGCTGGAAATGGATCCCACGTTGCTGGCGAAGTTCGACGCGGTGTTCAAGCTCGGGCCACGCCCCGTCAATATGGCCCTGGGCGACGTCGCGGGCACCCGTAGCGACCCGGCGAGCTGGTGGGAGCGTCAGTTCGCCACCGAAGATGCGCACTGCGTGGTGCACCTGTACGCCCAGACCGACGACGCCGCGGTGGCCGCGATGCAGGCAGTGCGTGACTTGGCCGGCGCCAACGGAGTCACCGAGCTCGTCCCACGCCAGGATGGCACGATCCTTCAGGGACGTTGGTTCGTTCCGCGGATGATGCATTTCGGATACCTGGATGGCATTTCCCAGCCCGACATCTACTGGGACGATGATGCTCCACACTCACCGGCGCAGATCGACTTTCGACACTTCTTGCTAGGCTACTCGACTGGCAAGTACCCCTCAGCCCCGGCAACCGGGCCGGCTGCCGACTTCGCGCGCAACAGCGCATACGGACTGTTCCGCTGGATCTATCAGGATGTCGCGGCGTTCAACCGGTTCTTGAACACCGAGGGACCGCGACTGTTCCCACAACTATCCGGCGCCGACGCCGAGGAGCTACTGGCCGCCAAGATGATGGGTCGCTGGCGCGATGGAACGCCACTTGTCCTGTCTCCTGATCGCCCGGATCCGCAGCTGGCGAGAAGCAATGACTTCGGTTACCTGGCCGAAGATCCGCACGGCCTGCGTTGCCCGTTTTCCGCACATATCCGGATCGTGAACCCGCGGGACACCCCGCTCGACCCGATCGTAGTCGACGGGGTACCCCGGGTTCTTCGATGCGGTATGCCCTATGGGCCACCACTGGAGACAACCACAGACGATGGTGTCGACCGTGGACTTGTCGGCATGTTCTTGTGTGCAGACCTGCGCAGGGTGGTCTACTCGCTGACCAGCTGGGTCGCCCAAAACAACTTCAGCCCCGTGTATAACGGCAACCGCCGGGTGCAGGATCCCTTGTTCGGTAACCGGGCCATGCCCGGCGCCAGGCCTGAATTCGTCGTACCCGGCGCAGGTGGCGCTGCGGTGGTCAAAAGCTTGCCGGACTTTGTGTACACAAAGGGCACGGCGTTTGTACTGTATCCCGGTAAGACCGCGCTGGCCGCCTTATCCGACTCAGTTCATAGCTTGGTTTAGGCGATGTCCAAACCTATTTCCTGTTCGCAGAGCCGGTCTCGCAGCTGCCGCAAAGCTCGTGCCCGGGTGGGCCCGATGCCGCCGGGCGGAATACCGGCAGTCTGAGCGACTTCGGCGTAGGAGCGGGGATGGTCGGTGAACAGCATGCGCACCAAGGTCCGCCGACGAGGCGGTAACTCGGAGACGAGCCTGCGTAACGTTTCCGCGGTGTCAGCGTCAATGACATGCTGTTCGGGACCTGCTGAGGGATCAGCTACGGCGTCCGGCGTCATGTCGACCAGGCCTGGCATGGGTTTCACCTGGCGCAGGATGTGCAGACATTCGCGGCGTGCGGTGGTCGCCAGCCAGCCGCCGAGTCGCTCAGGGAACTGAATGCGGTGGGTGTTTTCGGCGAGACGTAACCAGGTCATCTGCACTGCATCAAGCGCATCGGCTTCCTGCAGCCGAAACGACCGAACCGTTGTCGTGACGAGTCTGCCGTACCGGCGGATGATTTCGTTCCAGGCCGCGGAGTCCCCGTTTCGGATCTTGTGCAGCAGGCAAGCCACGCTGTCGGGGGCAGCGGCGGGCGGGTAGCACATGGTGGCGGTGGTCATGGGGCGCTCCCTTGCTGAAGCTTCGGGTACGCCTACAGTCGGACACCGGGCTTGGCCACGGATTGGCGCTGTGTTGGAGCGGGCTTAGCGCGTCGAGCGATGTCCGAGGTCGCACTAGCTGCTGGCGGTCTGTGCCCACGCGGCCAGCTGGCGGTGCGCGGTCAGCGTGTAGCGGTGCTCGGCGCCGTATAACCGTGTGAGGTCGGCGAGTACCGCAGTGGTCAGTTCCCTGGCCTGCGCGACGTCCCCGACCAACCCTGTCCACAGGGCAAGGCTGGCTCGGGCGAGCACGGTGTACCGGTGATCGGGTCCCAGCACCCGTAGGTGGTCTTCGACCAGCGTGGTGGCCAGCTCCCGGGCGCCGGTCACGTCGCCGGCCTCCCCGGTCCACCGGACTAGATCGGAGCGGGTGATCAAGGTGTACCGATCATCCGGGCCAAGCACTCGCTGGGTGTCTTCCACCACGGCTGCGGCCAACTTCCAGGCGCCGATCGGATCGCCCGCCTCACCCATCCAGTGGGCCAGGGTCGCTCGGGCAACCAGCGTGTTGCGGTCATCGGCGCCGAGCACCCGCTGGGTGTCCTCGGCGACGGCGGCGGCCAGCTCCCGGGCCGCTTCCGGGTTTCCGGTCTCTCCGGTCCATCGGGCCAGATTGATCCGGGCGAGTAAGGTATGCCGGTCGTCGGGACCGAGCACTCGCATCATGTTCTCGACGACCACTGCGGCCTGCTCCCGCGCCTGCACGATGTCACCGGCCTTGCCGGTCCAGCGAGCGAGGCTGCTGCGGGCGATCACGCTGGCTGGGTCATCAGGGCCGAGCATTCGCTCGGAATCTTCGACCAGCGCGGCACCCAGACCGCGAGCCCGCGCGCTGTCACCGGTCAGTCCGGCCCACTCGATGAGCGTGTGGCGCAGGCTGAGGCTGATGGGTCGGTCTCGATCGAGGTGGTCGATCAAGGTCCGAACATGGGTGTGCAGCGTTTGCATGGTTCGCATGTCCGGCAACGAGGTGATGGTGTCCCGGCTGCCGGCCCACGGTGGGCAGGCGGCTTCGAGCAGGATCGCAGCCGTATCGACCCACGTCTTGTGGTGATGATCGGCGATGAGCCGGTCGGCAGTGACGGCCTGCACGAGCCGGTGCACGCTCACCGATCCGCCGGGACCGACTCGCGTGAGCAGACTGTAAGAGATCAGCTCGCTGATGGCGCGGTGCCGGTGCAGGGCATCTGTCAGCAGCGGCCGCAGCAGCCCATTGGCGGGTTCATCCAGCGTGAGACGGTCGGGATCGCAGGTGAGCAGCCGGTCCAGCGGGATGGTATCCGGGGCGTACCAGGCCAGCACGTTGAGCAGCGCCTGCGCCGGGCAGGAGAGCCGGTCGAAGGCGAGTTGCCAGGTGGTGGCAACGGTGGCGGGGTAGTCGGGGGCATGGCCCTGCTGGTGTAGTTCGGCGCGGCGGCTGCGGTACAGCGTCAGGTAGCCGACGAGGTCCAAGGCGCTGTGCGCCACATAACAGGCGGCCTGCGCCAGGGCCAGAGGCAGGCCACCCAGCTCGTCGCTCAGGATTGCAGCGCTGTCGGCGTCGGTATCGCCGGACAGGGCAGTGACCAATCGAACGGCGTGTGGTGGTGCCAGCGGTTGTATTGGCAGCACCAGCTGCCGATCCGGCCAGGTTCCGGCGCGGCTGGTGACCAGCACATCGCCGGTACCGGCGGCAGGTAACAAGCCCCGCAGCGCCTCCGGCTCGGCAATGTTGTCGATGACCAGCAGCCAGGTACCGGAGCGGTTGGCCAGCACGGCGTGCACGGCCTGCACCGGGTCGTGGGCGTGTTCGGCGTACTGCGGCGCCACGACGTCCAGCAGCGCCCGAAACTCCCCAGGCACGGCCTCGGGGTCCTCCGCCCGGATCCACCACACCAGCCCGTAGTGCGCCTGGTAGCGCTGGGCGTAGGCCCGAGCCAGGCTGGTCTTGCCTACCCCACCCAAGCCGGTGAGGACGCGCAGCATCGGCCGCTGTGGCCGTGCTGGGTCGGTGAACCCTGCCCGCAGGGCGGCCAGCTCCGCTTGCCGGCCGACCACCTCAAACAGACTCTGCACATGGGTGGAGACCACTCGCTGGGATGCCCGGAAACTGAAGTCCTCCGTTGACGGACCCACCGTCGTCCCGACCGCAGGACGGGTGGAAGCAGATACCGGTGCTGCGGGCCGCTCGGCGGCGCGTCCCGTCCCCGTCCGGGTTGTCGAGGGCGGATGCCAGTCCAGGTTGGGTGAGTGCGTGAGGATGTCGCGTTCCAACTGTTGCAGCACGGCTCCGGGGTCAATGCCCAGTTCCTCGACGAGTTGGGTGCGGGTGGCGCGCAACACGCCCAGCGCTTCGGCTTGCCGTCCGGCCCGGTACAGCGCCAAAGCCAGCAGTTCGCAGCCGTGCTCGCGCAGCGGATTGGCCCGCACGTGCATCTCCAACTCGGCCACCGTGCTGTGGTGCTCACCCAGCTGCAGCTGCGCTTCGCAGCGTGCCTCCGCCACCGACAGGCGTAACTCTTCCAGCCGTGCTACCTCCGGTACTGCCCATTCCGCATCACCCACATCGGCGTAGGCCTTTCCGCGCCACAGTCCTAACGCCACTTCGAATTCGGCCACCGCGCGCGTGGAATTACCGCGGCCTAAGGCCGCCCGTCCGGCCGCGGCATGCTCGGTGAACCGGTGCACATCGAAGTCCACGCCCTGGCTGCTCAGCAGATAACCTGGTGCCCGCGTACGCAACACCGTTGCGGGTGCCCGCGGGGCGCGGTCCGGTTCTAGCACACGGCGCAGGTTCGACACATACGCGCGGACCGAGGCCATCGCCACCGGTGGCGGATCCCCCGACCACAACTCCTCGATCACCGTATCCACCGCGACCGGCCGGTCCACCCGGCTCAACAGCAGCCCGAACAGCGCCCGCTGCCTCGGTGGCCCCAGATCAACCGGCCGACCGCCAACCAGCGCATCCACTGGCCCCAATGCGCGCCACTGCATAGACCGATCACTAGATACCGGCGCCCGCTGCGTCGGTACCTCAGTCACCGATCCACCCGCGTTCACACCGACACCGCACTCGGAACGACAAACCTCCGCCGCTGAATGTGAGACCGCGTCACCGCAGTCCGGACCTCACGAGACCTTATTAAGGGTTCACATGTCAATGTCGTATTCCCACTACCGTGTGTATCTACTATTTGCCGATTGCTGGAGGTGGGCGACGCGCCTTGCGACAGTCACGTATAGTTAGCAACTGGTTGCCAAGTTGACATGGCGCTCGACCACAGACCGCACTGGTAATCACATACAGTGACAGCGCGACGACAGAATCGTTACGTGTTTTCACCGGGTCAGCAGAGTCGGCGCGCGCTGGCGGCATCTAACGTGCACCGAGTGACTCTTGCGCCGGAGCTTAGCCCTGCATCGTTGGTTTCGGATCAGATTGTGGCCGTGTGCTTCGACGTGGACGCGACGCTGGTCGATTACGAGACATCGACTCGCGCGGGGCTGCGGGAGCTGCTTGGCACCGATGATGCTTGGGCTGAGTGGTGCGCGCTGACCGATCAGCACTATGAGGGCTACCTGGCCGGACTGATCGGCTTTGAGCCGATGCTGCGCCAGCGCACCAAGGACTTCTTCGCGCGCCGGGGCGAGTACCTGTGCGATGGTGAAGTTATCCAGCGCGAGGAGCGCCGTACGGCAGCCGTCAGGAGAGCCTGGCGCCTGTTCGACGACGCACTGCCGTGCTTGCGGGCATTGCGCAATCTTGGACTGCGACTGGCCGCGATCACCAACGCGGCCGGTGATCTCCAGCGGGCGAAGCTCACTGCGTTGGGCCTGCACGCCGAATTCGACGCGGTGCTGATCTCCGGAGAACTCGGGATTGCCAAGCCGCACCGAGCGATCTTCCGTAGGGCCTGCCGTGCTCTGGGAGTACGACCCGGTCAAGCCATGCACGTCGGCGACCGGCTCGATACCGACGCGGTGGGAGCGCGAGACGCAGGACTGCACGGGGTGTGGCTTGATCGTTCGCGCTGCGGCATTCTCCCGCAAGGGGCTGGTATCTCGGTGATCGGGCAGTTGGCCGATCTTCCAGCGCTGATCACCGGAAGCGCCAGGTGAGCTCCTGGTATCCGGTGCGAAGGCAGCCCAGTGGAAGCTGGTACGGGCTGTCGACTACCATCTTTGCGCGGTGCCGGTTCGGGCCTACGGGAGGACCCGGATACGGACACTGGGTGGGGTATGGTGTAATTGGCAGCACGACTGATTCTGGTTCAGTTAGTCTAGGTTCGAGTCCTGGTACCCCAGCGAATGCCATATCGCGTTCTCGCGGCCCCGTCGTCTAGCGGCCTAGGACGCCGCCCTCTCAAGGCGGTAGCGCGGGTTCAAATCCCGTCGGGGCTACATCTGTATTGGGTTGAGTGCCTTGGCGAGACCATCGCAGTCGGTGACAGTCACGGTCACGGCTGGATGCTGGAGCAAACCAAGCGGCTCAATGCCGGAAATTGGTCGGGCGAAACGGATACATAGTCCGTGTTCGTTGTTGGTGGCGCAGGTCAGGCCCCGATCAGCGAACGACAAATGAGCTGGACCGATAGTTTTGATCAGCGAAAACGGACCGGTATGCTCGGTGGAGGTGACGTTAGTCAGCGGTGTCTGTACCCGCCATGGCCCGAACCGGATTCGCAGCACTGCGTCATCGACCCAGACACCGGCGGTAGAGCCGGTAACGCCGAATAGCAGCGCTGGTACCCGGTAGATTGCCGCAAAGCGGAACGAAAAGAACTGGGCCTCGCGCATGGATCACCTACCTGGGTGGTGCGAGTGCACAGCCAGCCGCTCAAGCGGGTGGCGGGACACCCCGGACGGCGCGACCACCAGACCGTCGCTGGTCAACGCAGGCTTCGGCGGTTGAGCGCCATGCAGGATCGCCTGCACAATGTTGCGCAGCCGCCGCCCGACCGCGGCGTAAAACTTGAGTTGGGTGCGCCGTCCGAACACCGCAAAGCCCAGCCGCAAGACAGGATTTGCGATCTGCGCACGGCGAGAGTAGGCCCGGATCTGTATTTCGACGTCGCCGGATCGCACGTCTTTGATCACCTCGTAGATCAACTTGCCCTGTTCCAGATGTCCTTCGAGAGTCTGGTAGCCCCAGCCCCAGATCCGCTTCCCATCGCGGATCTCATCTACCACCTCGGTGACGCGCACTCCGAGATAGAACCGGAATGCCAGAAAGCGGCCCTCCAGCAGCATGTCGCGTCCCAGGAGTTCCTTCGTAGGCCGGTAGACCGCCCGCACGATGTTCGGATCGGCGAACTCGTAGGCTCTCACCAGCTCGCAAGCGATCTCCCAGGCGCCGGCGGGCACCGGGGGACCTGCCGGCTCACGACCGATATGCGTTCGCGGATTGTCGACATGCCAGTTTCCCCGGTGCTGCGCAACCGGGGCGTCAGCCTCGTCATAGTTGATGCTCAGACGTCGCAGCCCGTCCAGCGCGGCCGCGAGATCGATATGTCCGATCAGCGCTTCTTGCACTGGTCTGCTCCCTGAGTTGCACTACCCTTTCTCGAACTGCCGCACGGTGTCGCCGAGCAGCCACAACATCGGTGGCCAGAGCCCGACGAAAATTGCTCGCCGCTCGGCGTTACCGCGCTCCTCTTGATCCACGGTTTTGGCGCGGATCCACAACGTCAGACACAGACCGACCGCGCCCAGGGAAGCCGCATGCAACGTTGCGCTGACCGGTCCTACCCGGTGCAGCGCTGTCTCGACCGTCACGACCAGCAAGTACCCCTGAAACAGACCTTTTATGCCGAAGCCTGCTGGCGAACATTCGCCGGTTTGACGCGATTCTCAACGGAGTTATTGGGGTATGCAGGCGTTCATGGGGCAGCAGTTTCACAAGGGCGACCGGGTACGTTGGCGCAGCCATGGCGGGTACGCCGAGGGCGAGGTGCTCGAACGGATCACCTCGGACACTGAGGCCGCGGGCCGCACCGTGCGCGCCTCGTCGAAGGAACCTCAGTATCTCGTGCGCAGCAGCAAAAGCGGGGGCGAGGCGGTGCACAAGCCGGACGCGCTGGAGAAGATATGAGCCGCGAGGACGATGTGCGGGCCGGTTTGATGCGGCAGTGAACATGACCGCCGCGGAGTTGGAGCGGTGGCTGGACACTGCCGATTCCAAAGAGGTTGAACAGCACCAGAATGGTGGCGAGTCCGTCGGCCATTCATCCGGACGCCGAATCGTGGCGCCGCTGCGCACCAACCACCGTGAACTATCCGCGCGAGACGAAGAGCACATGCGCAAGGTTGTCGGGTACGTCCACCGGCACCTGGTGCAGCGCCCGTCTGGGGATATCCGCAACACCCGCTGGCGCTACTCGCTGATGAATTGGGGCCACGACCCGTGCAAGTGATGTCGTCCGTGTGATGCGCGAATCCATGTCCTTTCCCCGCCGGCTTGCGGAGCTGCTGCTGCGCTGGCCGGTCGGCTTGGTGCTGGTCAGCTGGCGGTACCTATGGCGCACCACGGTGCTGCGCCGGTGGGAGGGTGAGGGTGGGATCGCCGATCACCCACCAGAGCTACCCCCTGCGGTGACCGACAAGGCCGTCCAGCGCGTCGCCGACGGTGTCGGGCCACTGCTGCATCGCCGATACCGGGTACGGATCCGTGACAGTCGGTGTACCGCGGCCGAGCTCATGCGTACCTTCGTCGGTGACCTCAACGCGGTCGTGCCTTCGGAGGTCGCTTTCTTTAGACAGCTTCACGGCTCGGACGGGCCGCCCGAGGTGGGGGATGACTACATCGTGCGCATGCCCGGACCGTGGGATGGACCGGTCCGGGTGATCCGCACCGACGCGAGTTCGCTGCGTCTGGCGACTCTTCGCGGGCATCTGGAAGCCGGTCAGATTGAATTCCGCACTTGCGGCGACGGTGATGGGCTGATCTTCGAGATCGAGTCCTGGGCTCGGGCCGGCGACCGGCTGTCCCACATCGCGTACAACTACCTTCGGCTGGCCAAAGAAATTCAGCTCAACATGTGGACGCATTGTTGCTTGCGGGCCTGCGAGCTCGCTGGCGGCCGTCCGGACGGCGGAGTCTCCATCACCACCCATCGCGTCACCACCTTCGGTTAGCTGCTGCGACGACCTTGAGATTCACCGCGCGCCTTAGGCCGCATCGGGTCTAGGCTTCGTGGTGGGCGTTTTCCTCGTCGCGGCTTCGTTGCTTTTTGTTCGCACTTCGGCGCGCTGATAATCTTTGACTATCTCGGCCCACAGTTCGGCAACTATTCGCGCTTCTCCTAAGCTGCCGATTCGTCCGTCCCAGTCGACGTAGTGACGCCCGTTACGGTCGACTGATTGGTAGGGAAATCGACGGGCTCGATCGTTTATCCGGTGATGGTAGAAGACGACATACACCCGCCATCCTATTTCCGGTTGATACTCGAGTGAGAATCCAAAATCAGCAATGTGATCATGCGTCCGATACGCCATTACAACCATGTCTCCTCCTTTTCTGATGCGTTGTACGTCTGCGCAAAAATCACGATCTTGCACCGCGCTGAGGTTGTAACGGTCATAAGCTGCCCTTTCATAATGCGCGTGTCTGGGCTGACTGCGGTCTCTGGTACCCACCGGCGCGCGGCTTGATAAGTAAGCTAGATCATTTTTGCAGGCGCTGATGACGGTGTCGCTCACACCGCATGGAGAGATTTCTTCGGCGTCATGAACGCCCCTTGAGCTGGAAGAACACGCACTTGCGGGGGAGAAAAATTCACCCTGTCGGGATAAGAACCCTACGGTGAGCGCTGACCGACGAGCCGAGACCTCACGAACGTTAGTGTATAAAAGTGTCCAAGGGAAGTGAGATAGGCCATGCGGGGCAAACCGGGCAGCAAGGCGTATCGTGATCAACTTCGAGCCCGTTTGCTCCGGCTCGGCGTGGAAGGTCGTCAACTTGTCGAACAGGTTGTAGCTGATCTGGCACGCTGCGGATACCGACCGCGTGAGGCGTGGAGATTCGCCTACGAGCTTACTCAAGAAGAGGTAGCAACGCGATTCAACCAGGTGCGAGGAGGGTCAGGTAGCGGCACGCGGGGAAGTCGTATCTGCGAGTATGAGAAGTGGCCGATGGGGGGCAGCCGACCATCGATGCGTGCGCTGAAAATACTGGCTGCCGTCTATGAAACCACGTGGGATCGCCTTGTCGACGTCAACGATCTAGAGGCGATGCCTGCGCACGAGCGACAGGAATTTCTGGAGATCGGTCGTCGGCGCGGCGGCAATTCACCGGATTTGTTGGTGTCACGGCAATACCGTCGTCGCCTGGGCGCCGCACCCAGTGGCGCCGACTTGCCATTTGGCCATCCAGGCGGTGGTAGGAAGTCAGCGATCGTCGCCGAACCGTTGACCATCACGGCGCCGGAGCGTTCATCAGCCCGGTCGGGAAGTGCCTTGCCAGGAAAGATCACACACTTCACTGGGCGCGACGGACCGATGGCTGAATTGCGCACGCGGATCACCGAGCACGCTCCGCAGGGCACGGTGGTGACGATCTATGCCATCGACGGTATGGCGGGAGTAGGGAAAACGGCGTTTGCTCGTCATGCCGCTCAGGAGTTCGCCGAGCGCTATCCCGATGGCGCGATCTGGGTCGATCTCTACGGCCATACCCCCGGTATGCAGGCCCGTGAACCTTCCGGCGCCCTAGAGCAGTTACTGCTTCAGATAGGCGTGCCGCCGGAGGCGATCAAACCCAACCTGGTTGAACGCCAGGATCAGTGGCGATACCACATCCACGCCCAGCGCAAGCTCATCGTGCTCGACAATGCTTTAACCAGCGACCAAGTGCTGCCATTACTCCCCGAGGCGCCCGGATGCCTGGTGCTGATCACCAGCCGGCGCAAGTTGACGGGTCTGACCGATGCCTACCCGCTCTCACTGGATGTGCTGGGTTGGGACGAGGCCGAACGGTTGTTCATCAAGCTGGTTGGTGAACATCGATGTTCAGACCGCGATGCGGTTCGTCAGATCCTGGCGGTGTGTGGCCGCTTACCCTTGGCGATCAGACTCATTGCCGGGCGGTTGCGCCATCACCGTTACGAGCTCCTTGCCGATGTTGCTGCGGACTTCGCTGACCAGAGTGCGGCACTAGATGCGTTCGTCGCCGAACACGTCTCGGTGCGGGCGGCCTTCGAGTGGTCCTACCGGCTGCTGACCGATGTGCAGCAGCGGGCCTTCCGTCTGCTGGGCTGGCATCCCGGACCGGAGACCACCCCGGTGGTGATCGCCGCGGTGGCCGACGTGTCGCTGGCACAGGGCAGGCAACTGTTGCGGGAGCTGGTGGACCACAACCTACTCGACCAGCTCTCCGCTGCAGGCGGTCCGGGCGGTCCGCGTTACCGGATGCACGACCTGGTACGCCTATATGCCCGAGAACGGGCTGACGCTGAAGAGCCGCCAACCGAGCGGGCAGCAGCGGTAGATCGTTTGGCCGGCAGCTACCTGGCGATCATGTGGAAGGCCGATCGGTTGCTGCGGCCCTATCTTTCGGATGGCCCGGGCGAGAACACGGCTCGTGGACCGATCCTCCCGTTGGCTGATGGGTCGCAGGCGCGGTCCTGGTTGACCGTTGAGCGGCACAACCTACTCGCGTGCGTGCGAGCGATGAGCCCGACCACCGACGCTGCTGAGCTCTCGATGCTGCTGGCTGCTCACTTCCATGACTTCGGTTTCTGGTCCGACGCCCGGGACCTTTATCGCCAAGCGTTAACCGCCTTCCGGCATCTCGGCGACCAACGCGGCGAAGTTGACGGGCTTTGCGGCTTGGGCGAAGTGGAGTGGCTCGTCGGGGAGTACGGTCAGGCCCGGGACTACTACAGCCAGGCGTTATTCCTGGCCGGCAGCCTCGGTTATCGGCGTGGCGAAGTCGACGCGCTGTGCGGGCTCGGTTACGTCGAGTGGCTTGTTGGGGAGTGTGTCCAGGCTCGGGAGTACTACACCCAGGCCTTGTTCATGGCTCGGGAACTCGGGTATCGGCGTGGCGAGGTCGATGCGCTGTGGGGTCTGGGGGATGTCGAGCGGGTCGCTGGCGAGTATGTCCGCGCTCAGGACTACCACAGTCAGATGTTGGTCCTGGCGCGGCAACTCGGTTACCGGCGCGCTGAAGTCGACGCGCTGCGAGGACTGGGCCAGGTAGAGCGTTTCATCAACGAGTGCGGCCAGGCCCGCGAATTCCATACGCAGGCTTTGGCATTGGCCCGGCAACTCGGGTACCAGCGTATTGAAGTCGATGCCTTGTGGGGATTGGGCGAGGTGGAACGGCTTGTTGGCGAGTGCGACCGAGCCCGGGAACTTCACACGCAGGCTCTAGCGCTGGCCCGCCAACTCGGGTACCGGCGTGGTGAAGCCGAAGCGCTGCGTGAACTGGGTGAGGTCGAGCGGTTCGTCGGCGTGTACGGAAAAGCCCAGGGCTTCTATAAGGAAGCATTGGCTCTGGCTCGGCAGCGCGGTTACCGACGAGTCGAAATAGACGCGCTGCGGGGTCTGGGAGAGGTGGAGCGGTTCATTGGTGGGTATGGGCAGGCGCGCGAGTACTGCACCCAGGTTTTGTCGCTAGCCCGTCATCTCGGTTACCGGCGTGGTGAAGCTGATGGGCTACGGGGTTTGGGTCGGGTCCAGCGGCTCGTCGGTGAGTACGGCCAGGCGCGGGAGTACTACACCCAGGGTTTGTTCCTCGCCCGGCAACTTGGTTATCGGCGTGGTGAGGCCGAAGCGCTACGGGCCCTTGGTGAGATGGAAAGGCTTGCTGGTGCTTGTGGCCAGGCCCGCGAGTACTTCAACCAGGCCATAGCGTTGGAACGCCACTTTGGTTACCGATTTGGTGTGGTGCTGGCATTGTGCGGGCTGGGACGCGTTGCCCAGGCCGGCGGCGAGTGCGGCCAGGCTCGGGAGTATCACAGCTCCGCTCTGGCACTGGCCCGGCAACTTGGTTACCGATTCGGTGAAGTGTTGGCGCTATGCGGACTGGGTGAGGTGGAGGGCCTGGCCGGCGAGGACGAGCAGGCCTGTGGGTACTACACCCATGCGCTGACGCTCGCCCGGAAACTCGGTGACCGACGAGCGGAGGCCGATGTGCTTTGGGCGATGGGCCACCTCTCTGGTGGCGCGGACTGCGACCATTCCGGTTCGCTTAGGCGCGACGCGCGCAAAATCTATGAAGAACTCGGAGTCCCGGTTGCCGGGATAGCCCGCGCGGGATGCGCGGACTCGATTGTCGACCCGCCAACCTCATAGCCGGTTGTGCAGTGCCTCTGCGGCGGCGAGCAGGTCAGCCGCCCACCGGATGCCCGGCCGCCGACCGATCCGTTCCACCGGCCCGGAGACCGACACCGCCGCAACAACAGCGCCGGCGGCATCGCGCACCGGGGCCGACACGCTGGCCACGCCGGACTCACGTTCGGCCACGCTTTGCGCCCAACCTCGGCGGCGAACTTCCAGCAGGGTTCGCTCGCCGAATACCGCCTCCCCGATCACGGCACGCTGGGTGGCTGGATCAGCCCATGCGGCCAGCACCTTCGCGCCTGACCCGGCGGTCATCGGCAGCCGGGCTCCCACCGGGACGGTATCCCGTAGGCCGCTTGGCGGCTCGGCGGCGGCCACACATACCCGAACCAATCCCTCGCGCCGGTAGAGCTGGACGCTTTCCCCGGTGACGTCTCGCAGCCGGGGCAGCACCATGGCGGCGGCGTCAAGCAGGGGATCCAGCGCGCCCTCGCCCAGCTCCCGCAGCGCGGGCCCAGGACTCCACCGTCCGTCGGTGTCGCGGCGCAACAGGCGGTGCGCTTCCAAGCCGACTGCCAGCCGGTGCGCGGTGGCCCGGGGCAGTCGGGTGCGGACACACAGCTCGGCAAGGCCACAGGGGCTTGCGGCGACGGTGCGTAACACCAAAACGGCCTTGTCCAGCACGCCGATACCGCTATGCTGTTCCACAAAGCGATATTAACTTCCCGACATGTGAGATGTCGAGCATGTGGGAGCTAACGGCAGAGGACCCCTGATGGGACGAACACTAGCCGAGAAGGTTTGGGATGCCCATGTGGTGCACCGGGGCGGAGGTGATCCCGATGCCGTGACCGCTGGCACGGCGCCAGACCTGCTCTACATCGACCTGCATCTGGTCCACGAGGTCACCAGCCCGCAGGCCTTCGACGGTCTACGACTGGCCAAGCGACAGGTTCGCCGACCGGACCTCACGATTGCCACTGAGGATCACAACGTACCCACCGCAGATATCGAGTTGCCGATCGCCGACGAGGTGTCACGCACTCAAGTGGAGACGCTGCGCCGCAACTGTTCGGAGTTCGGCGTGCGGCTGCACCCTATGGGCGATATCGAGCAGGGCATCGTGCACGTCGTCGGCCCTCAACTCGGGTTGACCCAACCGGGGATGACGGTGGTCTGCGGCGACTCGCACACCTCCACGCATGGCGCCTTCGGTGCGCTGGCTTTCGGTATCGGCACCTCAGAGGTGGAACACGTACTGGCCACCCAGACCCTGCCGTTGCGTCCGTTCAAGACCATGGCTGTGGTCGTGCACAGCCGCGACGGATCGCTTCCCCCCGGCGTCACCAGCAAGGACATCATCCTTGCGGTGATCGCCCGGATCGGCACCGGGGGCGGTGCGGGCTACGTGCTGGAATACCGGGGCAACGTGATCGAACAGCTGTCCATGGAAGCCCGCATGACGATCTGCAACATGTCGATCGAGGCGGGAGCCCGCGCCGGCATGATCGCGCCGGACGCCACCACCTTCGACTACCTGGCCGGTCGACCGCACGCGCCGGCCGGCCCGCAGTGGGACGCCGCGGTGCAGTACTGGCAGTCGCTGCACACTGATTCCGATGCTGTCTTCGATGCTGAGGTGGACATCGACGCTGACGCGCTGACTCCGTTCGTCACGTGGGGCACCAATCCCGGCCAGGGTCTGCCACTGTCCGAGCGGGTGCCAGATCCTGACCAGATCATCGACGAGGGCCAGCGGCTCGCGGTGCGTAAGGCACTGTCTTACATGGATCTGCAACCCGGCACGCCGCTGCGCGACATCGCGGTGGACGCGGTGTTCCTCGGGTCCTGCACCAATGGACGCATCGAAGACCTTCGGGCCGCCGCGTCGGTACTCGCTGGCCGCCGGGTGCGTGACGGAGTGCGCATGCTGGTCGTGCCAGGCTCGATGCGGGTGCGTGCGCAGGCCGAGGCCGAGGGCCTGCACGAGGTGTTCACCGCGGCTGGTGCCCAATGGCGCTCGGCGGGCTGCTCGATGTGCCTGGGGATGAACCCCGATCAGCTCGCCGCGGGGGAGCGCTGCGCGTCGACGTCTAACCGCAACTTCGAAGGCCGCCAGGGCAAGGGCGGCCGCACCCACCTCGTCTCTCCCCTGGTCGCGGCCGCCACCGCCATTCGCGGCACCCTCTCATCCCCGTCCGATCTTGAGCCGTGAGTGGTGCTGCGCCTATAGCGCGCAGCACCACTCACGGGCTCCAAAGGAGCACTTACGATGAAAGCCTTTATCAGGCATACAGGTGTTGGGGTGCCGTTGCGCCGGTCTGACGTGGACACCGACCAGATCATTCCAGCGGTGTACTTGAAGCGCGTGGCACGTACCGGATTCGAGGATGGGTTGTTCGCGGCTTGGCGTGCACACGACGACTTCGTACTCAACCACCAGGCCTACCGCAACGGCAGCGTGCTAGTCGCGGGGCCGGACTTCGGTACCGGGTCGTCGCGGGAGCACGCGGTATGGGCACTGCTGGACTACGGCTTCCGGGTGGTCATCTCGCCGCGGTTCGGCGAGATCTTCCGTGGCAACGCGGGCAAGCAAGGCCTGCTCGCGGCCCAGTGCGCACGCGACGACGTCGAGCTGCTGTGGAAGCTGCTGGAGCACGAGCCGGGCACCGAGGTTACCGTCGATCTCACGGAGCAGACCGTGCAGGCTAAGGATCTGCGGTTCGGTTTTGCGATCGACGGCTACACCCGATGGCGGCTGCTGGAGGGTCTTGACGACATCGCGCTGAGCCTGCGGCATGCCGAGGAGATCGACGCGTTCGAGACCCAGCGCCCACCTTGGCTACCGGCCACGACAGCGATACCCGCTTCTGCAGATTGAAAGCACATGGCTCGGCAGATCGAATAAGTGGATTGCCCTGCCTTCCGATCTCGGCATTCTGGACAGCTCACAAACCGCGGCCCACTGCATCGTCGTAGTAGTCAGCGTGGAGCAAAACAGGCAATTCGGCTGAGCCGTTGCCGAAAAACAGCGCCCAGTAGCTGCCCTTCGAGCTCGTCACATCGAGCGGCTCCAGCCCGGCTGACTCAACGAGCTTGCCGACCAGATCGGGAATCACCCCGCCCTGACTGCACACCACGGCCGGTCCACCCGGCTCGGCCGCGATCTCGAGCAACCTGCGCCGGCCTGCAACCGGGTCGGTCCCATACCCGTCCTCGGACAACCGCGGTTCGCTGACGGTGATCGCGGCGAGGTCCGCGGCGATACCCTCGACGCTCTGCCGGCAGCGCAAAGGTGGTGCGGAATACACCCGCCGGGCGCCGAACAGCGGCAGCAGCGCGCGCAGCGCCTCCGCCTGCCGGTGGCCGGCAGCGGTCAGCGGGCGCAGATCGTCATCACCTTGCCAATCCTCCCGCTCGCCCGCATCACCGTGGCGCACCAGCAACACAGTGGCCGTGATCGCCGTCCAGCGGTCGATCCCAGCCAGCAGCGTCTGATCGTGTGGATGGCTGAGCAGCTCCAGCGCCTTCGGCACCGGCAGCCAGCGCAGCTCGTCCACCTCATCGTTGGGACCAAAGCCGCCGCCGGTAGCGAGTGCCGCCCAGTAGTGCACCACCTTCTCGCCGGTGGGCACCGGATAGTGAGTGGTGCCCAAGCGGGGACCGAGCGTGATGGCGTGGCCGGTCTCCTCGACCACCTCGCGGACCGCGGTGACCGGTAGGGCTTCCCCGGCCTTCACCTTGCCCTTGGGCAGCGACCAGTCGTCATAGCGGGGCCGATGGATTACTGCCACTTCGACGTCGCCGGACGGCGAGGGCTGCCACACCACTGCGCCAGCGGCAATCAGGGCAGGCACTGATCATTCACTCCTGCGGTGACGGTGGATTTCCTCTACTTGATGGTCCCGTACCGTGGCGCCGTCGGAGGGTGAGGGCCGCCATGAGCCGCCCGAGGCCAGTACCCAGCACCGGGTCGCCGGGTCCAGTGCGGAAGCGAGGATCGCGTCCAGCTCGTCAGTCACCGCTGGATCGGCCACTCGCACCAGCGCCTCCACCCGACGGTCGAGGTTTCGGTGCATCATGTCCGCGCTACCGATCCAGTGCTCGCCCGCACCCAGGAAATGGAAGATCCGCGAGTGTTCCAAAAAACGACCCAGAATCGAACGGACGTGGATATTCTCCGATAGTCCAGGGCGCCCGGGGATGAGCGCGCAGATGCCACGCACCACGACGTCGACAGGCACGCCGGCCAACGATGCCCGATAGAGCGCATCGATTACCTGCTCGTCGACTAAAGCGTTGACCTTGATCCGGATCCCGGTTGGGTGGCCAGCGCGGGCGTGCGCGATCTCGCCCTCAATTCGCTCCACGATGCCGCGCCGGATGCCGTAGGGCGCAACCAGCAAGCTGCGGTAAGACGTCTGCCGGGCGTAGCCGGTCAGCGAGTTGAACAGGTCGGTGAGGTCGGCGCCGATCGCCGGCTTGGCGGTGAACAACCCGATGTCCTCATAGAGCCGGGCGGTCTTCGGGTTGTAGTTACCGGTTCCGATATGGCAATAGCGACGGATCGTCGAGCCCTCCTGGCGTACCACCAGCGAGGTCTTGCAGTGCGTTTTGAGCCCCATCAGCCCGTAGACCACGTGCACCCCGGCGCGTTCCAACTCCCGGGCCCACCGGATGTTGGCCTGCTCATCGAATCGCGCCTTGACCTCCACCAGCGCGACGACCTGCTTGCCGGCCTCGGCCGCGTCGATCAACGCGTCGACGATCGGCGAGTCGCCCGACGTCCGGTACAACGTCTGCTTGATCGCCAATACCTGCGGATCTGCAGCGGCTTGCTCGATGAACCGTTGCACACTAGTGGAAAACGAGTCGTAGGGGTGGTGCACCAGCACGTCCCCTTCCCGCAAAGTGGCGAAAATGTCCTTCGGGCTTTCGCCTTCCCCGAAGGCGGGATGCGTGGCGGGAACGAACGGCTCGTCTTTGAGTTCCGGAATGGGCAGCGCGTGGAGCTGCCACAGGCACGACAGATCCAGCAGGCCGGGCACCTCCACGACGTCATGCGGATCGACATCGAGCTCGCGCAGCAGCAGCTCCAAGACGTGCTCGGTCATCGTGTCGGCCACCTCAAGGCGCACCGGTGGACCGAAGCGGCGGCGCGCGAGTTCGCGTTCCATGGCCTTGAGCAGGTCCTCGTCGCGGTCTTCCTCTACCTCGACATCGGCGTTGCGGGTGACGCGGAATACGTGCCAGTCGGCAACCTCCATACCGGCGAACATCTCCCCGAGATGAGCCCCGATCAGCTCCTCCAGCGGCAGGAACGTCGCGCGCGCGGAACCGCGACCGTCCTGCTCGCTGTCCACCCGCACCAGCCGTGGCACGTTGTTAGGCACCTTGACCCGGGCGAAGCGCTCGATGTGGCTGTCCGGATCGCGCACCATCACGGCCAGGTTCAACGACAGACCGGAGATGTAGGGGAATGGATGCGCTGGGTCCACCGCCAACGGGGTGAGCACCGGGAAAATCTTCTCGGAAAAGTATCCCGATAGCCGCAACCGCTGCTGATCATCGAGATCGGACCAGCTGACCAAGCGGATGTCGTGTTTTTCCAGCTCCGGGCGGACCGAGTCGAGGCAGATTCGGGCTTGGCGCCCGGTGAGCTCGCGGCTGCGCATCGCGATCTGCGCAAGCTGGTCTTGCGGGGACAGGCCGTCCGCGCTGCGCACCGCCAGTCCGGCTTCTTGCCGGCGTTTGAGGCCGGCGATGCGCACCATGTAGAACTCGTCCTGGTTCGATGCGAAGATCGCCAGAAACTTGGCCCGCTCTAGCAGTGGCTGGCTGGTGTCCTCAGCCAGCGCCAGCACTCTGGCGTTGAAGTCCAGCCAGGATAGTTCACGGTTGAGGTAGCGATCGTCGGGAAGATCGGTGGCCGGCGGCACCGGGGTCGCCGCCGGGGGAGCAGGCGGTAGCGTGACAGCCACACCATCCGTTATCGGGGTGCTACGGCTGGTCAGCGGAGTGAGGTGCTGGCTCACCCAGCCATTGTCTCGTATCAGGCGATGTCGCAGGGTAAACAGTGGGTTCCCCCGAGAGTGAAATCCCCGCTCGAGGCGTCTTCAGCGCGGCTCGGGTAAACCGACCGAGACCCAGCTGGCAGGCTTGTGCTAGATCGGCGGCGGTGTCAACGTCACAACGCAGTCCGGGCCAGTGGCCAGCCAGCTGCCGAGCACCGCTGGCCCGATGCGCCGCCGCCGAGCCGGGTCCAAAACGGGGGTCCAGAGCGCACCCAGGTGCCGCTACCAGCAGCGTCGTCCCGGTGCCTGCCGCATCGACGCAGAATGCCCGGCCACCGGTGGCCAGTGCGTCACCGACCGCGCAGTCCAGCTCGCCAGGGCGCAGCGCCGGCAGGTCGGCGGGCATGGCCGCGACCGCTGTGGCAGGGTTCGCGGCGCGCAACAGGACCTCGCCATACCGCAGCGCTGAGTTGAGACCGGTTCCCGGTTCCCCAGCGACGGTTTCGATGCCCGCCACCGCCAGCATGCGGCACACCCGCATGTCGGAGCAGACCACGACGGTCCGGCGCACCAGCGCCGCGCCAGCTGCGGCTGCGGCGGTGTCTTGAGCCAGCGCGACGACCAACCGGGAGTGGGCAGCCGGGTCATCGCGACCATCGACTGCGGCACGCAACCGAGTCTTAGCCAGGGCAAGCGGTTTGATCGGCAGCAGCAAATCTAACGGCACCTCCACATAGTCCCGTGCCGGCGTCCACTGGACCCGCACTCCGGGAGCAGGGAAGACTTCGGCTGACGG
>DATELN010000129.1:0-18675 GCA_035276605.1 Pseudonocardiaceae bacterium | reverse complement strand
TAACTGAACGAAAGATGAACACAGTGCGCTCGAATGGGTATGTTCCGTGAGTTCGGCACAATCACCGATCGGTGGCCGGAGGCGCCTCGGTTGGCGGCTCATGGCGTTGGGGCTGTAGCTGGCCTGGTTTGTCCTTGCCCGACGGTACCGGCTGATCCGGATGGCCCGGCCGAGCAGCAGGCGGGTTGCTGACCTGATGTACTCGCGTGGCTGGCCGATCCTGCACCGACTTTTCCGATTCCGCGCCAGGTCGGGCAGGCTTGTTCACCACCGTGGACTCGACTGGCGGCCGATCCTGCGCCGGTCGGTCTTGATGCGACGGCTGACCTGAGTGCTTTGGCTGATCAGGGACAGCAGGTCCGTCTGGATGCTCCAGCGAGTCAGATCGCGAGAAGCCGTCGGGGTAGTGCGGCTGGCGCCCATTCGGATCGGGTTTATCCGAATGCGGCTCATCGGAGCGGCCAGGCTTATCTGGCTCGTCTGGGTACGGCAGCTTCTCCGGCTGTGCAGGGTGATCCGGGTGCGGGGGTTGAGCGGGCCGCTCGTCGTTGCGTGGCGGTCCTGGCTGGCTCAGAGGATGGCATAGGCCGTCAGCGCCTCGATAGTCGACGTCGCCACATTGTGGTCGGAGTTGGGTAACGACAACACGGTGGGGTTGGAAATCGAGCCACGGTATACCCCGGTAAACGGTTGGCACCTTCAGCGCAACCATCGGAGTCAGTGGGTTACCACATGCGCACCGGACCCGGGCGATACCCTTGGCGTCCACCAGGACCGCGGTTCCCTTTTGCAGGACCGATTGGACGGCCAGGGCAGTACCATTGGTGTACTGATAATTGGTCACCCGCAGGTCTTCGGCTAGCAGACGTGGCGTCAGTTCGTGAAGGTAAAACGGGACCTGCTGGATTTCCACTTTGCCGCCACCGCTCCAACTGAGCGTGCGATCAGAATTCAAGGCATGCACCCAAGCTTCGCTCGCCTGCGGATTGCCGGCGAGGTAGGAGGCGAGCTTGTCTGGATCGCAGGTCGGCCGGTTGTCGGTGCTGGCCATCGGCTGGACAGCCAGGCCGCCACGACCCTGGTCTGCACCCGTGGCCGCAGGGGGAACCACCAACGGAACAAATGGATTGGCGCCGACGCTGCCGCCCGATTCGAGGAATACCTGCCCGCCTGCCTGAGAATGCTGTTGGCGAATCACCAGGATAGTCATCAATGCCACCGCAAGCGCGGCGGCAACCAGCAGGGACAACAAGACCCGGTGCGCGTGCAACGAGCGGAAATTCATTGTGCGGCTCTCCCGGCAGACACGGCATTCCCCAAGAGCCGAAACCGTGTATATCTGGCAAGAAAATAGACAAACAACTTGCGAAATAGTCACTTAGGTCGGCGCTAGAAATGACCCCCTCGATGGGTACGGTCCCCGACCGGTGAGCAGCCTAGGTCCCCCTGCAACTGGAGTCAAGCAGTGACGGGTCAACTACCCGACGCTTCATGTCACCCAGCCCTTGACAAAAGTCCGCCGCCTGCTGGCGCGGAGCGCAAGGATGTAGAAGCTGGCCGCGCCCGTCGACACCTCCTGCCCCAAGTTTGCCGGCTTGCCCCTGCTCGACTGGTTCGGCAGCGACACTCCAAGGCCGCGGCCGGCCGGCAGCCGCACCACCCTCAAGCGCTGTATGCCGCGTTATGATCTCCAGCGCTGCGCGACTTACTTCTCGTTCGGCTCGCCAGCCAACAGTTCTAAGACCGCTTCATGGTAGGTCGCTTGGACAAGCGGAATCGTTGCGATATCGATACACTCGTCGGTTGCGTGGAGAGCCTTATAGCGGACTCCGAACCCAGCCGTAGCATCAATGCCACACCTGGCGAGATAATTGCCGATATTTGACGGACCGGCGACTATTGCTGCAACGTCAGCGGCTAGATGATGTTTGGCCGCGCGCTGCAACGCTGCGCGAATAGGTGCATGCTCGGGCAGGCGGTAAGCTGGCCAGCTTTCGTGAAAGTCGACGGTAGTGGACGTGACCGGCCAGCGGTTGTCGATTGTCGCCGCGGCGTCCGCGAGCAGTTTCTTAGCCGCCGCTTCGTTGAAGCGGGTGGTAAGTCGTATATCGATGTCGATCCCGCAACGGTCGGGAACGATTGAGTAGCCTTCGCCTCCGACGATTTTGGTTACGGTTAGCCGAGGTGGCAGTCCAAGGGTAGGGTCGGTTGGGCCCGGCTCGCGGTGGCGTGTAAGTATGCTGATGAGGTCCGCTGCCTTTTCAACAGCATTGCTAGCATGTGACGCTCGCCGGCTACCCGTGTGACCTGCTGTGCCCCGTACCGTAAGCTGCGCTCGCAAAAAACCTCTGCCGCCGATGACCAGTTCATCGATGCCCGGATAGCCGATCATGACGCCGTCAACGTCACACGCTGTGTCACTATTACCAAAGTAGCGTTTGGCGCCGCCGAAGTGACCTGTGTGCTCGTCGGCGTCGAACAACAGCGTAAGAGTGCCTGGAAATTGTTGTGACATTCGGTGAAGGTGTTCGGCAAGGTGCAGGAAGATGGCCACGGCGGCTTTAGAATCGGCCGCACCACGACCATGAAGCCAGCCATCTTCGATAGTTCCCGACGTCGGTGGATGACGCCACGCCGCTGGGTCGCCGAATGGCGCGGTGTCTAGACAAGCGTCAAGGACATAGTGGGGACCTCGACCGTCGCCGACGATATCGCAGACGAGGGCTATGACATGGCCGTCTTCTGTGTCATGCAGTCGGCGAGCGGGCATGCCGCGACTGCAGAGCCATTGTGTCACATAGTCGATAATTGTATTATAGGGATCGATACCGCCACGGGTTGGCATCCTGACGAGTTCTTGAATTAATGCAACCACACTTGGGCGGTCTGCCCAGGCGAGGCCGCGAATCACATCGGCGGATGGCGGCGGCGAACTCATCCAAGCACCTTTAAACTCTTTCTTGTCGCCGAGTTCAACAGCACTAGTTGCTCACCGAGCGGCGTCTTTGCGGTCTTGGTCTCTGCGGTGCATTGTTCTGCTCCCGTTGCCGATTCCGGCTCCGCCGCCGCTGGCGACCTCCTCGGGCAACGGCTCTGACCAAAACCATGATCACTGAAAGTGAGCGCTGACCGTGCAGTCCTGCACGGTGACAGCTCAGTTTCGGCGATCATCAGCCGCCATCCCCCAACCCGGCCACCACCCAGCCGGTGGGAAGCGGTACCCACTCGCCACCAAACCCGGAGCATCAGAGAAGTCGTGTTTGACCTTGTCCGGTCAGACCGCCGCACGCATGGAGCTTTCATCTCACGGGTGGCGGTGTTCCGTCGGCGCTGGCGGCGAGGCCTGGCTCCCACGCGCACACCGCGCAGGCATGGCGAAACACCGAGCGGACGAACTCCAGTGCGGTGCCGCGCGGGTCCGGATTTACCAGCACCTGATTCCAGTCCAGGATGTACTCACCCAGAACGTCGTCCCAGCGGGCACCGGCAGGGACAGCGCTCATGCGCGCGAAGCCTTCCGGCGCTGGGTGCGCGTAGGCGTAGAACGCCGCGTTGCCGTAGCGCTCGTCGCCGGGCCACCAGCCGACGGCGACCTCTTGCGCGTCCATCGCGTTGCGGGTGATGAAGTCATCAGACGGTGGGTCGGCCGGCGACCCGGAAAACAGGTTCACCGCCAAGTCGAACGAGCCCCACCACGCATTGACCGGCGTTGAGCGCCCTCGGTAGGGCGCCCGAAACGCCGCCAGCACTATCGCCGCCTGGGTCGCGGCAGCGAAATAGTCCCCGACCTGGCCACGGTCATAATGCGCGTGCTGGTCATCCTCATCGAGTGGCACGGTCCACGAAACCTCTTGCGGTGTCGGGTTGATTTCCACCGCACCGGCCACCTCGCGCACCGCTGTCAGTATCTCCCGGGTCACCTCGCCCACCGACCGATTCGGGGTCAGCGCGATCCGCTGAGCCTGGCCGCCGCTGTGCTCAACCACCGCCTCGTGGACACGCAAATCCAGCGCCACCACCAAAGACCCCGAACCATCGGGGGCGGGCAGCGGCAACGTTTCCCAACCCCGCGCCGTGAGCCGCAACGCCGCGTGCTGCAACTGGGGCTCGGGCGGAGCAAGCTTGGCCGCCAGCTTGCCCAGCACCTGGGTATGCGCATGCAGTGTGTCGCACGTTGCGTGCCACTGCGTATAGGACAGCGCCGGCCAGCCCGAGCACATGACCGAACGCTATCCCGCCCGCTGTCAAACGTTCAACCAGCAGAAGACGGTGTTCGTCGCGGCCCGTTATGGATTCGGGCGGATGGTGGTGTCCGATCGTAACGATGATCATGACCGCGCGTCGCACATGGCGGCGGTCGGCGGCACCACAACACTGTCCTGATCACAATTCACGCTGACAGGCGCCTGATCACGGTCCGCGGTTCGCGCAATGACAGGCTCACCAAGCATCGCTAAAGGTAACCGATAGGAGTGGAGATACTTACCGCTTACTCGCACTCGGTACAAGCCGCTGACCTGCGGATTTGCCGCACCATGGCGCGCACTAGCCCCGTGCGCGCCACGAGACCGAACACACAGCGTCCGTGGAGCCTGCGCGAGCGCCTCGACGAGCGCGAGATCGCCAAGCTGATCACCGCCTATCGCAACGGCGCCACCGCCGCCTCCCTCGCCACCATCCACGGCGTGAGCCTCCGTAGCATCAAACGCCTCCTCCACACCGCCGGCGCCCGCCGCACGCCATCCACCCCAGGATCTAGGAAGGCCAGGCCGACCACCAGGTATCCGTAGGCCTCTTGCCGGCGTTCAGCGCACGGTCAGCCGCATGAGCGTGGACTCGACGGCTCACGCCGCGCGAGCGGGATGCGGACCGCAACTCTTCCACAGCGGCGAATGAACCAACCCGGGTCTGATGGAGGAGGTGTCTGTCATCGCCGACCCGACACGGCTCAACCAACTCACCGTCGCGCTTCTCGACTACCCAACCGCAAGCTAGTTCCAATTGCAGAACCTTTCAGACCTCGTCCGGCCATGCGCTGCGCGCAGGATGCGGCTCGTGACTCCTGTTCGAGGTCTTCCTGTCGCCGCCCGACGACGACGTGACTGACCGCGCGCCGGACTCGGCGTGTATCACACTCGGGAACTGAGGGTTTTCCCTATGCACCTTGTCGGGCACTTCCAAGAAGGGCAATTGATCGCCATGTCACTGAAGGTGGTCGTTGTGGGGGCAGGCGTAATCGGCGCCGCAGTAGCCGCCGATCTCGCTCAGGCGGGCTGCGCCGTCACCGTGCTGGAGTCGGGCCAGGCCGCAGGGGGGACCTCGGGAGCCACCTTCGCCTGGACCAACGCAGGCGGCAAACAGCCACGGAGCTACTTCGATCTCAACGTCGAGGGAATGCAGGCTCACCGGCGTCTCGCATCGAGCGTGGCGTCCTGCGACTGGTACCACGAGAGCGGAAACCTGGAATGGAAGGTGGGCGCCGAGGCTCAACAGGAGCAGCAGAGGAAGGTCGCTCGGCTGCTGGAGTGGGGCTACCAGGCGCGCTGGCTCGATCCGGAGCAAGTCCGTTCGCTGGAGCCCGACATGGCGGCCGACATGATCGGAAGCCGGGTCGCATACTTTCCCGACGAGGGCTGGGTCGATCCCCCTAGGCTCATGGCCGCGCTGCTCTCGATGGCCCGTGCCTCAGGCGCAGAGGTGAGGCCACATGCTGCTGCCGTGGGGATGTCGATGAGTGGTGAGCGCATCGACGGTGTGCGCACCTCCAATGACGAGACGGTACGCGCCGATGCGGTGGTCAACTGTGCCGGTCCAGGCGCAAGCAAAGTCGCAGCGCTCGCGGGCGTGGACCTCCCGATGCGCAACACTATGGGGCTGCTGGCTTATACCGCGCCCACAGCGGTTGCGGTTGGGCGGGTAATCCACGCACCGCGGATTCACCTGCGGCCCGACGGCGGAGGGCGGCTGCTCCTACACAACACGACCGCGGACGCCGCTGTGCCGACGCACGACGACGTCTCCCGGATCGCCGAACCCGGTGCGGCGGAGGCAATGCGTCGCCTGGCCGAGGACCTTTACCCGGGCCTTCGTGGCATCAAGGTCGAGGCGAGCCGGATCGGCGTACGAGTGATCCCGATCGACGGGCTCCCCGTGCTCGGGCGAAGCGCCACTGTCGAGAACTTCCATTTCGCCGTCACCCACAGCGGCGTGACCCTCTGCCTACGCGTCGCGGAACTGGTCGGCGCCGAAGTCCGCGGTGAGCGGGTCGATGCGCTGGCACCGTTCCGGCACTCCCGGCTGGACGCTCGACCGCCAGCGGCGGCGCCGCCCGGCCACTGAAACCCAGGAAGAGTCGTAACCATCACCATCATCCGCTCCGGCACCCTCATCACCAGCGGTGGGATAACCTTCAAAGGGTATTTGTGGCCAGCGATCCTGCACTGGCAGCCAATCGCCCTTTGTCGGTGCCGAGGATGACCAGCAGAGACACCACGGCCGCGCATAAGCATGGTCGGACGTCATCCAGTCCCGGAGCGAGCCAGATGCGGATCGCGACTCCTCCCAGCGGCGAGAGAAGGGAGTCGCACACCAGAGAAAAGTCTAAATGCCCAGATCAGGGACCCGGCCGCGTTATCTGTGGAGCTGAGGGGAATCGAACCCCTGACCTTCTCGATGCGAACGAGACGCGCTACCAACTGCGCTACAGCCCCGAGGTGCGCGGAAAGTTTAGCAGCCGGTCATCGGCTACTCGCCGACTGCCCGCCGGTAAGGCGGCTCGAACACGGGTTGAAGTTCGTCAAAGATCGGGTCCTCGTCGTCGAAGTCCACGGCCACCGCCGTGGGGTGCCTCGCGGGAGCCTCCGCGGCAGGCCACACCGTGTGCTCGCGGCTCGGCTCCGCATCATGCACGACCTCGGCGGAAACGTCAGCGGCAGCGAATGCGCTAGGGCGAGAGGCCACGAGCCGTGCGGCCCGGCGCTGTCGCACCTGCTCTTCGATCCGGACCTGGCGGCGCAGGTAGCCAAGGTAGCCAACGATCGCTGCATCCAGTGCAACGTGTGCCCACCACAACAGGGTGGACACCGTCAAAGCCAGAACTACTGAAATGAGCGCTCCGAGGGCCAGGGCAAGGACCACGCGCTGGCGAAAGACGTATTTCGCCCTGGCCATCTGGGCGGCAACCTCCGGGTCGTACCCACCACGCCCCGCTCTATGTCGGCGCTCGTGCGCAACGGGCTCCCGCTGCACGACCCGTCCGGGAATCATGGGTTCCTCCTGACCACCTTGAGGCGCCGCAGGCCGAGGACCGGGCCGGCGCAGTACCCGGGCAGCGAGCGCAGATTCCGCGGTGTGCGCTACCTCCTGGCGTCGCTTCGCAACCATCGGAACGAGGACCACAAGCCATGCCCCTGCCAGCGCAGCAAAGATCAGCGAGCTGGGCACTGCGCGTCCCCCACCCGTCCGCCATTCCGAGCTGTCCGGTAGCTAACTCGCCGATCACGGTAGTCATCGCCACCATCCCGATGCTGGAGGCGCGCCGCGAAGATCGGACCCGCCGGAGCGCGACACGCGGGACACCAGAGCGCGACACGCGGGGCGCCGGGACGCGACACGCGGAGCCGCGGGAGGGCGGGAGTTAGGAATGCTGGGCTTGACCTGAGCGGATCAGACGGGCCACCAAGCCGGCACCGACCTCATCTCGGGTCACCGCGAGCAGTCTGTGGTCTCGCCAGGCGCCGTCCACCTCGAGATAGCGCCGCAGCAGGCCTTCGTCGCGAAACCCGAGCTTGGCCAGTACCCGTAGGCTCGCCGCGTTTTCCGGCCGCACGGTGGCCTCGATCCGGTGCAGCCCCACCGGTCCGAACGCGTGATCCACCGAGAGTGCTACGGCCGCCGTGGCGACACCACCGCCGGCCGCACGGGACTCCACCCAGTAACCGACCCAGGCCGAACGTAACGAGCCTCGCACCACATTGCCCAGCGTGAGCTGGCCGGCGAACCGGCCGTCGAGCGTGATGACGAACGGCAGCGCCTGACCCCGCCGGGCGGTCGCCCGCAGCCCGCTGCACAGCACCGGCCAGGCCATCGTGGTGAACCGCTCCGCCCAGGTGCCTTCTGCCTCGGGCTCCCAAACCCGCAGGTACTGCTCGTCGCGCAGGCGCAGCCGGCTCCACGTCGAGCCGTCGCGCAACCGCACCGGGCGCAGTCCGACCTGGCCTGCCACGACCTTCAGTGGCCCCAGCCGCACCGGCCAGCCGGGATGGCGGCTATCAGGTCCAGACCCGAACACGACGCCTCATCCCCGCTGCGCGAGGAAGCTCACGGCCACCTGCTCGCCCATCGGCACCTCGGTGGTGTCAGCATCGACGAGGATCAGGCAGTTCGCCTCCGCCAGCGAGGCCAGCAGATGGGCACCGGAGGTGCCCAGCGGTTGAACCAGGTACTCGGCGGTATCCGGATCCCGCAACAGCTGGCCACGCAGGAACCCGCGACGACCAGCCGTGGAGGTCACCGGGGACAGCAGACGTGCGGTGATGGTACGGCGATGGGGATTGCGCTTTCCCAACGCCAGCCGGATCAGTGGCCGCACCACAATTTCGAAAACCACCAGTGCGCTAATCGGGTTACTCGGCAACAGGAAGGTCGGCACCGACTCTGCGCCCAGCCGACCGAAACCCTGCACGGAGCCAGGGTGCATAGCCACTCGCTCGACATCCAGCGGGCCCAACTCGGCCAGTGCGCCGCACAGCTGCTCCCCCATCGCCCCGCCTACTGCGCCGGTCACCACGACGATTTCCGAGACCAGCAGCCTGCTCTCCACCGCCTCGCGCAACCGAGACGGCTCGCTGGACACGATGCCGACGCGGTGCACTTCGGCGCCGGCATCACGGGCGGCTGCGGCCAGCGCGTAGGAGTTGATGTCGTAGACCTGGCCCACCCCAGGCGTTCGATCGATATCGACCAGTTCCTCACCCACCGACAGGACCGATAGCCGGGGCCGCGGATGTACCCGCACTTTGGCCCTACCCACCGCGGCAAGCAGGCCCACCTGCGCCGGACCGATCACCGATCCCGGCCGTACCGCGACATCACCAGTCTGCACGTCGTCGCCGACGCGGCGTACGTACGCTTTCGACGGCACCGCGCGCATCACGGTGACCCGGGCGGCGTGGGCAACCCCGTCTTCGGTATCCCCCAGCGGCACCACCGCATCGGCCAGCGCCGGCAGCGCCGAGCCGGTGGCCACCCGGACCGCTTGGCCCGGTTGTAGCCGCAGCGGCTGCCGCGAGCCCGCGGTGATCTCACCTACCACCGGCAAGGTCACCGGCACCTCCGTGACATCAACGCTGCGCACCGCAAACCCGTCGACCGCGGCCTGCTCGAATCCGGGCAGCGAGCGTTGCGCCACAATCTCCTCCGCGCAGAGCATGCCCTGCGCCTCCGAAATCGCCACGCGCACCGGCGCGGGCCGCACGGCGGCGTCGAGCACCCGCCCGAGCTGCTCGTCCAGCGACCTCACGAGCTCTCCTGCTCCAACCTGTCGCGTAACCAGCTGCGCAGCTCGGGACCGATCTCTGGGTCGGCAAGAGCGAAATCCACCGACGCCTTCAGCAACCCGGCGGGGTTGCCCATATCGTGGCGCCCGCCGTGGTGCACCACGACGTGCACCGGATGACCGTCCTCGATCAGCAGCGCGATGGCATCGGTGAGCTGAAGTTCACCGCCGGATCCAGGGGCTATCCGGTGCAGCGCATCGAATACCGCTCGGTCGAGCAAGTAGCGGCCGGCCGCCGCGAAGGTGGACGGCGCCGACTCGGGAGCCGGTTTCTCCACCATCCCGTACACCCGCTTGACATCCCGATCTGCGGTGTCCTCGACAGTGAACACCCCGTAGGCGGAAACCTGCTCACGGGGGACGTCGAAGGCACACAGCACGCTACCGCCGTACCGCTGGCGGACCGCGGCCATGGTGACGAGCACTCCGGCGGGCAGTACCAGGTCGTCGGGCAGCAGCACAGCCACCGCGTCGTCGGACTCATTCAGTAACGGCTCGGCGCAGCTCACCGCGTGTCCCAGTCCCAGCGCCTTGTGCTGCAGCGCGATCTCGACCCGGATTAAACCAGGGGCCCGGCGCACCTTGCCCAGCAGCGCGTCCTTGTCCCGCCCACGCAGTTCAGCTTCCAGATCCGGATTGGGATCGAAGTACGCCGCCACGGACTCCTTGCCTGGCGAGACGACGAGCACCAGACGCCGCGCGCCGGCGTCTGCCGCCTCAGCCGCTACATACTCGATCGCCGGGGTATCGACCACCGGCAGCAGTTCCTTAGGCACGGCCTTTGTGGTCGGCAAGAATCGGGTACCGAGCCCGGCGGCTGGCACCACCGCCGTCCGAAACCCCACTTCACCCTTTGACATGCCCATAACATCCGACCCTATCGGCCCCCCGGTCCCGCTTCCGCCCGACATAGAGACTTATCGGGGTTGTCAGGCCCTGCTAGACCTCGTTATGTCTCCATGTCGGGTTCATGGAGGCCGGGTGGACGACAACAGCGCTAAGTGGGTGTTGCGGCGGCAGGTGATGGCGGCGCGGCGGGCGGTGCCGGTGGCCGTGCGCCAGACGGAGGCGGCGGCGCTGGCGGCGACTGCGCTACCTCTTGACCTTGACCAGCCCGGCACGGTGTGCGCCTACTGGCCGGTGGCTACCGAGCCGGGGTCTCCGGAGCTACTCGACGGGCTGGTACGCCGTGGCTGCCGGGTTTTACTTCCGCTGCTGACTCAACACGGCCCGCTGGACTGGGCTGATTACACCGGCGCGAGTTCATTACAGGCCGGGCCACTGGGGATGCGCGAACCAATCGGGCCGGCGTTGGGTCCTGCGGTGATCGCCACCGCAGCACTGGTGCTGGTACCAGCACTGGCCGTCGATTGGCGTGGGATCCGGCTGGGCCGTGGCGGCGGGCATTATGACCGGACGCTGCCGCTGGTCAAGCCAGGCACCCCGCTGGTGGCGATCGTGCGCGACGAGGAAGTGCTGGCCTCGGTGCCGGCACAGCCGCACGATGTCCCGGTCACCGCGGCTCTGACCCCACGACGGGGTTTGATCGCGCTGCCCCGCTGACCGCGCACGAGATCTTGCGTGACGGTTACACTTGCTATCATCATGTTGGCACTCTCGAGCGCAGAGTGCTAGTTACGTGGAGGCGAACGTGCCCACCTACTCCTACGCGTGTACCGCGTGCGAGCACCAGTTCGACACTGTGCAGAAGTTCACCGACCCGTCGCTGACCGACTGTCCGGAGTGTGCTGGCCGGCTACGCAAGCTGTTCTCGTCGGTGGGCATCGTGTTCAAGGGCAGCGGCTTCTACCGCACGGACAGCCGTGCCGCCAACTCGGAGAAGCCCAGTTCGAACGGTAAGTCTGAGTCCGGTGCCCCAGACAAGGGCCGTGACAAGCAGTCGGACAAGCAGTCGGACAAGCCAAAGACAAAGACATCAGAGTCAAAGTCGTCTTCCGACCCGAAGAAAGCTTCGTCAACAGCGGCCTGACCGACCAGTTATCCACAGCTGCCTGGTTGTCCACAGCCTGCGGCGATGGCGCTACCGCGGCAAACCGATCTTGCCTAGCGTCCCAGCGGGGACAGGCAAATCGGGAGGTCGCGATGGGGCGAGCACAACACCACATTGACTGGGCGGCACTGTTGCGGCAGCGGTGGGATTCGCTCAACCAGGCCGCCGCGTTCGGCCGGATGTTGCTGCTGCGCAGGGTCGCCGCAGCGGTGCTCGTCGGACTTGCCGCCATCATGGCGCTATCCCCAAATTCAGGTCGGGTCGCCGGCGACGTCGTGGTGGTGGCTGCCCGGGACCTGAGCCCGGGCACCGTGGTCGAGGCAAGCCAGCTGACGCTGCGCCGGCTACCCGCACAGGTGATACCCGACGGTGCCGCACGGTCGCCGGCAGCGGTGCTGGGCCGGACGCTGGCCGCCCCGGTCCGACGTGGTGAGGCCCTGACCGATGTCCGGCTGACTGGACCCAATCTCACCCAGTCGATCTCACACGATCCCGAGCTGGTGAGTGTGCCGTTGCGATTGGCGGATCCGGGCGTCGCTGCACTGCTGCATGCTGGCGCCACCGTCGATGTGGTGACCGTTGGACCACAGCATGATGAGCCGGTGATGCTGGCCCGCGGAGCCCGGGTGCTTGCGGTGCTGGAATCACCCACCCGCACCGGGGAACGCGACGGGAAACTGGTGCTGGTCGCGCTGGATGCGGTCGCGGCGACCCGTGTCGCCGCGACGTCGATAGCTCAGAATTTGACCGTCACGGTCCGCTGAGAACATCACCAGGCGATGTCATGGTGCGGGGGTCGGTTGTCCATAAGCCACCGGTCGTGCTCTTCGGAATCGGCCTCCATGCGATCCGAGGCATCTGCGGTGTCGTGGGGCAGCACGCCTTCCGGGCCGCGATGGCGCTGTTTGACGCGGTCAGAGCCGCTGTCTGGCACGATGACGTCCCCCCGACCGCGTGATCGCGCCAACCTTGCCTGCACCGATCACTTCCGGCCACTAGATCGCAGTGCCAGGATAAGGTTGGCTTCATCTCTCACGACCGGAAGGGCTCCCACCATGAGTCTAGTGGAGAAAGTTAAGGACGCGGCTAGTCCGATGATCGGCATGGCCGGCCCCGTTGTCATGCAAGCTCTCGAGAAGGCCACGCCTTTCGTAGACATGGCTTTGGAGAAGGCCAACCCGTACATCGAGCAGGCCAAGGAGGTGGCCACACCATACGTTGAGGTGGCCAGGGAAATGACGGCCCCGCTCCTCGAGAGCACGATCGAGAAGGCTGGCCCACTAGCCGAGAAGATCTCGGTCACGTATGGCCCCATCGTTGACCAGGCCATGGAAAAGGCCGGCCCGCTCGTCGAGAAGGCAACCGTGGTCGCCCGCGACTGCGTCGAGGCAGCCGTCTTTGCCGTGGACACGGCCACCGGCGGGCGTTTCCACGACCAGGTCGCCACTGTAGGCCAGCTAGTCGGACAAGCGCTGAGCCGAAACGGCAGGGAAAGCGCCTGAGCGAGCCGCCCTGCGGGCCCGTGACGGCGACCACTGGGCCCCTGTCGTGGTGGATGTCCTGGATGCCGGTCGTGTTCGGGTGAGCGCCCACCTTCGTGGTGGGCGCTCAGTCCTGGCTTGGCCAGGACAGCTCGTCGATCACCCTTCCGACGAGTGGCGTGAGAGTGGCCATCCCATCACGGACTGCGGCGCGCGATCGTGCCAAGTTCACGACCAGGGTGCTACCCGATACTCCGGCTAACCCCCGTGACAGGCCCGCGTCCACAGCGCCCGCGGCGAGGCCGGACGCTCGAAGCGCCTCGGCGATACCCGGTATCGGGCGGTCCAGCACACCGGCCGTGGCATCCGGAGTGACGTCTCTCGGCGACACCCCGGTACCCCCGACGGTGACGACCAGATCTACCCCGCCGATCACAGCGGTGTTCAGCGCGTTGCGGATATCCACTGCCTCGCCGGCTACCACCACGCAACCGTCAACCACGAAACCGGCCTCTTCCAGCAGCTCTGTGACGAGCGGACCGGTGGAGTCGTCATGCTCCCCGTGCGCTACCCGATCATCGACGATCACGACAAGAGCCCGCCCCAGGTTGCGCACGCTGCGTTCCATGCCGAGCACCGTAGCCGTCGCGATCTCCCGCTGCGAAGCAGGTCTCGATCTCCCCGCCGGCGCCAACCGTCAGCGGGCTTCCACCTCTTGGCTGCCCAGGGTGACCTGAACTTGGCGGGTGACCCCGGCTGAGTTTTTGACAGTGAGCGTGACCTGGGAGCCCGGTGGCTGGGAACGGATGGCGGCAACCAGCGCGTCCCCGCTGTCGACCAGCCGCTCATTTACTTTGGTGATCATTTCACCGGGCTGGATACCCGCGGCGGCAGCGGCGCCACCAGCAGTAACGTCCCGGACGACGGCGGCATTGTCGTCTGGTTGGCCGGCAGGCACGGTCACCCCGAGCAACGCCTGCGTCGCCTTCCCGGTGTGAACCAGTTCGTTGGCGATCCGCCTGGCCTGATCGATGGGGATCGCAAAGCCCAGCCCAATGGAGCCGGCCTGCCCGCTGCCCAAGCCGAGTGAGGCAATTGCGGAGTTGATGCCGATCACCCGGCCCTGCATGTCGACCAGCGGACCACCGGAGTTGCCGGGATTGATCGCGGCGTCGGTTTGAAGCGCGTCTAGCACGGTATCTTGACCGCTGCCCTCGCCGCCGGCGCGCACCGGACGATCCAACGCGCTGATGATGCCGCTGGTCACGGTGCCGGATAGACCCAGCGGCGAGCCGATCGCCACCACTTCCTGACCGACCCGGACGTTGCTGGAGCTGCCCAGCTGCACCGGCGTCAAACCGGTGACGCCTTGCGCACGCACGACTGCGAGGTCAAAAGACGGCGCCCGACCGACGATCTGAAGCGGCACTGAGCGCCCGTCTTGAAGCAATGCGGACACGGTGCCCCCGTTGGCGGCGGGTTCCACTACATGGTTGTTGGTGAGGATCAGCCCGTCTGGGCTGAGCACCATCCCGCTCCCTTCGGCATTGACCCGGGAGCCGTGCACCCGCAGCTGGACCACGCTGGGAGTCACACGCTGGGCCACCTGCTCGACTGAACCGTTCGGAAGGTTCGCCGCCGGCAAGGCTCCGGGCACGGGGAGATCCAGCGCGCTGATCGTGCCGTCACCGTGACTGGCGAACTGGTAGCCAACCGCACCGCCGACCCCTCCGGCGACCAGGGCCACGAGCAACGACAGCACGGCGGCTCCGGCGATGGGTTTGCCGCGGCGGGGTTCCTGCCCGCCAGAAGGCGGTAGCCCGATGGGAGCGGTGGGTGGCGACACTGCGCCCTGGGCCGACCAGGCTCCCGTACCGGGGCTGGCGTAAGGCTGGTTCCAACCCCCTTGCTGCCGGCCCGTCGACCAGGATTGTGCGCCGGGCTCTCCGGGCTGTTGCGGGCGCGGCGAGTCGTCAGTCATGTGTCTAGGTTGTCCTTGATTCCTGAGAGGTGCATGTGAAGCGCCTAGGCGTGTTGTATGGATGGGCGGCCGGGCAGCTCAAGAGTCATCAACGTGCCGCCCTCCGGACGTCGGCTGGCGCGCACGCTACCCCCGTGACGCGCGACTACCTGAGCGACAATAGCCAGTCCCAACCCTGAGCCGGGCAGGGTACGCGCATCGGGTGAGCGGTAGAACCGCTCGAAGATGTAGGGCAGGTCGGCCTCGGCGATACCCGGCCCATCGTCGGCCACCTGCACCGCAGCGGTGCCGCGGCCAGTAGGCGCCAGCCGAACATCCACTGTCGCCTCCGGCGGGCTCCATTTGGCGGCGTTGTCGAGCAGGTTGAGCACGGCACGCTCCAGGGCATTGGCGTCACCAAGCAGGCGCCAGGGCGCAAGGTCAACCTCGAAGTGGACATCGGGCGCCCGCCGACCTGCCCTGGCCAGCGCCCGCTCCACCACCTCGGTGAGTTCCACGGGTTCGTGCACCACCTGCGGGGCATCCTCCCTGGCCAGCTCGACGAGATCACCGACCAGGGTGGACAGCTCCTCCACCTGGGCGCGTACGTCGTCGGAGATCTCCTTGCGGTCTTGCTCGGACAGCGTTGGCGCGTCCGGGCGGTCGGAGGCCGCCAGTAGTTCCAGGTTGGTACGCAACGAGGTCAGCGGAGTGCGCAGTTCGTGACCGGCATCAGCAACCAGCCGGCGTTGGCGTTCCTGCGACTCGGCCAGCGCGGCCAGCATGCTGTTGAAGCTACCGGTCAGCCGGGCCAGCTCGTCGTCGCCGGAGATCGCGATGGGTTGCAGGTTGCCGGTGCGGGCCACCCGCTCGGTGGCCTCGGTCAGTCGTTGCACCGGGCGCAGGCTGCCCTGGGCGACCGCGGTGCCCGCCGCGGCGGCCAGCAGCACGCCGGCTCCTCCGACCAGGATGAACACCAGCCCTAGCCGCGCCAACGTGGTCCGGGTGGCGTCCAAACCTCGCGCCACCACCAGGGCAGCGCCCGGGGCCGCCGGCACCGCGGCAACGCGCAAGTCGCGCCCCCGATCGGTGCGCAACGACTGGAGCCGCTGGCCACGCGCCACGGCGAGCTCCTCGGGACCCATCGCCAGGTCGCCACCGACCACGCTGCGCCCGGTGCGGCCATCGAGCAGGCCCACCCTGATGTCGGCGGCGCTGAAAAAGCTGTCCGGGATGCCACCGAGCTGCTCGGCGTTGGCCAGCGTGCTGCGCAGCGAGTCGGCACGCTGCAGCAGCGTTGTGTCCAGCTGGTCGTACAGGCTGGTGCGGACGGTGAAATAACCGGCGAGCGACACCAATGCGACGGCGCTTCCTACGCACACGGCGGTCAGCGCGGTAACCCGGGTGCGCAGCGACATCCGCCGATTTCCGAACGTCGGATCGGCTGCCTGGGTCACGGAGGAGTCTCTCGCAAAGCGTAGCCGACACCGCGCATGGTGTGGATCAACCTCGGTTCCCGGCCCGCCTCAGTCTTGCGCCGCAGATATCCGACGTAGACCTCCAACGCGTTGCCCGAGGTGGGGAAGTCATAGCCCCACACATCTTCCAGGATGCGACTGCGGGTCAGCACCTGCCGTGGATGGCGCATGAATAGCTCAAGCAAGGTGAACTCGGTGCGGGTCAAACTGATCCGGCGCTCACCGCGGGTGACCTCGCGGGTGCTTGCGTCAAGCATGAGATCGGCGAACTTTAGCTGAGAGTCGGTGGGCGCAGCGGGCCCGGCACCATCGGGCGGCGAGCGCCGCAACAGCGCGCGCAACCGCGCCAGCAGCTCCTCCAAGGCGAAGGGCTTGGGCAGGTAGTCGTCCGCCCCCGCATCCAGGCCGGCGACCCGGTCGGAGATGGCGTCCCGGGCGGTGAGTACCAGGATCGGCAGGTCATCGCCGGTCCCCCGCAACCGTCGGCACACTTCAAGGCCGTCCACTCTGGGCATCATCACATCGAGCACCATCGCGTCAGGCCGCGCCACGGCCAGCGCTTCCATTGCTTGCAGGCCATCGCCGGCAAGCTGCACAGTGTAGCCGTTGAACTGCAACGAACGGCGCAGCGATTCCCGAACGGCCCGGTCGTCATCGACCACGAGGATGCGCATGCGCCCAGTGTGGACCCACCGCCTGAGAGGCACCTTAGACGGCCTGGTCTGCGTGGCGCGGTTAAGCGGTGGACGGGTGAACGGAATCCCTCAATACGTCGACCAGATGCCGGCGGATCTGCGGGTTCATGCCGGTGAGCACTGCGTGCAGCCGTTTCGCGGTGTCCGTTCCGGTGTCGCCGATGATTTTGGTGGCGGCAGCGGTGAGGGTGAGTTTGACTCGCCGGCGATTGTCGGGGTCCGGCGCGCGGCACACCATCCCTGCGTGTTCCAGCCGATCGACCATCGCAGACGTAGCCGGTGGCCGCGTCCCCAGTGCCTGGCCGAGGTCGGTGAGGCTGACCGGCGCCAGGGCGCTGATGAGGTGCATAGCGGTCAGCTGTAACAGCGTCATCCCGCGACCCGCCCAGACCGCGGGTGGACTGGCGGCGACGACGGCCCGCAGGTGCATCAGGAGCCAGTCGACATCCTCTGGCTTCACCGATTCCGTGGCTGGACGCCCGTTCACGCGCCCACCGTTCGACCGCGCTGAGGTATGCCGTCCGTCACTCACAGTGCAGCTCTACCTCCCTGGCCGTGCCACCGAGTATGTGAAGGCAAGGCTAACCTAATCTTCTTGGTCGCGCTACATCGGCTCCGCAGCGCATATCGACCAAACCAGTGCCCGGTGGCTACCTATGGTGATCAGTTCCGGGAACGAGCGAAGACCTGCTGGCCTGGTTTCCTGCTCACCGTAGGTGTCGAGTACAGCGGCGTTCGTGAGGTGCTGCAGCCTGTGGCTAGCAGAATCACCGGCCGGTAATGACTGCGTCTTCACGATGCGGCCATGTGGCGGCGAGCGCTGTTCCGGCGGCGGTCAAAGCTGGTCGAATCGTCCAGCAGCGTTCATGACACACTGCCCGCATGGTGACCGGCCGTGGAACTACGGCCTGGCCAAACCCACTCGCCAGACGCGGACCAGAACCGGGAAGGTAGGCTCTGGACCCGGCAAGACCGCAGGTCAGCCCTCGTAGCTCAGGGGATAGAGCATCGGTTTCCTAAGCAGCCCTTAGCGGGTCCGTCTCCCCCACCATTAACGGCTCATTTCCCCTGCTCAGCATGGGAATTCGCTGTCGCGATGTCGATCTTCGACGTCCCGCTCAGTCCAGCAAAATCCAGCCTTTTACAGCCCTCCGCGGACCATACGCGGACCAGTTCTGTACGAGCGGACGGTTCCGCGACGCGTGGGCGGACTAGCTGGCGGACCTTCTGCGGGTCGCTCCCGACCGATGTGATGGAGCGGCCTGTGCGGCACTGAGTAAGCGGCCGAGGACGGGTGTGGAGGCACCTGCCCTCGGCCTTGATCCCCAACCCTGAACTGGAGGGTGGAGACCCGATGACGAACCCTATGCAGTCCGATCCCGACCACCTACGGCTGGCTCTGGATAACGGTGAGGAGGTGGAACTGGACGGCGGCACGCTCGTGCTAGGCGATGAGGAGTCGCCGTCCCTGCTGCTGCGCTTAGCGCCGTGGCG
>DATELN010000128.1:0-16748 GCA_035276605.1 Pseudonocardiaceae bacterium | reverse complement strand
CAGCTAAACGTGACACCCCCAGGACCGCGGAACAGACCGTCGGTACCAGCACCAGGCGCGGGAGCACCCAAAGCAGCCGGGTCGCAAGGGTGGACACCGGCCAGTGCCGGGGTCGGCTCCGACATCGGTCCCCGAGGCTGGGTGCCACAGCCACCCAGGAAGACACCCATCAGCACGGCAACTGCCATCACCGCAGGCTTATTGAGGGCGCTTCTGATCTTCCGCCTCCACCCAAAATCCACAACTGTCCCTAACCCTCGCCGAGTCCACTCGGGGTTTCTCGGGTGAGCTAATACCGGATCGTGACGACCTGCGAGCAATAGTCAAGCCGTCTGGCTGAAGATCTTCAGGCGGCCTCCGTGCCGGTGTTCGCCGGTCGTTTCCGCGCGTCCTACCGTGGCAAACTCGGGGCGGATTTGGCCTGGCCAACCCCATTCGCCGCCAGACACACGGTTGCTACCCGGACTTCTCGTGCCGTTGTACTCCCAGGGCCGTGTCTGTCTTCGTGACCGATCCGTCCTGACCGCCCTGACTCGTGGTTCCGCCGAAGCGGGCTGGTTCAGCAGAGCCAGTCGGTGTAGTGGGTGGGGGCAATGCGGGCATCATTTGGGGCGGTGAGGACGTCGCCGTGGACGACGGCGAACATGCCGGCTGTGTCATCGGTGATGACACAGCGCCCGTCGTTGTTGGCGGTCAGGGTGAGCCGGCCGAGTTCGTCGAGGTGGTAGACGTCGGGACCGGCGATGTTGACGATGCCGTTGAGAGGGCGGCCTGCGGCGACTTCGGCGACAACGCTGGAGACATCCGCGGCGGCGATCGGCTGGATTGGCGTGCGTGGCAGGCGGACAGTGTCGCCGTCGGTGGTCATGGACAAAGTCGCGTCCATGAACTCCATGAACTGCGTGGCGCGGACGATGGAATATGGGATCGGCCCGGCCTTGAGGATGCCTTCCTGAACCACCTTCGCCCGGTAGTAATCCAGATTAGGCACTTGGTCCACGCCGACGATCGAGAGGATGACGAAGTGCCCTACCCCGGCCTTGTCGCTCGCGGCCAACAGGTTGTCCATCGAAGTCTGGAAGAAGGCGAGCGAGGCGTCGTCGAAGGTCGGGGAATTCGTCAAGTTGATGATGACGTCGGCGCCCGCCACGGCCGCCTCCAGCCCCTGGCCAGTGATGATGTCCACGCCTGTGGACAGGGAGTGCGGTACGGCTTGGTGCCCGGCCGCGTTGAGGTTCTCCACGACCCGTGACCCGATCAGCCCGGTTCCGCCAATGACTGCGAACTTCATGGTATGCGCCTTCTTCCGATGATTGGTGCCGCATATACACCTTGGCTGAGTGCAGCGCGAGCAGCCCGCGCGGCCAGTCCAGCTGCCGCTCGCGGGTGCTAACCCTCGACGAACGTGACCGTCTTTTCGAGCGGCGCCCGGTCCGTGGCGCCGACGTCGCGGGCTCTGGGGTGTGGTGGTTGCGGTGTGGCAGAACTCGGCTGCGGTGGCGGTGGCGGCATGGCTCAGCCCCTCGATGACCAGCTTCTGGACCACCTGGGGGTTCACTTACAAGGCATATGCCGGAATTCACCTTGCCGACCTCAGCAGCGATCTGAAGTCGGCGACCGGCCCAAGGTGGGTCAGCTTGTCGGGGTTGACGATCGAACTGATGCTTGTGATCTGACCGCCGACGATATCAAGCGCCAACACGCCGATCAGCCGTTGCTGCGCGTCGAGATAGAGCGCTCCTGGGCCACCGTTAACCTCCACCGGGCGCAACGACACGCCCGGAAGGCGGGCGGCCAGGCGGATCCAGTTGATCAGTGTGCGCGCGACACGGTCGCGGCCGCGCAGCGACCGCGCAAGCGCCGGAACCTTGCCGCCGCCATCGCCGGTCAGCTCCACGTCGTGCGCGAGCAGCGCCTCAAGCCCAGCGAGATCGCCTTGCTCGGCGGCTGCGAAGAACCGTCGTGCCAGCTCGTCGCGCTGCTCGCGCGTCGTTTGGAAGCGGGGCCGGCGCTGCTCGACGTGGCGTCTGGCGCGGGTGGCGAGCTGGCGCACGTTGTCCTCGCTCTTGCCGACGATCGCCGCGATCTCCGGATACCCGTAGTCGAAAACATCGTGCAGCAGCAGCACGGCTCGCTGCTCAGGCGAGAGGCTCTCCAGCAATACCAGCATGGCCAGCGACAGCGAATCGGCTGTCTCAGCGTGTCCGGCCGGATCATCGTGGCCGTCGGTGATGATCGGCTCTGGCAGCCACTCGCCGACGTAGCGCTCGCGGCGAGCGCGCGCGGAGCGCAGCTCGTTGATCGCCAGCCGAGTAGTCACGGTGGCAACGAACGCGCGCGGCGATGCGATCTGCTCGCCGGCATCAAGCGCCTGATGCACTCGTAGCAGCGCTTCCTGCACCACGTCCTCAGCCTCGGCCACGCTGCCGAGCATCCGGTAGGCGATCGCGAACGCGACCGGCCGCAGCTCGCCGAGCAGCCGCTCGCGATCGGTCATGCCGCTGTGAACCCCCGCCGCCAGCTCGGGTGCGCCGGGCGCCACGCCAGCTCGCGCTTGGCCTTCGCGTTCGACGCGCCGCGGGCGTCGGTCATCATCACCACGCCGGCCTCCCCGGCGAACAGCCGCCCAATAAACCGCGGCACGCGCCTCGGCTTCTTGGCACCAAGCTCGGCAGCCAGCGCCGGCAGCCACTCGGCGACCGGGGCGGGATCATCGTCGACCACGTTGTAGACACCGCGGCTGCCGTGCTCGACCGCCGCCACCGTCGCCTCCGCCGCGTCGGCGATATGGATGAAAGACCACACTCCGCCACCGTCGCCGACTAGCGGGAACTTGCGGTTGCGAACCAGCTCGAACTGCTCCCCGCCCGGCGCCATCGAGGTACCTGGCCCGTAGAACGCGCCGTAGCGCAGCACAATCCCCTCGGTCCACCGTGCACCCAAGACCGCCTGCTCAAGGTGTCGGATCGCGGCCAAGGTTTCGCGCATCTCCCGGGCGGGCGAAGGGTCGAGCGGGTCCTCTTCGCTTTTCACCGGCCCGCCGGTGCGCACGTACGGCCACGCGCCATAGCTCTGCGCCACAAACCGCCGCACGCCCATCGCCTGTCCGGCCGACAGCAGGTGATCCGTCCCCTCGGTCCGCAGGCGGTTGGTCAGCGCAAAGTCGCGATCGAAGTGACGCGGGTCAGGCGACCCGATCGCGGTCAGCTGATGGACAATCACGTCCGGCCTCGCCCTCCCCACGACCTCCGCGACCTGATCGGGATCAAGCGCATCCGCGACCACCGGCACAGCGCCTAGCTCGGACAGCATCACCTGCTTTGACTCGCTACGCGTCATGCCATGAACCTCATGACCCGCAGCAACCAGACGCGGCACCAGCTGCTTTCCAATCGCTCCTGTCGCACCTGCCACAAACACTCTCATCATCGACTCCTCGAGTCGAGAAACACTTACACCCCACAAGACAAGACGGCAGCCCCGGCTGTGACACCTCCGAGCACCCCGGCAGGGGAACAGTCGCCCGTTTCCTTCATGCAGTGCATCGTTGCGTCGGGTGCGTATCGGTGCAGATCAGCGCTCGTCTTGACCAGTCAACCGCGGGCGGTCCGGATCGAATACGGCAGTCAACGCCCAGCAACCACCGTCGCCGGAACGGTCGGATAGCACACTGTGGAGATGCGCATCTACGCCGAACAGCGCGGTCGGGCCGCGCGGCAGCTACTCGCCGACGTGCTGGTGCTCCTCTGGGTGGTGCTGGTCGTTGAGATAGCCCGCGCCGCCTTCAGGCTGATCGCGCGGTTACAAGGCCCGGGGCAGGGACTCAAAGGTGCAGGTGAGGCAATTCATGATGCATTCCTGAACGCAGCGCAACGCGCGGCTAAAGCACCGCTCATTGGCGATGGTTTAGCCAATGCGTTCCACGTCGGCGCACGCGCCGGGGACTCGCTAACATCGTCAGGACGGGCGTTTTCGGACACCGTCTCCACCCTCGCATTCGGCACCGCGGTAGCGATCGTGCTCATCGGCGTGCTCCCACCAGTGCTCGTGTGGCTGACACTCCGGATACGATGGATCGCCGCAGCTCGCTCAGCGCTGGCCGTCCGCGCCACCGATCTCGATCTGCTCGCGCTGCGAGCACTCACTCGGCGACCGATGCAGCAGCTATTGAGCATCTGTCCGGACCCGGCCGCCGCGTGGCGCCGCGACGACCGGGCTGCGCTGCGCAAGTTGGCTGCGTTGGAGCTACGGATGCTAGGGCTGCGGGAGCCGAGCCAGATAGCAGACTGAGATCAACAGCGGACGCATATCGGGCTTCGCAGTTTCGCGCGAACCCGGCACTACGCGACACGCGGAACAGCGCACTTCTAATCTTTGGTTCTGGATCGATCCCCAGGCAGCCCACTAGATCAATACTAGTATTGAGCAGGTTGTGAGCCGGCCTAAGATCGTTGCTGGCCCAGCAGGACGCTCAGGTTGTAGGCGGCGGTGGTGTGGCCGGCGTCAGCGGCGGCCCGGTACCAGGACAGAGCCTCGTCGAACTCGCCGCGCCGTCCCAGTAGGACGCCGAGGTTGTAGGCGGCGTTGCTATTTCCGGCTTCGGCGGCGGCGCGGTACCAGATCAGGGCCTCATCGAGGTCGGCACGCTGTTCGAGCAGGACGGCGAGATTGTTGGCGGCACTGGCGTTGCCGGCTTCGGCGGCGGCGCGGTACCAGGTCGCTGCTGCGTCGTGCTCGCCGCGCTGCTTGAGCAACAAACCCAGGTTGTAGGCCGCGGTGGCGTGGCCGGCGTCGGCGGCAGTGCGGTACCAGGCCACCGCCTCATCAAGCTCGCCACGCTCTTCGAGCAACAGGCCGAGGTTATTGGCCGCGTCGGTGTTACCGGCCTCGGCGGCGGCCCTTGACCACCGTGCCGCCCCGTCAAGATCGCCGCGCCGCTTGAGCAGCACACCGAGGTTGAACGCGGCGGTGGCGTTGCCGGCTTCGGCAGCGTTGCACCACCAGGTCTGCGCCTCATCGAGCTCGCCACGCTGCACCAGCAGTACGCCCAGCACGGTGGCGGCGGCGATGTTGCCGGCTTCGGCGGTGATACGCCACCAGGTCTCCGCCTCATCGAGCTCACCACGCTGCACCAGCAGCAGACCGAGGTAGTTGGCAGCCTCGATGTGGCCAGTTTTGGCTGCGATACGCCACCAGGTCTCCGCCTCGGCGAGCTCACCACGCTGTACCAGCAGCCGGCCGAGACCGGTGGCAGCGTCGGTGTTGCCGGCCTCGGCGGCCGTGCGCCACAACGTCTCCGCCTTGCCGAGTTCACCGCGCTGCACCAGCAGCAAACCCGCCTCGTAGGGGTCGGGTTCTGCGGGCGGGATCGCGTCCGAAAACTCGCTAGTCTCGCCAGTTTCCTTCGCCCCAGCCTGCTCGACCCACTGTTGCAGAGTCCGCTGGGGCACTGTCAGCTGATCAGCGACCCGCTCGATCGCTTCCAGTTGGCCACCCGCATCCGTGCGGACCTCGAGCACCATCCGCACCGCCCGCTGCCGAAACTCGTCGGAAAATTCCTCGGCGGCTGGCATGATCAGCATTCTCCTACACACATGAGTCCTGACCTCGACCGTGACCGTTCGGATGGGCGGGGCCGCCGTCTACCCGATCCTGCTGTTACCCACCACCTGCAGCGCTTGCTCAACCCCCGCGTGACCCACCACATCAGCCCAGGTGATCGACAGCCATCCCCGGAAGTCGACCTCAGATGGCTGCGTGATGGGTTGTGCCAGCTGTGCCGCCAGTGCCAGCGGCACAGCCGGCGCCGCCGGCCTGGCCTCCGCGATACCGAGTATCCGCAGCTCCAACTCGACACTAGGGATCATCTGCGGGGCAGACAGCCCCAGCAGGGCGCCGATCTCCTCGGTCTCCGCGGCGACACTGGCGCAGGCGCGGCAGTCCGGCAGGTGCGCCGCGACCAGGGACTCCTCGACAGGCTCCAGGGCGTGCAATGCCCACCCCACCGCCAACTCGCGGTGCGAGCAGCACGTCACTTCGTGCTGGTCGTTCATCGGTTCACCACCTCCCTGACCATGTGGGCCTCTGCGACCAGGGCGCCGGGACCCAACTGATCGGTCAACAGCGAGCGCAGACGCTGCACCGCGGCTAACGTGCGGGACTTCACCGTGCCCAGCGGGACACCAGTCAGCACGGCAATTTCATGCTGAGTGTGCCCGCCGAAATAGGTCAGCTCGAGCACCCGCCGCTGCTCGACCGGTAGGCGATGAAGTGCCGCGCGCACCTGGCCGGCCGCGACGCGCGCCACCGCCGCCGCGTCAGCGCCCGGTAACGAGGTTGGCGACCAGTCCTCGCCCGCCTCCGGCGCAGCGACCATCCGTGGCCGGACGGTGGCCTCTTTTCGTACCGCGTCCACCGCCCGGTGGTGGATCAACGTCAGCAGCCAGGTAGCGAAGTCACCCCGCGACGGGTCGAACCGAGTCGGATCACGCCACAGCGCCAGAAACGCCTCTTGCACCACGTCCTCGGCCAGGCCCTCGTCTGCGCAGATCCGGCGGGCCAGCGAGTAGCACGGGCGCCCGAAACGCTCATAAAGTGCAGACAGTGCCGCCCCGTCGGCATCCCCGAGTTTTCGCACAAGTTCCGCGTCGGAAGACCCCTCCAAGGCACTCGCAGCCCCGGGTGCCGGCTCCGAAGAATCCTGCCATCGGTCCAGCCGGGGGGCATTCAATCGAGCCTCGTCGGCCACCAAAGTCGTCCTTACGTCGCACCCACGCCGGGCGTCACCCCCCGGCTCCGGCTAGTTGCCTCAGGGTATCCCCGCGAAGGCCGGCAGGCAGCCACCACAAGCAACAATCTTGTTGCTTACCCGGGAAACGCCTGCTCGACGACGGCCAAGTTGGTGTACTGGATGCTGTCGTAAACTCGACACTACCAACATTTGAGGCCGCGAAAAGGTCGCCGATGTCGAGTTCACGGCACTGGCCTGCGCTGTCAAAGCTTATTGGCTTGCGAAAGGAAGTCCTCGACATCAACGCGGACTTGAGTGGGATGCAACGAGACTGCACCATCAATGGTTGTCAAGGCTCCTCGTCTCCTGGGCCAGTCTGTAGCAGCTCGCGGACTGTGGACAGCAAGCCAGAAAGCCGGTTACTGGATACCGCTGGTCGAGCATCTGGCCATAACAGTTCCATTAATTGATCACGAAGTATCGGTCGGCGCCGCGCAACCGAGAGCTTCAACACTTCTCGTGCCTTTTCCCCTTTCGATGCAATGGGATCGGGCGCCCCGTCGCGGGTTCTCCTGAACGGGCCGAGGGTTTAGATGAACACTAAGATTCGTCTCGCTGCCAGCTCCTCGGCGGTGACCACACGGGCGTCCGGGCCCGGGAACACCACGCTAAGGTGATCGCCGTTGGTCCAGCGGACCCGATATGGTGGTTCACCAGTTTCTGACAGCACCACTTCGATGCGTCCCAGAAGGCGATGCCGGTTCGCAGAAGATGTCTCGACGATGAGCAGTCACCCGCCTTGGCGGACATGATCTCTCCCAACGTGGCGAGGCTTGTGCGACCGGTGGTTGGTGACCGCCTCTTACACGCTGCCCGTCACAGCGCAACCAAGGCAAGGTCGCAAGGCCCTGGCCAAAAGGCCAAGTTGCCTCTAGCCAGCACTGGAGTGCCGTCGCCCAGCACGGCGTTGGCCGGCCGGGGACTTTGGAATCCGTTATCGAGACCGTCGGGTTCTCGTGCCGGCGCCGCGACGCTGGGTTGCTGGCACGCCGACAGATCAGAGGTGGAGGGCAATGGGCACGGCAAGCATCGCGGCAAGGGAACAGAGCGACGAACGCCAATGGTCGTGGCCCCTCAGGTCCGTAATCGTCGGCGTTGACGGGTCATGCTGGTCGGAGCTCGCGCTGCGATGGTCGGTGTGGGCCTGCCGGCGCACCGGCCGCGACTTAGAGATCCGGCACGCGCTTGACCGGTCGATGGATAGCCCTAGCGCAGTGGTCAATGCGGCACGGGAGCTGATACACCAGCTCAATCCCACCCTTACCGCCCGGTGCAGTCAGCAGGCCGCTCCCGCAGCCAACGTGCTGACCGACCGCCAGCGGCCGCAAGACGTGGTGACGTTGGGATGGCGGGGCGCAACGTCGGAAAGCATTTGCGCCCCCACCAGCATCGGGGCCACCGTGCTCGATGTCGTCACCCGATCCAGAGGGGCGACCGTAGTGGTGCGGTTTCCCACCCTCTGCAGCAGCAACGCGCGGGTAATGGCCGCCATCGGCCGGCTGCCCGATGATGAACCGGTACTGCGTTGGGCTGCCGAGTTCGCTGCTGGCCCGGGTGATGAGTTGGTGCTGGCCCACGCGGTGCCGTTGGCGTTCGGCGAGCGCAGCTGCCAGCTGGCCGAAGCCGAGCGTGCTGGAGTTGCCCTGCTCCGCCGAGCTGCTGAAATGATCGGTAGCAACCGACCCGGCCCGCCGATCCGTACCGAACTGGTCCGAGTGCACCCGCATGACCTGCTCGCCAACCCGCTCGGCGCGGACTTGCTGGTGATGGGCAACCACCCTGCGACCGCCGGAGCACCACCCGGGGCGCTGGTCCGCGCGGCGCTGCATCACGCACCGTGCACGGTGATGGTCACACCGCGGACTTTAGTTCGTTAAATCGGTGCCGCAGGCCCAACACATCGGGACCTTTGACCCATCGCGACCATATTGTCGGCATGGGATTGTTAGAGAGTTGGGAAGCCAGCGACCCCGCCCGAGGGCGCATGAGAGTAAAGACAGGAAATGCGGCGCAGCACGCAACGTGCCCGGTCGCCGTCTGCAGGCCAGCTCGAGCGGCCACTGATTAGGGTACGAGTCCGCCCGGTGTCTCAGTGCCGAGCGCGGCGAGTAACCGGTCGAGGAACTCAATTTGGCCAGACACCAGCTTCGCCCGGGCGGTCGCGCAGTCAAACCACTCCGCCCGATCAATCTCAGGAAAGCTGCTCCGCCGACCCGATCCGGGCGGCCACTCCAGCTCAAACGTATTACTCCGCGCTAATGCAGCGTCGAAGTCCGCCTCGACGGCAAAAACAGTGAGCCGCTTGCCACTAGGCTGACGGACCGTGCCGAGTTCGATCACCCGGCCGGCCGGCATCGGCGCACCCAGCTCCTCTTCAAACTCCCGGCCGGCGGCTACCCACGGCTCCTCGTCGACGCCGTGCTCGCCCTTAGGGATGGACCAAGCACCCTCATCGCGGCGCGCCCAGAACGGTCCCCCAGGGTGACCAAGCAGCACCTCCACCCGACCTGAGTCGACGAATCGGAACATCAGCGCTCCAGCGCTACGCGCCACGGCCATCGCAACACCGTACAAGCTCATGATCGTCGAATCATGAGGGGTGGGAAATCACCACCGTCGGGGCTGAAGTACCTACCCCCTGTCGCAGGAATGAGCTTCAGCGTGAAAATAGGCACCGGGCTCGACTCCCCAGACATACGGCTACATCGTCCTTGCCTTGACCGGAGGCCTGCCACGGCCTGTCGGCTGACCCTGCCCAGCTCGGTAGCGGCGGAGATACGGTGCAGTTATGAGCATCGACGTATCGCTGCAGGGATTGGCAGACAACCTGACGAAGTATCACTTCGCATACTTGCTAACCGTTGGCGACAATGACCGTGCCCATGTTGTGGCGGTGCGTCCCAGGCTGGCCAACGACTCCCTGCTTATTGGCGACCTGGGTATCAAGACATCCGCTAACCTTGCGGTCCATCCCTTGGTCACTGTGGTGTGGCCACCCGCGGATCCGAGTGACTACTCGTTGATCGTGGACGGCGTTGGGTCGATGCGCGACGACCAGCTCGCCATTACTCCCACCCGGGCCGTCCTGCATCGGCCGGCGCCCCGTCAGGCCACCACAACCGGCGGGGGCTGCCAGTCGGACTGCATCGAGTTGCCCTGTAGTCGGGCATAACGTAGGGGTCTAGCTGAGGAGGGCAACGATGAAGTTCCTCGTCGTCTGGAAGATGGAGATCTCCAGACTGTCCGCAGAGATGATGAAGACAGTGCTGCGTATGCCTGAGTACGCCAAGCCGCTGGAAGACAGCGGCAAGGTCATCGGTCGCTACCACATCGTGGGCTATCACGGTGGCGCGTGGATTTTCGATGTGGAATCGAACGACGAGCTGGAAATGCTGCTAGCGCAGGCTCCCGTCTACAACTTCTCCCACTTTGACGTTTACCCGCTGGCTGACATGACATCACTGCCCGTGGTTCCCCCGGGGCAGTGATTCCAACCCTCCCGGGGTGGGCAGCAGAACGGAGGGAAGATCGCGCCGTGGAGTCGGTGGCAGCTCGGCGGCGAGGCGCGGGCTGATCGGGTTGGTCGCACACCCCAGTCGCACGTCAAGCCGTGAAGCGACTCTGGTAGCACTGTGCCTCCACCTGCCGTGCCACAGCGTCAGCAACGAGGAGGCCGACCTGACATGCGTGTCCAGACCATCGCCAGCGTGTTCGCCGCGACGGCCGTCATCGGTGGGCTCGTCGCGGGCTGCGGCAACACCAGCGGCCCGTCCGGCGCCTCTGCGCCGGCCAACAGCAATGCACTGGCCCAGCAACCGCACAACCAGGCCGACGTGGTGTTCGTCCAGAACATGATCCCCCACCACAGCCAGGCCATCGTGATGTCCCGAATGGCCCACAACCGGGCGACCTCGCCTCAAGTGAAGGATCTCGCCGCTCGGATTGAGGCCGAGCAGGGTCCGGAGGTTCAGCAGATGCGCGACCTGCTCACCGCATGGAAAGCCCCAGCCGGTCCCGCAGGCGTGGGACCGATGGGCGACATGGGCCACCAGGGGCAAGCAGGGAAGCCGGGAACGACCGCTGGCGGCGCGTTCGACCCGATGTTCCTGCAGCTGATGATTGCCCAGCACCGAGGCGCGATCGACATCTCGCAGACCGAGTTGGCTCAGGGCAGCAATCCCGCTACCCGCCAGCTCGCGCAAAAGATCATCGATACCCAGCAAGCCGAGATCACTGAAATGCAGACCCTGCTCCAGCCGACCTGACACTGACAGGACCCACAGTGGGATCGTCGACGACGGCGTCCCATCGCATCACCATCACCGGGCACGAGCCGGTACGCCACGACCATGGGTCCCCACGACGACGAGACGCGCCGTGGCAGCCGCACGGAACGGTCCATGGGCGACGGTCAAAGACCCTCGCACTCGGGACCTCGGCCTGGGCTGCTCCCATGATCGCTAAAACTGAGCCGTCACCGTGCACCAGCGCACGGTGACGGCTCAGTTTTGGCGATCATGAAGCTGGACTGAGGAGACGAACCATCTCGGCGATCTCCTTGATCGATCCGAGCCGGGTATGTACATCGTGGGCGGTGTAACGCAGAACGGTGTACCCGTTCGCCACCAGCACGTTCTGCCGCGTGCGGTCGTCTTGAAAGGCGTTCCACGGGCCATGTGTGGCGTATCCGTCTACCTCAAGGATCAACCGTCGGGCCGGATCGAGGAAGTCTGCGATGTACCCGTGAACCGGCGCATTGACCAGGAAACCGGTCAGGCCCGCTGAGCGCAGGCCCTGCGCCAGCAGGCGTTCGGGAGCCGACGCTGCACCGGGTACCAGCGATGCCAGCTGCTGGGCAACGCGACGCGAGCCCCGCAGGCCGACCTCCTCTACGTAACGCCTCCGCAGCGCCCGGTCGGACGTGAGCGTCGCGGTGGCGTGGTCGAGCAGGGCAGCGCACGCGCCGTCGTCGAGCAGGGCAAGGCAGTCGAAGATCGTGCGAGGCACATCGGTAACCGGCAGCCCGCCGACGGTGCTGCGCCGGGCGCGGGGAGTGTCCCGGCCGAACACCCGCAGCCAGGCGACGGGCGACGTGCGCACACAGTTCACCGGCACCGTCAAGTGCACCACCGCAGGCTCATCGACTGCCATCTGCCACAGGTGGGCCGCAGCGAGATGGCTCACGACACCCTCCGGCTGCCAGAGGTAGGCGGCATGTGCCCGGGTGGCCAGCGACGGGACACCGGTGGAGTAGACGCCGTGCAAGACCCGTCGCAGCCGGCCACGGCGAACCCAGGAGTCGATGGTGTTCGCGCTGCACCCCGCCTGGAGTAGTTGCGCCCGGGTCACCGCGCCGTGCTGGCGGCGAAGCAGCCGGTCGAGGTCGCTACCTGCACCCATGACGATGAGATTGCCAGCGATCACCGACAGTCCCGGTCCGGAAGGACCCGGCACAAAGAATTCTCGACTCTCCGCCGGGACGCGTGAGCGCGACGGTGCGACTACGGACGTGCTGAGCCGTATCTTGCTTGAGACTCACTCGGCGACACGACGGGGCTGGTGTGCTGCACCACGGTCGGAATGACGACGACGGGACAGGTGGCCTGGCGTACGCAGACCGCGCTCACCGAACCCAGCAGCGCCTGCTGGACCAAGCCGCCGCGATGCCGTCCGACGACCAGCATCGCTGCGCCACGCGCCAGCTCTGGCAGGACCCGGGTCGGGTCGCCCTCGACGCTGTTGTGGATGATCGACGGGACGCCAGCTGATGCCGCTGGCATGCCTTTAGTCGCTTGTTCGACCTCGCGGCGCAGCATTGCCAGCGACTCCTGGTGCACCTGCTGGCTTGACGTCTCGGTGAAATATTCTGCCATCGGGTCAAAGGTCCAGGCGTGCACGACGTGGACTGGGCAGCCACGGATTTGCGCTTCCCGCAACGCCCAGTCAAGGGCTCGTCGCCCGGTCTCATGGCCGTCAACTCCGACGACAATCGGGAGCTGTTCTTGGTCAGCCATGATCGCTACTCCTTAGTGATGTCCTGGTTTTACCGGTGATGCAGCCTCCACCTCGACAGTTCATCCACTCCCCACACCATAAAGGGAAACCCAACCATGACGAGGACCCCTAACGGCAGCGCCGCAGCGACCCGCTCCCAGGGATAGGGAGCCTCGGAGTCGAGGCAGTCGGCAAGGTGGATCTCGACCACGACAACCTACCGACGATTGACCAGGGACAAGGGTTCCCTCGGGGACAGGCAGGTGGCTGACCGGACTTCGCTGCCCCGCGCCGCATACGCGGTCAGGGTGTCGTCGGTCGCCTGCGGCGGCCAGGTCCAGTCGTTATGGCGTCGCTACTCAGGGTCGCCCCGGTACTAGAAGGCTAGTAAACGGCACGAGAGCGCTCAGCCAAGATCGCTGAAATGGGGTGCAGCCATGCACCCCTCACTTTCAACGATCTTGTTCCAACTGCTTGGCGACGGTGAGTAGCACCGCGCTGTCATCAATGGCTTCGAGGCTGTGCGAGGCATCCGGGATGATCAGTAGATCTCCGGTGCGGCCGTCCCAGGTGACGTCGCCACTGATCAGCCGGACGCGCCCACGAAGCACGTGCAGCGTTGCTTCCCCAGGATTCTGGTGCTCGGCCAGCGAGTGTCCAGCACACAGCCCGATCACGGTCTGGCGCAGGACGTGCTCATGGCCGCCGTAGACAGTGCGGGCGGCGCGCCCGCTGGACGCGCCACGAGCCGCCTCGAGCTGCTCGCGAGCCAGGGCATCCAGAGAGGTTTTCTGCATGGTGCTCATCCAATCCTTTCCCAGCCACGGGGTGTGCACCAGCCGGGTGAACGACCAGCTCGCACACAGAAGCATGCCGATCAACGTGTGCACCTGGAAGCCAACTCCCGCCTGGCTCATGGACACTATGTCGGGCTGCAGCACGAAGAGCGAGCGAAACCACGGCGCGCTCGGTGACTACACGATCGGCTTCCTGTTCCTGGCGGCCACCACGGCAAGCGCTCTTTTGCGGCACGCGTGGTCGACGTATTCTTAAATCTTATTTCGGCCTGTTGATTGGAGGGCCGTTTCGATGCGCATAGCAAATGTACTGAGCGCCAAGGGATCAGTGGTCGCGGCAGTAACGCCGGACGTACCGGTCACCGTCGTGCTCGCCGAAATGGTCAAGCACAGCGTCGGAGCCGTGGTCGTCGTCCGTGACGGCGCCGTGGCCGGCATGGTCTGGGAGCGTGACCTCATCAGGCTCCTGCACGAGCGTGGGGCGTCGCTCATTCACACCCCGGCCTCGGAGATCATGAACGTCGACGTGATCAGCTGTGGTCTGACCGACGAGGTGGATGACATCTTACGGATCATGACCAACCGGCGGATCCGCCACCTGCCAGTGATCTTCGACAGTGAGCTTCGCGGCGTTGTCAGCATGGGCGACCTGGTCAAGGCCCGAATCGGCGAGCTGGAGGCCGATCGAGCATATCTACAGTCCTACATTTGCGCGGGCTAATAGCCCACCGGGGGTATGGCTGATACCGCGCTGTATGACGCCATCGGCGGCAGCTACATCGTCACGCGTTGCACTGACCCAAGGATCGCTCAGGCGATCTGGGCCGGATTGGGAGATGCCCGTTCGGTGCTCAACGTGGGGGCCGGTGCGGGGGCGTATGAGCCGCCGGATCGCGTGGTGCTCGCCGTAGAGCCGTCCGCGGTGATGATCGCCCACCGGCCGGCGAACGCGGCGCTGGTGGTCCGCGCGGTTGCTGAGGCGCTGCCGCTGCCCGACAACCGGTTCGACGCGGTGATGGCTGTCCTGAGCGACCACCTGTGGGGCGACCGTGTTCAGGGCTTGCGCGAGCTGCGCCGCGTTGCTCGCCGTCGGGTTGTGCTGTTCAATGCTGACCCCGTTGCGGCAGGACAGTTCTGGCTGACTCGTGACTATCTCCCGGGCGTGCTGCGGCTGATCCCGCCGCGGTTTCGTCAGCCCGGCGTCTGGGTCGAGGATTACCTGGTTCGGGAGTTGGGCCCGGTGCGGCTGGTGCCGGTGCCGATACCCCATGACTGTGTGGACGGCTTTTACGGCGCGTTTTGGCGGCGACCTGCCGCGTACCTGGACCCGGACGTGCGAGCCGGCATCGCGTTGTTCGCCCGATTACCTCAGCGCGAAGTCAGCCAGGCGCTGGACCGGCTGCGCACAGACCTTGCTTCGGGAGTCTGGCACGCGCGGCACGCGCAACTGGCTGAACAGGAGGAGTGTGACCTCGGGTACTACCTGGTGATCGCCGAGCTCGGCTAGCGGCGACGTGCAATGCAAGGTTGGCTAGGTAACGACGTTGTCATCGTGATGGACAGGAGCGTCGGATGACGGTGACCGCGCCGGGTGAGCGCTGCCCGCATGGTGGCCACCACGTGGCTGGGACCTCGACCGGCTGGCGGCGGCTCATTCTTGTTGGGTAGCCGGTGGCACCATTTCAAACAGCCGGTCTAATCCCATTATTCGCAGCGGGTGAGCTGCACGTTGGCTCGGGTTTTTTAGTTTTAACGTGGTGCCCTGTTGCGCGGCAGTGTGCCCGGCCTTGACCAACACGGAAAGTCCGGTCGCGCCCATGAAGGAAACCTGACTCAAATCGATGACGAGGCATTCCGGCCGGTCAGCGAGAAGCGCGCTGAGGTGAGCTTGCAGCGATGGTTCGGCGAGTAAATCAATCTCCCCGGTGACCTGGAGCAACACCTCTGCGGGGTTCGGCTCGCGCACGATCATCGAGAATAGTTCAGCGTCGCCGACATAGCTGAGGTGGGTGCCTGGCGCGGAGGACCGGCTCGGCTGGTTTAATCGATCAGCTGGCATGCAGGTCTTTCTTCGCACGAGCGGAGGGGTGGCCAGCAGCGTTGGCTGGCGGACTCACCTAGCCTGCCACCCGCCTGGGGTCGACGGTAAGAGGAACGCTGAATTTTTCCGCGCGAGGGAACTGGTGACACGTGTCCGACGACCTCACCATCCGAGTACGGGACGAGTTCGACTACGTGGTACTCGTCCTGCGCGGCCGTCTGACTCTGAGAAATGTGCCCGATGTCCGGGACGTCACGGTCAAGTGGCTGCTCGGAACGGGTCAGGTCGTGATTGATATTTCGCATCTGCGTGCCACCCAGACCGCCGTGCTCACCGCCTTCCCGACCGCGCTGTGCCTGGCCGGTGGGTGGCCTTCGGCCCGGCTAGTCCTTTTGGGCGCGGACCCGACGCTGCGCTCGATGCTCAATTCCATTTGCATACCCGACACCGTGCCGGTAGCCGACGATCTCCCCGCAGCTCGCGCGCTTCTGGACCAGCAGCCCGCACAGATACGGCGCCACCGGGACCTGCCACCGCATTGCGCCGCTCCTGCACTTGCCAGACAGTTCGTGCGCGAGGCGGGCGCCGACTGGTCGGTACCTCAGGAGGTCATCGAACTTGCCGAGCTGGTGTGCACCGAGCTGGTGACCAACGCCGTCCAACACGCCCGGAGCACCAGCCGAGTCATCCTCACCTGCGGCGGGTTGGCGTTGCGTGTCTCCGTCCGGGACTACCGGCCCACCCCGCTCGCCCGGCCTCGACCGATCGACATCGCCGCGCCCCGCGGCCGGGGGCTTCACCTGGTGGCCGCGGTGGCCCACAGCTGGGGTGCAGACGAGCATCCCGACGGCAAAACCATCTGGGCCAACGTCCTATACCCTAGCGACCCGGAACCACCGACCCCTTCCCTCCCAGGATCGCGAGTGTAAACAGTGGTCAACGGGCAGCGCGCGATCCGATTTCCCGCGGCGCACGATCTATTCCAGTGGATCGGCTGTGACAGTTTGTCGGAAGGGGAGCGTGGATGATCCGGGCGATCTGGAACGGGGTGGTACTGGCCGAGACACCACACACGGTGCGGCTGGGGGGTAACCACTATTTCCCGGTGGGGTCGCTGCACCGGGAG
>DATELN010000127.1:0-2983 GCA_035276605.1 Pseudonocardiaceae bacterium | reverse complement strand
CCCGGCGGCGCGGACCGCGCTGCCTGACTCTCCGAGCGGGCCGCAGGCTGCCGAGGAGGCGTTCGCCCGGGCGGTCGAGCACGGCGACGAACACGTGATCAAATTCGCCGACACCGCGGCCGATGTGTACGCGCGGACCGGCAACCCGGACGCCCTCGCGGCCGCCATCCGCGCCACCCACCTGATCGACCGCTGACCTTTAGGCGTCGTACGGATGCAGCACATCCTGGAGGAAGTCGAGCAGGCAAGGAAATGATTGTCCACTTCATTTGCCGGGGCAACGCGTTTAGGAGCATCATTGCCGAGGCCTACCTCAACTCACTCAAGTTTACGCATCTGAGGGCTGTATCTAGCGGGACCGCGGCCGCAGTGGACAGGGCCAGAAACCTGACTGCGTACACCAAAACGCTTGAGCTTCTTGCGAAGAATGGCATCCGTGAGTTTGCTAAGGCTGGTTATGGCGACCAGCTGACTCCGTCGCGCCTGGCCGGGGCCGACGTTGTCATCTGCATGAATCAGCGGGTGTACGACGAATGTCAGCACCTTGTCGGCCTGCCTGCGGGCACGCGTATATGGTCGGTGGCTGATATAGGCGAACCGGGCAGAGTCGCTGATACCGAAGGCAGGAAGACCCGGTACCGGGAAGAGGCGTACCTCCAGATAGTTGATGGCGTCGGTCAGCTCATCACGGAGCTTTCCTAGGAATGGTTGCCGCCGGGGACGGTGATTTCCTCCAGCATGGGCGGCGTGCCGTACGTGGCCGCGGTGATTTGGACACGGACGTAGCGAGCGCGCATCGCCCGGAAGGTCAGCTCGTCCTGGGTGCCCTGCGTCTTGCCGCTCACCTGTGCGGCCGTGGTCCAGTGGACCCCGTCGGTGGAGACAAGCAGGTCGTAGGAGCTGGCCCGCAGCGTCTTGACCGGCCCTGGCGGCGGGTGCACGTTGGGCGCGGGCGGCGGCGGGTACTCCTGTCCCCAGTCCAGCGTGGCGGACCGGATCACCGCCGTGTGTGCCAGCGGGACGGTCAGGCTGGAGGTGACCTGCTGTGGCTGCCAGTCCGTGGCCAGGCTGCCGTCCACCGCCGCCAGCGGATCTGCGCCCGGTTGCGCGGAGGAGGCGGTGGCGACCTGGCACCTCGCCAGGTCGGTGGTCTGGCTGAGGTCGGGCCGCCGGGTCGGCATTGTGAGCGTTTGGCCTGGTGAAATCGTATGGGTGGCACCGGCCACGGTCACGGGGAGGGCTCCGCCGGACTGGGCGGTGACCGTCGTCGTGTGCGGGCCGATAGCCACGGTGAACACGCGGCCGTGCCAAGCCAGGTTGTGCAGGGTGACGCCGCCGAGTTGGGATGTCAGGCTGGGCGCCAGGTCCACTGCGGTGGCCGACCACCGCAGCCCGGAGTAGCCGTAGAGGAACTCCTGGAGGAAGCCGCCGATGCCGGTGGTGAAGGTGAACGCGCCGCCGGTCCTGGTTTCGGAGAACTGGTCGAAGGTGTCCCGGATGAACGGCTCGTTGCTGCGGAGCGTGTAGACGTAGGACGCGCAGCCCGGCGAGCCCAGCGCCGAGGTGTCGATCGAGTTGATCGCGTCGCTCATCGACGGGCCGCCAGGGTCGGTGCGCGGCACGTAGTAGTTCAGGTCGTTCTGCGCCGCGGCGGCCGAGGTCGCATACCCCCATGGGTAGTAGAGCATGGTCGCGTCGGCTTGCTTGACCATCTGGCCTTGGTAACCGGCGAACTCGGGGTTGATGCCTTGGCTGGCGTCGTAGAGCACCACCAGCCCGTGCGCGATCGCCGCCCAGGAGGCCGGGGCGGAGGCGCCGATCACCTTGGCTGCCGCGGCGGCGTCCAGCAGCGTGGTGGCGGCGGCGACGTTGGTGTATACCTCGTCGTTGACGTCCGGGTTTTCCTCGTCGGGCCCGGTGACGCCGTTGATGTGGTAGCTGCCGTCTGGTCCGGCACTTACCCGGCTGGCCCAGAACTCGGCCGCCTGTGACAGCACCGGCCAGCCGTGGCTGGCCAGCCAGGCCTGGTCGCCGGTGGCGAGGTAATACTGCCATTGCGCCAGCGCCACGTCCGCGGTGATGTGCTGCTCGAAGGTTCCCTCGGTGTTGACCGACGGCTGCGGGATCTGTTCGGTGCCGTCGAGGGCGCTTTCCCACGGGAAGCGTGCCCCCGCGTAGCCGGTCGCCTTGGCGTGCGCCTGCGCAGCCGCCAGCCGGTCGAACCGGTAGTTGTTGATCCCCGCCGCCAGATCCGCATGCTGGGCCAGCAGCGATGGGTACATCCAGGTTTCGGCGTCCCAGAAGATGTGGCCGTTGTAGTCGTTGGACGATAGGCCGGCCGGCGGAATGCTCCAGTCCACGCCCGCACGGGTGCTCGCCCACAGGTAGAACTCGCTGGCATTGACGTCGGTCGCCAGAGTGGTGTTGCCGGTTACGTCGATGCGCCCGTTCCACAGCGCCTGCCATGCCGCGGCGTTCTCGCTGAGAGTCCCGTCAAGACCGGCGGCCGCGGCAGCCGCCGACTGCTGCTGAGCCGCTGCGGCGGCGCTGGCGGCGTCCGGCGCGGTGACCACCCCGACATACTTGGTCACCGTGTACGTGCTGCCGGCTGTCACCGCGAAGGACAGTTGCTGCCCCACGGTCTGGGAGTCGTTGCTGGTCACCTGCGTGTCGGTCGTGCTTGCGGCGTTGCCGCTCAGGCTGACCGTGCTGGCCAGCCCCGCGATGATGCCGGTGCCCAGCGTGTGGATCGTCTCCCAATCCCGGTGCGTCGCGGCATCGAAACCTTTAGCGATACCGGCGGTCAGCGTCGCCGGTGTGCCATCGATCAAGTCCGTCACCTTAGCGGTCCCGCTCCACCGGGGGATGAGCTGCAGGCGCACGATCGCGGCATCCGGCCGTGCCCGGTCAGTAAATACTGCATAACGCAGATCGGTGACATGTCCGTCGGGCGCGGTCCACGTCGCCGTGGTGCTGATCACCC
>DATELN010000126.1:0-65544 GCA_035276605.1 Pseudonocardiaceae bacterium | reverse complement strand
CGGGCAAGGACAAACCAGGCCAGCTACAGCCCCAACGCCATGAGCCGCCAACCGAGGCGCCTCCGGCCACCGATCGGTGATTGTGCCGAACTCACGGAACATACCCATTCGAGCGCACTGTGTTCATCTTTCGTTCAGTTAGGCGCAGGATTCGTATGTGCTTCTGCACCGTGTTGACGACCTCCTTGAAGACAGCGACGAGCACCACTGTGTCGTCGCTGGCCTAAAGACGGGCGGAGCGCTCGCCGACGTGTGGAGCGACGCGCAGGCCTACCTCGACGGCTGCTACGTGGCGTACGTGCCCCGCTGTGGGTGCGGGTGGACTGGACCGCCGTTCAGCACAACACCAAGCGGCTACGCCGCGTGCGAGCAGCTCTGGCGGGACAAGCACCTCCAGCCTTTCCTGCACGCCGCGAACCCGGTCCGGACACGCCTCTGACCCATCGAAGCGCTTGGTGGGACCGACGCACGCAAGCGTCGGATTACGATCGGGTGCGTGGCTTCGCCGGTCGGGCAGAACGCGGCTGGTGTGGTGTTGGTCGGTGGCCGCTCTTCGCGAATGGGCACGGCGAAGGCCGCGCTGGAGTGGCACGGATCCACGCTGCTTCGCCGTACTCTCGGGGTACTCGCCCGCTCGATCGAGGGCCCTTTACTAGTGGTCCGCGGCCCCGGCCAGCTGTTGCCGGAAATCCCCCCGCACGTGGAGGTCGTGGACGATCCTGAGCCAGGGCGGGGGCCGCTGCAGGGCATCGCTGCTGGCCTGGCCGCGCTGGCTGGTCGGGTGCACGCGGCGTTTGTGTGTTCCACCGACCTACCGTTTCTGCATCCGGCGTTCGTTTGCCGGGTGCTGACCGCGCTCACTACCGACCTCGACGTCGTACTTCCGGTCGCCCGCGGCTACCCGCAGCCGCTGGCCGCGGCTTATCGGGTCACCCTCGCGCCACTGCTCGCTGAGCTGCTCGCGGCCGGTGAGCTGCGTGTGACCCTGCTGTTTCGCCGGTGCGCCACGCTGCACCTGGACGATGCCGCATTACTCGTAGATCCCGCGCTGGCCACGGCTGATCCGGCGCTGGAGTCGGTAGTCAACGTCAATACTCCCGACGAGTACCAAGCCGCCCGGCAACGGCTGGCACCACAGGTGACCGTGCAAACGGTGACGATCGACGGCCGCGGCGGACCACATGCCGTTCGTGCCGCCACGCTGTTCGGCGCCGCCGCCGCGGTGGGTCTCGGCCTGCCCAGCCGGCTAGTCACCACGCTAAACAGCAGTGCGATCGACTCCGACGGCGACATCCCACTGGTCACCGGGGACAACATCGTGTTCAGCTGTGCAGACGCGGGCGGGTGAGCCAGCGCGAGCCCCGAGCGTGATGGTGTGCGCACGCTCTGCACCCGGCAGCAGTGCTTTGAAAGGCCATAGCCTGCGTCTAGTACTGACTGTAACCACTCGAATACGTGAAGTTGCCATTGCTTTCACCACTCGGATGGCTTACTTTCGAGATTGCTTGACCACGGGGAGTAAGGGGGAGCCAGCTCGGATCATCTTGGGGTTGTTACCGAGTGCGGCGATTGACAAGCTGCCGGCATTGAGGCCGGCTGCGCTGACGCAGCTGACGCTGTCTGACGGAGTGCATACGGCGTCGCGCTCAGGTGGCTGCGGGCAAATTCGCAGGCTGATTTCGGCCTTCTGGCCTGCTTGGCTCCTCCACCATCAGCGAGAAAGGAGCGACATGAGGGTCTCGGAAATCTTTGCAAGGCTTAACTGCGACCGGGGCGGATACTGTGGATACACCGGTGGCCGGGAAACCTACCTCAGGTATGGCACAGTCGAGAAGCCGGGCGGGTACTACCCGGATTACGGCCGCTGGACCTACGTCAGCCCGGATAACTACAACTGGCCGCCCACCGGCGAGGGCTACGGTTTCACCCACAGCCATAGAATGGGCACTCTCATAGGGTAATCGAGCCGGAGCCGGGTCGTCGTCGCTGAGCGTCGACGACTGGTGAGGTTACGCACACCGACGAGACGCTGCCCGGTACGGTCGCGACGCCGTGACCGTCACAGCCGGCGGAACGTGCCGACAGTGCGGACAGTGATGGCCTGCTCGATGGCGGGCGGGGCATGCCCGCCACCGGGCGAGGCGAGTGCTGCTGTGTTCACTGTGCGTACCCACACGTGTACTTAGAGTTGCTTATTGCAATCACGCTCCGTATCCCTTATTTTGTGTGTGCTTGACCACGGAGAGTAGGGGGCCAGCTCGGATCACCTAGGGGGATACCGCCGAACACAGCGGATTGACAAGCTGTCTGTGTGGTGCTGGGGAGGGTTCGCTAGGACGCTGCATCGCGTCATCTTTGGGGCGGAACTATCTCGCGGAACTGTCCCGGCGCCGTACCGCACGTCAATGAGGTCTTGCGACCTCGCGCTGTGCCACGGTGGCGCATGATTTCCTCGCGTCGGGTCTGGGTCTTTTTCCTTGCATGGCTCTTCAGCGAGCAGGAATAAGGAGCGATATGAGGATCTCAGCAGTCTTCGCACTGGGTGGCGGCGGTAACGGCAGTAACAACGACGCTAGCGTGCCGGGGTACAACTGCAACCGTGACGACTGCACCCAAGGCTTCTACCCGTACTTCAACGGCTACGACTACAGCCGGGACTACGGCCGCAAGCCTTTCTACTACAACGGTTACAACTTCGGCGGCTACACCTACGAGGGCCACTACCGGCTCCTGGGAATCCTGTAGTCGACGCCTCGTCGGCGGTGGCTCGATCTCGCTCTAGCGGGTAAGGGCCACCGCCTCGCTATGCTCACAATTCGACGCGGCAAGATTCAGCCCCACTTGCAAGACCCGGCTTCAGTAAATCGGGCAGAGTAGAGTCGGCAGCCAGACCGAGAGAGGGAGCAGCTGTGTGGGAGATGCTGCGGTCGTTGACGCGTCCCGCGTCGCCTGACGGCGGTCTGGTGGAGGCGGCACCGGCAGCAAGCCTGCGGGAGGTGTTCCGGCGGTTCTGGCCCGATGCTCGGCCATTCTGGCGGTGGTTGTGGCTGAGCCTGGTGTTGATCATCATCACGCCAGCAGTGGACACCGGCGCGATCTTGCTGTTCAAGGTGCTGGTCGACAAGGTGTTGACGCCGCGCGATTTCTCCGCGTTCCCGCCGGTTGCCGCAGCGTTCATCGGTATCACGCTCCTGGTGGGGGCATTGGGCTTCCTCGGGACGTATCTGGGGGCGTGGATCGGGGAGAATTTCCTGCACCGCATGCGCACCCGGGTGTTCGCGCATCTGCACACCCTGTCGGTGAGCTTCTTTGATCGCCGCCCGCTCGGTGATCTGATGTCCAGGCTGACCGGCGACGTGGCCGCAATCGAGTCTGTGGTGCTCTCCGGAGTCATCGGCCTGTTCGCCAACGTGTTGAGAATCGGCGTATTCGGCACGGTGCTGTTCTTCCTGGACTGGCGACTGGCGTTGGCGTCGCTGATCGCGATACCGGTGTTCTGGATCGCCGCCCGGATATTCGCCCGCCGCATCAAGATCGCCTCCCGGGAGGTCCGCCGCCGCGCGGGGTCCATCGGTGTGGTCGCTGAAGAGAGTCTGGGCAACGCCACCTTGATCCAGGCTTACGGCCGCGAGGGCGCCGAGGTGGAGCGCTTCGCTGCGCAAAGTATCGGCAGTGTCAACGCCGAGCTGGCGGCCACTCGGCTCGGGGCGATGTTCTCCCCGCTGGTCGACCTGGTGCAGGTGCTCGGAATCCTGACCATCCTGGGGGTTGGCATCTGGGAGTTGACCGCCGGCAACATCACACTGGGTGGGCTATTGGCTTTCCTGGTGTTTCTGTCCCAGCTATACGGGCCAGTGCAGGGCCTGGGTGCGCTGTCCACGTCGCTGTTCGCCGCTGCTGCGGCCGCGGAGCGGATCATCGAACTGCTCGACGAGCAACCTAGTGTCACCGCGCCGGAGCGTCCGATCGCGCTGGGCCGGGCGCGCGGGCAGCTCGTCTTGGACCACGTCAGCTTCGCCTACCCGCAGACCCAGACCGATGTCCTAAACGGCGTCAGCTTCACCGTGGGAGCCGGCCAGACCACTGCCATCGTGGGCGCTAGCGGTGCGGGCAAGACCACTCTGCTCAAACTGCTGCTGCGGTTCTACGACCCGACCGCCGGGAAGATCATCCTCGACGGTCACGATCTACGGGAGCTCGATCCCGACGAGCTGCGCGCCAACATCGCGATCGTGCTGCAGGAAACCCTGTTGCTCGACGGCACCATCGCCGACAACGTCCGAGCCGGTCGACCCGATGCGACCGAAAACGAACTTATCGCCGCGGCTAAAGCCGCGGACGCGCACGAGTTCATCGAAGCGCTGCCCGACGGTTACCAGACCCGCGTCGGGCAACGCGGCCGGCTGCTGTCCGGCGGGCAACGCCAACGCCTCGCGATCGCCCGAGCAATGATCCGCGATGCGCCCATCCTCCTCCTGGACGAGCCCACCACCAGCCTCGATGCCGACGCCGCACAGCGCATCCTGGACCCGCTACGCCGGCTGATGAGCGGGCGCACCACCATCATCATTTCCCACAACCTGCTCACCGTCACCGACGCCGATCAAATTATCTACATCGAGCACGGTCGCATCACCGAAACCGGAACCCACGACCAGCTCTTGACGAAGAACAACCAGTACGCCCACCTTTACCAGCTCCATCACCCCACTGACCCGTCTCAGGGGACCAGCCAGAACGGCCAGTTCGCCGGTACCGGAGCGCAGTCCTGACTGGCTGAGTCCCGGTACCGTGCCCTCGTGGGTGACCTTCCGGCAGCTCAGGCGCTCGACGCATGGCGCGCGGCCTGCGCCGCGGCCGGGTGCCCGGATCGGGTAGGTACCGAGCGGCTAGGACTGGCGGCCGCGATCGGCCGGGTCACGGCCGAGTCGCTGTGGGCGCGGCGCTCTTCGCCCGCGTTCGACTCCGCCGGGATGGATGGCATCGCGGTGCGCGCTGCGGACACTGCCAGCGCCAGCGCCGCCGCCCCGCTGACGCTGACTGACTTTGATCTCATCGACACCGGCGACCCACTCTCAGTGCAGCGGGACGCGGTGGTGATGCGCGAGCACGTCCGCCCGGTCGGCCAGGGCGTGGAGCTGGTCGCGGCGGTGCCGCCGTACCAGCACGTCCGGTCCATCGGCGAGGATGTCGCGGCCGGGGAGTTGCTGTTGCCGCCCGGGCACCGGTTGCGCGCCGTCGATGTCGCCGCGGTAGCCGCCGCCGGTGTCAGCGAGATTCTGGTGCGCCGCCGCCCGGTCGTCGCGATCTTGCCGACCGGCGATGAGATCCGCCCCTTGGGTTGGGAGCCCGGGATCGGGGAGATCCTCGATACCAACTCGCTGATGCTCGCCGGGCAGGCCGGTGAGCACGGATGCGCGGTGCTGCCGCTGCCCATCGAGCCGGACGATCCCGAGCGGATCGCTGCGGCGGTGCTCGCCGCTGCGCCGCGCGCCGACCTGGTGGTGATCATCGCCGGATCCAGCGGCGGCCGCAGTGACCACACCGCCTCCGTGGTGGCCCGGGTAGGCACCCTGGCGGTGCACGGGGTGGCGGTGCGGCCCGGGCATCCTGTGGTGCTGGGGACCGTGGGGACTACCGCAGTGCTCGGTGCGCCCGGGTACCCGGTGTCGGCGGCGCTGAGCTTTGAGCTGTTCGCCGCGCCGTTGTTGGCTGCTCTTCAAGGCACCACAACCCTGACTCGCCCGCGGGCGCAGGCCCGGCTCGCGCGCACACTCACCTCCCCGATCGGCAAGGACGACTGGGTGCGACTCCGGTTAGGCAGGGTCGGCGGGAGGCTGGTCGCCACGCCCCTGCCGCGCGGCGCCGGGGCGCTCACCTCGCTGGTCAGGGCCGACGGGTTGGCGGTCGTCCCGATCGGGCAGGGCGGCCTCCCCGCGGGCACCGACATCCAGGTAAACCTCCTGCGCGGGCTGGAGGAGATCGACCGCACCATCGTGGTCATCGGCTCGCACGACCTGGTGATCGACGTGGCCGCGTCGGCGCTACGCGACGTCGACCCGACCATCACGCTTGCCTCATCCACCGTCGGCTCGCTGGCTGGACTGCAGGCACTGCGCGACGGTTTGTGCCATCTCGCCGGCTGCCACCTGCTCGACCCGGATACCGGCGAGTACACCTTGCCCTACCTGCCGCGGGTGCTCGGCGAGGTCGAGGTCACCGTGATCCGCCTGGTACACCGCGAACAAGGGCTGATCGTCGCGCCGGGTAACCCCCTGCAGATCGCCGGTATCGAGGACCTGCGCCGTCCGGGCCTGCGTTACGTCAACCGGCAACCGGAGTCGGGAACCCGGATGCTGCTCGACTACGAGCTGCGCCGCCGGGGTATCGAGCCCGACGACGTCGCCGGCTACCGGCGCGAGGAACGCACTCACCTCGCCGTCGCCGCGGCGGTGGCTGGCGGGCGAGCAGATGCCGGGATGGGCATCCTCGCCGCGGCGCGGCTGCACGGATTGGACTTCGTGCCCGTCACCCAGGAGCCCTACGACCTGGTGCTCACCCGGGATACCTACGAGTCGCCGCTACTAGCCCCTCTCTGGACCCTTCTCGCCAACCCCCAATTCCACAACAAGATCGCAACCCTCGACGGCTACTCGTGCGCGGAAACCGGCCACCTCGTCGTCTGAGCCCCCCGCAAAACGGCAGTCTGGATGCAGACTGCCGTTTTTAGGACCTCGAAAACGGCAGTCTGCATCCAGAACGCGGTGGGGGAGGAGGTGTGGTGGGATTTGGGTATGGAGAATCGGGTACAGAATGTGACGTTCGGGAGTAATGGGGCGACCGCGCACGGCTACCTGGCGTTGCCTGCGGGTGGTCGGGGACCGGGCGTTGTCGTGATCCAGGAGTGGTGGGGGCTGACCAGCCACATCGCCGATGTGGCCAACCGGCTGGCCGCCGAGGGTTTCGTCGCCCTGGCTCCCGATCTATACGGCGGTACCACCACCCACGACGCCGACGAGGCGGGCAAGCTCATGCAGCAGCTACCGGTAGACCAGGCGGCCCGCGACTTGGGTGGTGCGGTGGACTACCTGCTTGGCCACGAAGCAGTCACCAGCTCAACGGTCGGCGCGGTTGGTTTCTGCATGGGTGGCGGCTTCGTGCTCGTACTCGCCGCGCAGCAGGGCGACAAGATCGGCGCCGCGGTGCCGTTCTACGCAGTCCTCGGCGAGCCGTACCCCAGCTTCGAGAACCTCTCCGCCGCGGTGTTGGGTCACTTCGGGGAGCAAGACGACTTTCAGGGTCCCGAACAGGTTCGCGAGCTGGCGGCGAGCATCGAACAGCAGACCGGGCGGCGACCTGACTTCCGCTTCTACCCGGCCGGACACGCCTTCTTCAACGACGAGAACCTGCTCGGCACCTACGACCCGGACCAGGCCGCCAAGGCGTGGGACGCGACGGTAGGTTTCCTCCACGCGCAGCTGGGAGGCCGCAACGCGCAGTGAGGGGGCACCGGCGTGCAACGTGGCCTGGGGTGGGTACTGGTGGTCGCCGGGGTGGTCGGGTCGGGCTTGACCGGGATGTCCGCCGGGCAGGCCGTGACCTATTCAGATCGCCTCCCGGCGATGCTCACGGCCGCCATCCTCGGGACGATCACGCTGGCCTGCCTCGGCGGCGCCAAGCTCCTGCTGCGCCGGCGTGGCAACCAAGGCGTGTCGAGCTTGGACTGGGAACCGAGCCACGGCGCCGGCTGGCTACCGCAGCACGCCTGGGCGCAGCTGCCGGATGTCCTGCCACGCCGGCCACGGCTGGGCCCGCGTCCTGGCGCCCCCAGCGCTGAAGTACCGCCGGATGCGCGGCTACGACGGTTGTGGCTGGTGCGCGCGGAACTGGCCTTCGACCAGTCGGGCGGCATGCGCGCGTCCATGCTCAACTGGTCCTTGGCGCTAAGCGCCTCGGCCGGCCTCGCGCTGCTGTTCGGTGCCTTCCTCGCCACCGCGGATCTGGACGTACCGAGCCGGGCGGCGGTCGCCCCGGTGCTGGCTTGGCTGATCTTGGCCACCGTAGTCAGCGGCGAGCGCGCGTCCCGAAATCCCCGCCGCCACGTGGGACTGCGCCGGATGCAGCGCGAGTTGGAAACCGCCTACGCTGCCGCGCCCGGGCCGATTCCGGCTGGGCCGACGGTGCGGCTCGGTAACCCGACACCGTGCTACCGCCCCGATAACGCGCTAGCCGAACACGAGTCCTAAGGCGTCCAGGAGACGGACTCGAACAAGTCCAGCGCGAGATCGCACACGTGCGGCCAGTCCTGCCAGCAGTTCGACGCAACGCCGACGACGGCCACCGCGGACCCGGCGCGATCTGGGATCCAGACGACTACTTGACGTTGAAGCAGCGCTACCGGGGCAACGCCGTCGACTTGGAGCATCAACGGTTGTTCGCGGATCGTGGCCAGGGCCTGACCGGCCGGCAGCTGGAGTACCTCGGTGTCGGTATCGAGATCTGCGGCGTAAACCTCACGCAGCCCAGTGATCACCGTGCTGGCGTCGTCGTGTTCTGAGGTCATCCGGCTTGCGGTGAGCACCACGCTGACCGGGCGTTGCAGATCGTCGGGGGAGCGGAACAAACCGATCGAGGAGTATTGCGCGCCGCTGTCGGCAGCGAGCGCACCCAGCACGGACAGCGACTTCGCGACTTCTGCGGCGCTGGTATCGCCCGCCGGCAGGCCGAGCAGCTTTTCCAGCTTGTGCTGCACCTCTGCGGTCGCCGGGGCGGCAGGGAGCTCGATGAAGCCTTCCGGCAGCTCGATGCTGAACCCGGTCATGTCACACCTCGAGCCGCTACCCGCGAGCAGAACGTCTGCGATGCCAGGGCCGGCGGGCCATCCGGACCGGCAAGATGGTGGTATACCTCCTTGGCGACTGCGTGGCCGGACTTGATCGTGGCATCCACCGCCCGGCCGCCGGCTGAGAGCGGATCGATCCCGCCCGTGCCGCCCAGCTTCTCGATGGCCTTGTTCAGCCCCTTGGTGCCGATCAGTTCGCCTCCCCGCACGTCCTGGTAGGCCGCCTCCATCCCGGCGTCAAGACGCCCTAACACGCCCTCGCCCTTGATCACGGCGATGGTGCGGGTTGCGTGCCGTCCGGTGACCTCGACGGCCTGCGCACCAAGTTTCGATGCCCGGGAGGCGGCGTAGCTAAGCACCTCACCGCGGGTAGCACCCAATGCCCGCTCAGCACCGCTGACGACCTTCGCGCCCCGGCCGATACCGCCGATGAATGGCAGTGCTCCCAGTGCGTCGCCAGCGATCGAGCCCCATCCCAGTTTCGCGCCGGCTGCCTTGGCCAGGCCGCGCGCGCCTAACGCCATCAGGGCGGTTCCGGCAGCAGCGCACGCGACGATCGCGCCGACCGGCTCGAAGGGGGCGGTGACAATGGCCAGCACGCCCAGCGCGGTGCTGAGCTTGCTGGTGATGTCGCCGAACTGGGCGATCAGGTCGGCGTGGTCTTGGACCCACTGCCACGCGGCCGAGGCGAGTTTGGTGAGGCCGTCGACGAATCCGCTGACCAGCCGGTCAAGCAAGCCCGGTTCCTTCGGGGCCTCGTCTTTGGCCCGCCGCAGTGCGGCAGCGACCTCGCTGACCAGCTCGTCGTGCTGGGTGAGCAGGCGCCGCGCCAGATCCCGGATGGCATCAAGCTCCTTCGACGCGATATTCAGCTCGGCGGTGGCGGCGTCATAACGGGCCTGCGCCTGGGCCAGGGAGGCCTCGTCGGGGAATGTCTGGCCGGCCAGGGCGAGGTCGGGATTGGGCTGGGCGGCGCGCAGCCGTTGCAGCATCTGCGCCGCTTCGGCTTCGTACTGGGCGGCCGTGACCTGCATCGACGTCAAGTCGGCAGCCCACTGGTCTAGGGTTCGCGCGGCGTCACCCAGCGAGCCGTTGGCCTTGTCCAGGTAGTCCGGCAGCTCGCCGAGCTTGCGGTGGAAGGCCTCCGCAGCGTCACCCTGCCAGATACCGCCGCTGCGACCAATCCCCATCAGCGCCTGGCGGGCGGCACCGAGTTCGCTGGCCACCGATCCGAGATCGGTCGCGAGCGCGCCGACCCGTTCCGTCGCGCCCGGCGCCGGATCGAAGCCCAGAGCGGGATACGCACGCACCGTCGCGGTGCTCACTGGGCCATCCCAGCATCGAGGGCCCGGCTAATCGGGGAAACGTGTGCGGCCGGGCTGGGCGTGCGGAACAGGGCCGCGACGGTCTGATCGGTTTGCTCGTAGAGGGCTGCGGCCTCGCGCAGCGAGTCGGTCATCTTCTCCGACGCCTGGCTGACCTTCCCGATGCCGTAGTCCCACCGGCTCTGGAAGTCTGCGGCGGCATGGTCGAGGTCGCCGCTCCCCAGCTCGGCCGCCGACGCGGCGCGCAACCGGTCGGTAGCGCTATGCATCCGTTCCGCGGCCTCAGACAGCGCGCTGATGAGTTGGCCCAGCGCGCCCACGTCTACCAGAAATCCGCCGTGCACCCGAGCCCTCCCGTCGTCGACGGTGCACCATAGCGGCGCGGATCAGGGCGATTGGCGAAGCGTCTACAGATTCATGCTGAGGTCGTCGCGGATCCGGCGGGCCAGCGACTCGTCCATCAGCAGCCGAGCGACCAGCGCACGGATGACGTCCTGGCCGGTTACCCGGGGGGTGCCGATGATCTGCGCGGCCTCGACGCACCACTGGGTCAGCTGGGCGTGGTAGGTCGGGGACAGGTCGACGCTGCGCCGCACGGGCTTGGTCCGTCCATTGTCTGCCCAGTGGAGATGTTGGGGGGCGAGATCGGAGTACCGATTTTGTGGCTGAGCTGCCCGCGGCCGGCCGGAGGCGTGGTGGGCTGGGTTGCTCATAAAGACCTCCCTACGCGAAACGTTCGTTCCGGGACGGGAAGCGGTTCGGCGGCCCGGGGACGCGCGGGCCCGCCACCTTCAAGGGCGTCTATCAATCGAGTTAAGATCAATCTAAATCATCACAACCGGTGATAGCATTCACCCGGTTCGGGGGCAGTATTCCTAACCTGGGTGACCTGCACCCTCCACTGGCAAGGAGTGATGATGTTCCGCATTCCCCGACCCGGATCCCAACTTACCCGGCGCGCCATCGTGGCTGGTTCCGGGATCCTGGCGGTGTCGGCTGCACTCGCCGCGTGCACCAGCAACCGGAGCCAGGGTGCGGCGCCAGCGCCACAGGCCCCGGCAGCGCCGGGCGCCGCTACGCAGCAGCCGCCGACGACCTCGAGTTCCGCCGCACCTACCGGTGAGCGGTTGGCGTCCACCAGTGACATCCCCGTCGGTGGTGGCAAAGTGTTCCCCGGCGACAAGGTGGTGGTGACCCAGCCGACGTCGGGCACGTTCAAGGCGTTTTCGGCAATCTGCACCCATCAGGGCTGCACGGTGAACAAGGTCGCTGGCGGCACGATTGACTGCCCATGCCACGGCAGCAAATACGCCATCGCAGATGGCTCGGTCGTCAACGGCCCCGCGCCGCGATCGCTCGCGGCGCGTGAGATCACGGTGTCGGACGGGGAGATCTTGCTGGCCAGCTGAGTACCGCTCAGCGCCAGGACGGCAGCCACAACTCGGCGTTCCAGTGCTCCGGGGTGATCGACTCACCGGTGAGGATCGGCCACAGCCAGGCGAAGTTGGCCACCACCAGCCCCACATATAGCGAAATCACCAGCAGCCCGGTCCCACGCCGCTCGGCACCGTCCGCGGCCCGACCGAGAATCTCGCCGAGCACCAGGGTCATCGCGATCACCAGAAACGGCGCCACCGGCGTCATATAGAAGAAGTACATCTGGCGGTGAATGTTGGAAAACCAAGGCAGCCAGCCGGCGGCGTAGCCGGTTAACGCGGCGGCGTAGCGCCAGTCAGGTCCGCTGGCGGCCCGCCACAGTGCCCACGCCAGCACGGCCGGGGTCAGCCACCACAGTGCCGGCGTGCCGATGAGCATCACGGTCGCCACGCAGTCTTGCCGCCCGCAGCCGGGCGCACCTGCCCCGGACTGGTAGTAGTAGAGCATCGGCCGCAGCCCCATTGGCCAGCTCCACGGTTTGGACTCCCACGGGTGCGGGTGGGCAGGCGTGAACAGGTGCTCGTGGAAGCGCAGCACAGCGGCGCTGTAATACCACAGCCCACGCAGCGCGTCTGGGACGAAGGAAAACAGTCCGCCGGCACCGATCTGGTGGCCGACCGCGTGCCGATCGATCCCGGTTTCGCTGCTGAACCACGCCCACCAGGTCGCCAGGTAGGCGCCGACGGGCACCACTGCCAACGCCCACGACGCTGGCCCGCCATCCCGGGCCAACGCGCCGGCCCAGGGCCGGTGCACCCCCGCACTGCGCCGCGCGCAGGCGTCCCACACCACGCTCAGCACCATGAAGGCGACGAGGTAGTACACCCCGGACCACTTCGTCCCGCCTGCCAGCCCAAGCAGCACCCCAGCGCCGAAGCGCCACCAGCGCACGCCCAACCGCGGACCGAAGGCGGTGTCGGCGATGCGGCCTTCCCGGACCACCGTGGCCAGTCGCTGGTGCACCTGTTCCCGATCCACGATCAAGCAGCCGAACGCGGCGAGCACGAACATCGCGAGGAAGATGTCGAGCATCCCGATGCGGGACTGCACCTGGCTGACACCATCGGCGATGAGCAAAACCCCGGCGATCCCGCCGAGCAGGGTCGATCGGGTCATCCGCCGCACGATCCGCACGATCAGCAGCACGCAGACCGTGCCTGCCAGCGCGGCCGATAGTCGCCATCCCCAGCTGTCATAGCCCATCACCGCCTCGCCCAGCGCGATGAGCTGCTTGCCCAGCGGCGGGTGCACGACCAACTCGTAGCCCGGGTTGTCCTCCACGCCACCGTTGCGCAGCATCTGCCAGGCCTGGGGCGCATAGTGCTTCTCGTCGAACACCGGCGTCCCACGATCGGTGGGATAGCCCAGGTTCCACAGCCGCACCAGGCCGGCGATCAGCGTCAGGCTCAGCGTGACGACCCAGCTACGCAGCCGGTCGGTCAGTGGCGGCGGTACCAGCCGCAGGAGGCGACCGTCCGGACTGGCCGGCGCCACGGAGGCGCCGGCACTCGCCTCCCGGACCACCGTCACGGGAGACGATCGTAGGCTCGGGCGCGTGCCCCGCAACCCAGACTCTGCTGTCTCCGGCTCTGGATCACCAGCTGGTGGGGCGCTGGTGCTGGCCGCCACCCCCCTCGGGGACGCGCGGGACGCCTCACCGCGTTTGGTGGCGGCATTGGGTAGTGCGGACATGGTGGCCGCGGAGGACACCCGCCGGTTGCGGGCACTCGCCGCGGCGTTGCAGGTGACCGTGAGCGGCCGGATCGTCTCCCACTACGACGCGGTGGAGGCGGCCCGGGTCCCCGTGTTGCTGGCGGCCATCCGTGGTGGCGCGACGGTGCTGATGGTGACTGATGCCGGGATGCCGGCGGTGTCCGATCCGGGTTTCCGGCTGGTGACCGCGTGCGTGCAGGAAGGGTTGCGGGTGACTTGCCTGCCCGGACCATCGGCGGTGACCACCGCGCTGGCCGTGTCCGGGTTGCCTTGCGACCGGTTCTGCTTCGAGGGTTTCCCGCCGCGCCGCGACGGTGCGCGCCGGCGATGGTTGGCTGGCCTGGCCGCGGAGCAGCGCACCTGCGTGTTCTTTGAGTCGCCACATCGGTTGGCGGCCACGCTGGCTGAGGCCGCGGAGGTACTCGGGGCCAACCGCGGCGCGGCGGTGTGCCGGGAGCTCACCAAGCCTTACGAGGAGATCCGCCGTGGTGGGTTGGCCGCGCTTGCCGAGTGGGCCGCCGGCGGGGTGCGCGGTGAGATCACCGTGGTCCTGGCGGGCGCGCCGGCGCCCAGGCTACCGGAGGTGGCCGACCTGGTTGGCGAGGTCAGCCAGCGGGTAGCGGCCGGGCAGCGACTCAAGGAGGCGGTAGCGGACGTGGCGACCGCGTATGGCGTTCCTAAACGTGACCTCTACCAGGCGACTTTGGACAGTTCATGAGCGACGACAAGGTATCCATTGGTGTGCTGGGCGGCACCGGGCCGCAGGGCAATGGTCTCGCCCTTCGCTGGGCCGTCGCCGGGCTTCGGGTGATCATCGGGTCCAGGGACGCTGGGCGGGCCGAGAAGGCCGCCCGGGAACTGGCCGAACGAGTCGGCACGGATACGGTCACCGGGACGGACAACGCCGGGTGCGCGACAGCCGCGGATATCGTGCTGGTTGCGGTGCCGTGGGACGGGCACGACACGCTGCTCAGGTCACTGCGCAAACCACTCACCGGCAAGATCGTCATCGACTGCGTCAACCCGCTGGGCTTCGACCAGCGCGGACCGTACCCGCTGGAGGTCGCCGAAGGCAGCGCCGCGCAACGGGCCGCGGTGCTACTGCCCGACTCGCGGGTGACCGCGGCGTTTCACCACGTGTCGGCGGTAATCCTGGCTGACCTGTCGATTGCCCAAGTGGACTGCGACGTGCTGGTGCTGGGCGATGATCGGGCGGCCGTCGACCAGGTGCGGGCGCTGGCCGACGCGATCCCGGGGGTACGCGGCGTCTACGGTGGACGGCTGCGCAATGCCAGCCAGGTGGAGGCGCTGACCGCCAACCTGATTGCGGTCAATCGCCGCTACCGGACGCACGCCGGCATCCGGGTCACTGGCCTGCCGTGACTAGCCGGGTCGGTAGATCAGCCCTATTTCGCAGCCAGCATGCCCTCGACAGCCTCGACGGTGTGCTCGATCATCCCCGCGGTGAGCGGCATGCGCGACAGCAGCCGTCGGTAAAACAGCGGCCCCAGCAACAGCTCCGCGGCCGCTTCGGGGTTACTGCCTGCGCTGATCTCGCCGCGATTCACAGCCCGGATCACTGCGTCGTGCACGGGTCGGCGCCGACCGGCGGTGAATTCGGCGAGCAGCCGGCCTAGGCCCGGGTCGTGCTCGGCGGCGGCCACCAACCCGGGGATCAATGCCGATGTCGGCGGGGTGGTCAGAATCCGAGCCAGGTCCTCGGCGAAGTGGGTCAGATCGCCGCGCAGGCTTCCGGTGTCCGGTGCGGTCGCGATGGGCACGATCGACTCCACGGCTGAGCGCAGCACGGCGTCCTTGTCCGGCCAGTGCCGGTAGATGGTGGTCTTGGCGACGCCGGAACGAGCCGAGATGGCCTCCACCGTGGCGGCTCCGAAGCCGCCCTCCACCAGGAGCGCGACCGCGGCTTCGATGATCACTCGCCGCGATCGGGTCACCCGAGGATCGGTCGGATCACTCGATGCCTGCTTCGCCACCACTACCGTCCCTCGGGTAGCTAACGCTACGATACCGTATCGTAGCGTTAGCAGTTTACGCGCAGAAAGGTGCCCTCGATGAAGGTCGGCATCGAGATCCCGACATGCACATCCGGGATGATGTATCCGGTTCCGTTCGCCACTGTCTCAGAGGTGGTGGACACCGCGCTGGAGGCCGAGCAACTCGGCTACTACGACGCCGGTGGAAACGATCACCTCAGCACCATGCGGTTCGTCCGCGACGCGTGGCCGACTCCACCGGACTATTTCGAGCCGCTGATAACCCTCGCGCACATCGCGGCAAAGACCTCGGTGTTGCGGCTGACTACTGGGATCATGGTGGTGCCGATGCGCGAGCCGGTCCTGCTGGCCAAGCAGGTGGCTACGCTCGACCGGCTCAGCGGCGGCCGGGTGATGCTCGGCGTCGCGGTCGGCGGCTACCGTGATGAGTTTGAGGCGGTCCGCCCTGACCTGAACCGCGCCAACCGGGCGGAGTTGACCCGCGAGACGATCGAGTCACTCCGTGCGCTTTTCGACCAGCCTCGCGCCACTTACCGGGGCAAGTACGTGCATTTCGAGGATGTGGAGAGCTTCCCGAAGCCGCAGCAGGCGCCGCTGCCGATCTACTCCGGCGGAAATGCGGACGGCTCGATCCGTCGCGCCGCCGAGCTGTGCCAGGGCTGGCTGCCGGCGAAGATAGGCCCGACCCGGCTGGGCGAAGGGCGGGCCACGCTGGCCCGTTATGCTCGCGCGGTCGGCCGCGACCCAGCCGGCATCGCCGTCGCGTTGCAGTCTGTCGTCTGCCTGGGCGCTACTGCGCAGCGGGCCCGCGAGACCTTTCTGAACTCCTCGTTCGACCTGTTTCGCACCTCACTGAAAAACACCATGACCAAGGGTGTCGGCCTGGACGCATACTTGGACATGAACCTGGTCGGCACTCCCGATCAGGTCTGCGAGAAGATCGCTGCCTACCAGCGGGCCGGGCTGGATCACCTCACCGCGCTGCTGTTCGTGGGTAACACGGTCCCCGAGATGCGCCAACAGATCCGTCAGTTCGCTCGCCACGTACTTCCCGCATTTCCCGACGAGGCAGACTGATCGCTATGAGCATTGATGACCCGTACCGGTGGCTGGAGGACGTGACCGGCGAGCGCGCCCTGTCCTGGGTGCGGGAGCGCAACGCCGAGACCGTTGCGCAGCTAGCCAGCGGAGACCGGTTCGAGGCGTTGCGAGCCGAGATCCGTGAGGTCCTCGACGCCACCGATCGCATCCCGTACATCACCCGGCGCGGGGAATACCGATACAACTTCTGGCGGGATCGCGAGCACCCGCGCGGTTTGTGGCGGCGCACCACTCTGGCGGAGTACCGCCAGGACGCGCCGGACTGGGAAATCCTCCTCGACGTCGACGCGCTGGCTCGCGACGAGGACGAGAACTGGATCTTCCAGAGCGCCCAGTGCTTGCGGCCGGACTACCGCCGAGCGCTGATATCCCTGTCGCGCGGCGGTGCGGACGCATCGGTAGTGCGGGAATTCGACATCGAACGCCGTGAGTTCGTCACCGACGGATTCCTGCTGCCCGAGGCGAAGTCCGTGGTGGACTGGATCGACGCCGACCACATCTACGTCGCCACCGACTTCGGTCCAGGAACGCTGACCACCAGCGGTTACCCGCGCACCGTCCGGCAGTGGCGGCGTGGCACGCCGTTGCCCGAGGCGCAACTGGTCTACGAGGGCAAACCCGACGACGTCAGCGTGTCCGCTTACCACGACGACACGGAGGGATTCGAGCGTGACTTCGTCCAGCGCGCGCTGGAGTTTTACCGCTGCGAGTGGTACCAGCGTTGTGAGGGGGGTCTGCGCCGCGTCGAGGTCCCTGACGACGCGATCGTCGGCGCGCACCGCCAGTGGCTCCTCATTGAGCTGCGCAGCGACTGGACGGTCGGGCAGACCTATCCCGCGGGTTGCCTGCTGGTGGCCGACTTCGACGAGTTCATGGATCGGGGCGCCGACCGCGCGGTATTGCGGGTGCTGTTCACCCCCGACGAGCACAGCTCGCTGTCGGGCTACAGCTGGACCCGCCACCACCTCATTCTCGACGTCATGCGCGACGTGGTCAGCCAGCTGTCGGTGCTGACACCCGCCGAGGACTGGCGCGCCGAGCCACTGATCGGCACCCCACCGCTGTCCAGCGCGAGCGCGTACGGCACCGATGCGGACATCGACGACGAGTACCTGCTTGACGTCGACAGTTTCCTGACTCCCTCCACCCTGGCGATCGGCACCATTGGTGACGGCCCGGCTGTGGTGCTCAAGCAGGCACCGTCCTTTTTTGACGCGGCCGGTTTCGCGGTGCACCAGCACTTCGCGGTCTCCGATGACGGCACCCGAATCCCGTACTTCGTGGTGGCACCCGATTCGGCCGTGCCAGCCGGGGGTTGGCCCACCCTGCTCTACGGCTACGGCGGCTTCGAGGTCTCCCTGCAGCCCGGCTACCGCGGTGGCCGGGGACGCGGCTGGCTGGCCCGCGGGGGTTGCTACGTCAGCGCGAACATCCGCGGTGGCGCGGAGTACGGTCCGCGCTGGCATTCCGCCACCCTCAAGCACAACCGCCACCTGGTTTATGAGGACTTCGCTGCGGTGGCCCGAGACCTGGTCGCTCGGGGCATCACCACACCCGCTCGCCTTGGTGCCGAGGGCGGCAGCAACGGCGGGTTGCTCATGGGCGTGATGCTCACGCATTACCCGGAGCTATTCGGTGCCATCGTCGCGGCGGTTCCGCTGCTGGACATGCTGCGCTACCACGTGCTGCTAGCCGGTGCCTCCTGGATGGCCGAGTACGGCGATCCTGACGACCCGGCCGATCGCGAACACCTGTTGCGTTTCTCCCCGTACCACCAGCTGCGCGCGGACCGTCGATACCCGCCGACGCTGCTGACCACCTCCACTCGCGACGACCGGGTGCACCCTGGTCACGCCCGCAAGCTGGTGGCCCGGATGCGCGAATACGGCCTGCCCGTCACCTATTACGAGAACATCGAGGGCGGTCACGGCGGCGCGGCCGACAACGAGCAAGCCGCCTTCATGTCAGCCCTGGCCTATGAGTTCCTCTGGCGCCACCTTTCCGCCTGAAAATTCTTGACATGGAGATGTCTCCATGTCAAGGGATGGGTCGAGTCTATGCGGCAACGTGCATGCATCTTGACGACCGGGGGTTTGCTTGCCTAGCGTCAAGTCGCGTGCTTGCATAAAGGGGAGGGCGATATGGAGCTCACGCGAGTTGCCGGTGACGATTGCCGTAGTGACGACTGCCCCGCTGTCTTCACGACAGACAAGGGCACGGTTGCTGTCCAGGGTTACCTCCTGGACAGAAATACGCCGGCAGGTGAGGCGGTCGTCGAAATCCCGTTAGCCGTGTTCAAGGAGGCGGCTTGTGCGCTTGGATGGTGACCCCTGGCGAACATTTTTCGACTCATGTCAACGAGAGGCATTCCGCCTTGAAACGCTACCTTGCTATAACGTAACCAAGGAACGGGCCGAATTTGAAGAATTTTTGGCAACCGGCGAGCTGAATATTCTAGATGACGATCCCTGGCTCGTGCGGGTTCGTCATTTTCGGCGAACCGGTCGCTGGATTGGCCGGGTGCATGTCGTCCGCAGGCCATTAACCGATTACTTAAGGTATGAATTCGCGGGCTATTGCCGCGGCATGGACGCCGGGGAGGACGTTCGCATCCTCGATCTCACCGACCGGCCCAACCCAGGATTGCCCGCGCAAGACTTTTGGCTCTTCGATGACACCGCTGTCGTTCGTATGGATTATGACCCAGACGGCACCCAGGTCGGGCGTGAACTCCTTGAGGACGTTGACCCTGCTCCCTACGTAGCATGGAAGCGATTGGCTCTGGACCATGCCGAGCCGTTTAAGAACTGGGTGAAGCGAGGCTGGTGACACTCGACCCCGCACATGCCGGACGAGATCGTCAGAACTTGGCGAGCGCACTGCATGACCTGCGCAAAGCTTCGGGCCTGTCTGGTGACCGGTTGGCCCGGCGCTGTGGCATGAGTCAAAGCAAAGTGAGCCGCATTGAGACCGGCCGTTTGATACCCAGCGTCGTTGACGTGGAACAAATACTCACTGCCCTTCAGGTAGATGATGAGACGCGGAGGGAACTGCTGGCGCTCGCTCGCGTTGCTAATGCTGAATATCAGGATCTGCGGGCTTCGGTACGTCGAGGCCTCCACCACCGGCAGCGCGAGTTGGCCGTGCTGGAAGCCAACGCCACACTGATGCGGCACTTTTTGCCCACCCTCGTCACAGGATTACTTCAGATACCTGAGTACATGCGGGCGGCCATGAGTACGCCTGTTGAACCGGCGGCAGGTGACGTGGGCAAGGCGATGGTGCTGAAGCTGGGAAGACAAGCGATACTGTACGATAAGAACAAAACCTTTGAGTTCCTGCTGACGGAGTCGGCGATACGATGGCAGCTGTGTGAGCCGTCGATCATGGCGGTGCAAATCGATCGGCTCGTGTCGTTGTCGCGGCAGTCAAACATTCGCATTGGCGTATTGCCACTGTCGACGCAGGTGCATCATGGCGCGTTCCATACTTTTGTCACCTATGATCGTCGCCTGGTAACCATCGAGCTGTTCACCGGCCGGCTCGTGCTACGCGATCCCAAGGACATAGATTTCTACTGCGCGCTTTTTGATTTCTTCGCTGTCCACGCACTGTGGGCAGATGAGGCTAGACGTGTTCTGCAGGCGCTGGCTGCCTCATTCCGAGGCAACGAATAATTCGAGGACGCGCATAGGGCTGGAACGTGGCGTCTCCCGTTGCATACCCTCGCCGCGATAGCCTAAGCAGAAAGAAGTCGCGCAGAATGAGTGTTCCTCGAAGGGTCGTTGTCAAAGGCCGTGAGGGTGTGGTTGTCACGGTTGTTGTGACGGTCTATCGGGGAGATGTTTGGATGTCTATCGTGCCGCCTTTCACCTGGGAGGCGATCATGGAACCCGCCAAGGTCGACGAGCTGATACAGGTGCTGGGCTCGGCCCGACAGGAGGCGAGACGGCCAGCGGTCGTGGCACGGGCAGATAGCGGTCACGCCGAATTGCCCGCGTCTACGACGCGCACAGGCAGTCGCCGGTTTCAGGGTGGATGCTGACGGTCCCGGGAGCGTCGGACAGCACTGTGTACACCTCCCAGGGCTCAGCGCCGGGCCCGTGCACCCACAGCTTGTCCTGTACGGCGTAGCAACACGTCGTCGCGTGCTCCACCGTCGTGTCGAGATCCGCGCCATCCAGGCGTGCAGTGGCCGCGCGAACCTGCTCGCTGGACTCCACTTCGATCCCGAGGTGATCCATCACGGTGACCTGGTCCGGGTCGCCTTCGATGAGCACGAGCTTGAGCGGCGGCTCGGTGATCGCGAAGTTGGCGTAGCCAGGGCGTCGTTTGGCCGGCTCGGCCGCGAACAGCTTCCGGTAGAACTCGATCGAGCGGTCCAAGTTGGCTACCCGCAACGCCAGCTGTACTCGGGACATCGCGCACTCCCTCGAACCTTAATTTGAACACTGCCAATATAGAGCTATGTCGAAATATCCCGTAGGGTGCTGCTCGCCGATGCTCCGCGAGCCGCTGCCGATCGAAGAAGCGGAGCGGCTAGCTGCGATGTTCAAGGCCCTCGCCGACCCGATCCGGCTGCGGCTGCGGCTGCGGCTGCTGAGCATGATTGCCAGCCACCACAGCGGCGAGGCATGTGTGTGCGAGCTGACTGCCAGCGGGTTCTCGGTGACCAGCCCCACCATCAGCCATCACCTCAAGGTGCTGCGCGAGGCCGGCCTGATCGAGGGGACACGCCGCGGGACCTGGATTTACTACCGAGCGCTGCCTGACGCACTTCCCCTGACATGGAGACAAATCGGGGTTTTGGAACCTAAATAGACCGGACGAATTCCTGCTGGCGGGCTTCGTCCCAGTCGCCGGTGCAGTACACGGTAAGCGCCCCGATCCGGCCGTCGCTGACATCCGCCCGCAGCATTTCCCGGCAGTACCAGTGCTGGCCGTCGTGTTGCCAGCGCTCCTCGGCCTCGAGCACAAAGCCGTTCGGCATCGGGTCTTGGCGAGTGGCGGTGACCGTGCCTAGCCACGGGTGACTGTCCTTACGCACCCGAATCAGGTCTTCCACGCCTCGGGCCTGGACGCGCCAGGTTGGCACGCTGACATCGAGCAACGCGTCGGGGTGGAACAAACCCTCCGGCGCGCAGCCGGTCTCCAGGAAGGTAATCATCTTCGCACTGAGATCAGCGATTACAGCGGTGTCCATGGCTTCACACTCCGTTGCTCACGCCGACGGTCTTGGCGGCCTCAAGGTTCTTGCCGATGACGGCCATGGTGGCGTTGAGCGCATCGGTAGGGCTGAACTCGATCAGCTCCGTGCCTGCGAAGATCAGCGGCAGGTGACCCGGCCGGCCGTAGTAGGCGTCACCGGCCTGGAAGACCTCGTCATGGTCGGCATAGCGGAAAATGACCCGGCCGGTGACGACGATGCCCCAGTGCGGGCACTGGCAGCGGTTGTCGGGCAGCCCTTCAAACAACGGGCCGGGATCCATGTCAGCTTTGTGGGTCTCGAAGCCGACGGTGTAGCCGTCGAGTTCGACGTAACGGCCTTCGATCACGGATTCGTCGATGGCGATAGGGGCATCGGCCTTGCTGGTGCGGGGCATAGCGGGCTCCTTAGAGAGATAGGGTCACCGCATAGGCGTCAGAGCGCCCCGCACAGTGTCAGCTCGGGTCTGACACCGACCAGTGCACCGGCGCAGCCGGGTCGTAGACACAGAACGTGCCGGTGCGCACTGAACGGGACAGGTGCTCGCCGAGGTCGGGATCGGCCTGGCCGATTCGGCGGATCGCGTCGCGGATGCGGGTGGTCACCGCGGTCCGGGCCCGCTCGGCGGCTGACCCCGTTCGCCTGGCCCGACCGCCGAGGCCGTAGGCAGTGGTCAGCACGGTGAGCAGGGCGTCGCGTTCGGCGGCCAGCCGGGCGCTGCGTTCGGTATCACCCATGGTGTCGGCGTCGTCGGCCTGGAGTTCGAGTTCCTGCAGGCGCTGCCGGTACGCCGCCCGTGCGGTCGCATCCAGTGCCTCGCCGGTGTCCGAGGGCGGGTGCAGCCCATCCAGGGGGCGCTGCGGTGTGCGATCTGCGCCCAGCGAGGTGGCCAAATCCAGGGCGGCGATCGCCGTGCCCGGCCGAGACAGCAGCTCCCGCAGGTCGCGAAGCCCCTTGCTGTCCCGCAGCCGGAACTCGACGCTGCGGTGCCGGATGGTCCAGTAGTCGCCATCGCGGCGAAAGACGTTGCCGTCGTGCTCGGCAGTGGTCCGCTCAAGGAGTCGGGGAGCGCCGACGCTGCTGGCTGCCCGGTCGGCGGCGGCGAAGTGTTTCGCGGCGGCCGTGTTGTCACCCATCGAATCGGCGAGTACGCCCAGTGAGTGATGCACGGGGCCGCGCACCGCCGCCCCGATTCCTTCCACCACGAACAGCTCCGCGTAGGGCGATAACACCGCATAGGCCCAGGTTGCGGCCGGATGCGGGCCGATGAGCCCGATGAGCTCGGCGACCTGAGCCAGCAAGGGCAACCACTCGGAGTCGCGAGGGGCGGCGGGCAGCTGCGGCGCGGCCGCGTCGAGTTGCGCCCGCGCATCATCGATGCGCCCGAGCTGCGCGAGCAGCAAACCGCGCGCGATCTGCGGCCACACACCGGGCAGGTGCATTGCCTCGAACTGCGCCAGCATCGTCGTCAGGGACTGCTGGTCGCCGAGCTCGGCGAGCAGGCACCAGCGCTGGGTTGCCGCCAGCATCGCAGCGTTGTCGCTGGCCGCCTGCGTGCCCAGCGTTACGGTTTCGTCCAGCGCGGAGCGGCAGTCGTCGTAGCGGCGCTCCAGCAACGCCCGCATTCCCCGCCACAGCGGCACGTACCACAAGTACAGCGGATGACGCAGCGCCTGCCCGACGGTCCGGTAGGCCAACATCTCGGCGTCGGCCTCGACAATTGCCCCGGTCTCAAGCATCACCACCACCCGCAGTCGCCGGCCGAGCAACTCCAGAGCCGGGTCGCGCAGCCGGCGGGCCAGGGTGATGATCTCGGTCGCATACTGCCGCCGCTGACCGCAGTGGTCGGGGCCGGCCAGCGCGTCGCACAGCGCGGCTAGCGAGACAGCCACTGCGCGGTCGTCATCCGCGCGGCGGGCGGCCTGCAGGGCGTCCTGAGCCAGGTCACGACGGTGCTCGGGACTTTCCAGCAGGGTCTGCGCGACCGACAGCCGTGCCGTGACCAGCGCGATGAGCGCGGCTTGGTCGACTGGTAAAGCGGCCCGCGCCTCCTCCAGCAGGACGACCTGGTCCTGATCGAGTAACCCAACCTCGAACCCAACCGGTCCGGCGCCCAGGCCCAAGGCTGCCCGGGCCAGCAGATCCGGCCGCGCAGCCCGCCTGGCCCGGTCAGCTGCCTGGAGTAAGTCGGAGCGCGCGCCTACCCGGTCGCCGGCGGCGTGCCGAGCCTCGCCAAGTGTCAGCTTGGTCTGCGCGCGGTCCACGTCACTGGCGCCGGCCGATGCCAGGCTCGCGTCGGCAACGGCATACCAGCGCACCGCGTCCTCGAACGCGAACCGCCGCAGTGCCGCCTCGCCGGCCTGGCCGGCGAACTCGGCGGCCTCTCGGGCAGCTGCCGGGCCGGCGCGCAGCAAGTGATCGGCGACCTGGCCGGCCTCGACATCGTGTCCCCGATGCACGAATGCGGCCAGCACCGTCGCGGTCCGACGATGCAGGTTGGCGCGCTCATTGACGGGCAGAGCTCCATAGACGGCGTCGCGGATCAGCTCGTGGCGAAAGCGGCCCTCCCCGGGGTCCGCGTCATCGAGGAGGCCCGCTACCCGTGCCTCGCTCACCGCCGCGCCGAGCTCACCGAGGGGCCTCTCGGCGACATTGGCGAGTACATCGAGCCGGAACCTGGTACCGAGCACCGCAGCGATCGGCAGTATCTGACGGGCCAGTGCAGTCAAACCGTCCAACCGGGCACCGACCATCGCCCGGATCGACGCCGGCACGGCATGCGTCAGGTCAGCGAGTTCAGGCTGGGACCTAACCAGCTCGCACACCAGCAGCGGGTGGCCCCGGGTACGGGTGGCGATGGTGCGAACCGCCTCGGCGGGTGGGGGCCACGCAGCGTCTGGGACAGCAATGCCGCGATGTCGGCTTCCTGGAACGCCCACAGCTGGACCGTCTCGCCGAGCCGGTTCAGCGTGGCCCACACCTCACTCCGGCCGAGCCAGTCGCGTTCACCGTCGCGCGCGGTGGCCAGCACGACCGCTGCCGTAGAGCGCAGCGACGGGGCCAGCTTCGCCAGCAGCTGCAGCGACGACGGGTCGGCGTCATGCAGGTCGTCGATCACCAGCAGCAGGGGCCGTGACGTGGTGGCGAGCAAGTCGGCGAGGTCTAGCGACAACAGCCACCGAGCCGTCTCTGGGTCCCGGTGCGGTGTATCAGGCCGCTCGGCCACCAGATCGGCGAGGTAGTCCGACTGCTGGATGACCCGCTCTGCGGCGGCATCCGCGCCGGCCAGCATCCGGACAACCCGGGACCACGGACGCAACGTGCCTTCCGGCGTGCACCAAGTCCACACCACCTGGAACCCATTGGCGTGCCGCGCGGCCTCTTCCGCCAGCCGAGTCTTGCCGATCCCCGCTTCCCCGCTCACTAGCAATAACGTGCCGCGTCCGTGACGGGCAGCGTCTAGCGCCGCGCCCACGTCGGCCATGACGCCGGCCCGAGCAACAAACGGAAGGCGCCTCACGCGCGCCATTGTCCGCCGCGGCTCAAGGGGTGAAACGCTGCTCAGCTCTGCTGTCGCCGAGTTCGACAACATGGCTGCTGCGTCCGCCCGCACGGCCCTGACGGTTTATCCCTTGCGGCCGACGGCCGCGTAGAGGTTGGAGTGGTGTGCTGGGGTGTCGCCAAGTTCTTCCGGCGTGTCCGGGCGCCACTGCGCGGTGTACACCAGCCCGGGCTCAACCAACTCGAACCCGTCGAACATGCGCAGAATCTCCGCATGGGTGCGGGGGTATGCCGGTTCTTGGGTGGTCTTGAAAACCTCGACGGCTTTAGCCATCCGGTCGGGCATGCCATCCGGCGTGAAGTGGGACATGGCCAGGTAGCTGCCGGCGCTGAGGGTGTCGCGGTAGCCGGCCACGATAGCCCCGGGGTCATCGGAGTCGGGGACAAATTGCATCACACCCACCATCAGCAGCCCGAGTGGCTGGTCGAGGTCCAGCAACCGGTGGGTTTCCGGGTGATCCAGGATGGTCTCGGGTTTGCGTAGGTCAGCTCGGATGATCGAGGCATTGTTGTTATCCGCGAGCATCAATTGGCTGTGGGCGACCGCGACAGGTTCGATGTCGACATACACCACGCGGCATGCTGGGTCGGCTTGCTGGGCGACCTCGTGAACGTTGCCCACGGTGGGAATACCGGAGCCAAGGTCGAGGAACTGCCGAATTCCGGCGTTGACCAAAAACAGCACCGCACGGCGCAGGAAGCTGCGGTTGAGCCTAGCCATGTCCCGGGCGGGTACCGCGGCGAGCAGCCGTTCGGCCGCTTGCCGGTCTACATCGAAGTTGTGGGCCCCGCCGAGCACGTAGTCATAGATACGAGCCGAACTGGGTATTTGAAGGTTGACCTCGCCGGGCACCCAGCTGGCGTTGTGATCCACCGCAAACCGCCCCTCTTTTCGCAGTTCGTTTCGTGTGCGCAGTCTACGGAGAGCCGAGTAGCGCCATAATTTGCTTCCCCGCACCCGGTGATGCGCAGAATGTGCCCTGGCCGACATCAACTCCGGCGCAGCGCCACCAGTCGGCTCCATCGCGGCTTGGAATCCCACGGACGATGCTCGTCGCACCGCAACGACGGATCCTCTGCAGCAGGTCGGCTACCGGGCTGGCCAGGTCCCTGGAGTGGGCGGCCTGCTGAACGATCTGGTGCGCTATCTCCACCGCCTGGATCGGCAGTTGTTCCAGGTGGACGAGGTGGCCGACGCCGTTGAATCCGAGCAACACCACAGCGACGCCCATCTTGGCAAGGGCCCGGACGTTGTCTGCGGCCTGGCCTGCCTTGGTGTCCAGCACGTTGACCGGTACCCCGATTTGGACACTCTCGGCCGCTACTCCCGCCTGCTCCAGGACGCAGCGGACGCCGGTCACTAGTTCTGGGTGCTGGAACTGCGGAGGGGTGACATCGACGTGCAGCGATGGCATCGCCTCAGCGAGGTGCTGGCGCCACGACGACAGCTGTGCACAGGCGTTGCGCAGCAGCCACTGCCCTAACGCCATCTCCAGCCCGGCCCGCGCCGCCAGCTCCCAACACTGGTGATGGCATAGCGGGCCGCTGTGTGGGTGGTCCCACCGCAACAGCGCCTCGACAGCGACGATCTTGCCCTCGGTCAACTGCGCCAGTGGCTGATAAAGCAGGCCGAGTTCGCCGCTGCTCCAGGCTGCCGGCAGGGCCGCGGCCAACCGGCACCGAAGACGCTGGTCGGCATCGCGCTGGAGATCCAGCAGTTGCCATCGGCCCGGTCCGCTGCTTTTGGCGTCATGCAAGGCAGCCTCCGCCGCGCGCAGCAACTTGACTGGATCACCCCCGGTCCCGTGGTGCTCAGCAATGCCGATGCAGCACGAGACGACCAGCTCATCACCCTGAGCCGGCAGCGGCTGCGCAAGTTCTCGTTGCATGCTCGCCGCGAGATCAACCACGTCCGGCGTGCTAGCCGAGTGCTCCACGAACATGGCGAACTCATCCGAGCCGAGCCGGGCGACCATCGCGTTCGCACCGGAGATCACCGATTGCAGACGTTCGGCCATCGTGCACAACACCTGGTCGCCGACCTCCCGGCCGAATGCATCGTTGATCACAACCAGCCGGTCCACGTCGATCGTGCATACGCTGATCCGCGCCGCCGGACCGGCGCGTCCCAGCACGCCCTCCAGACGGGACAGGAAGAACTGCTGATTGGGCAGCCCGGTCAGCGCGTCATGCAATGACTGGTGAGCCAGCCGCTCACCCAACAAGTGCAGCTCCGTGACGTCCTCGACGATCGTCACCTGCTGGGTCGGCTGGCCCTCGGCGTCGTGCAGCAGCGAGATTGCCAGGTAAGCCCACGCCGGCTCGCCATCCTTGTCGATCAACCGCAGCCGCTGTGGTAGCCGAGATCGCGCGCTGTGACCCCCCACCAGCCTGCGGTGAGCAGATCTGAGCACAGCAGCATCATTGACGTCGAACAGCTCATATACCGAGCGTCCCGCCGTCTCGACCGCGGACTCACCAACAATTTCCCGCAAGGCCTGGTTGGTCTCCACCAGCCGGCCATCGAGATCGCTGATCGCGATCCCGACCGCTGAGGAGGTGAACAGCTCCCGAAACTTTGCCTCGCTGACCCTCAGCCCCCGCTCGGCGTCTTCCTTGGCCACCAGCAGGGCCTGCTTCACTTCCTCTTGCTGATCCAAAGTCAGCGCACGCAGGCCAGCCGCATAACCCGCCGCCACCGCACCCAGCACGGAAACCACCCGGCCGGCAAGATCCTCGACACCCCGTAGCCCGGAATCCGCCGGTAATGCCTGTCCGAGCACCTCAAGCGTGCGGCTGAGGCTCTGCTCCCCGGTGAACCCGCCTCGGACCAACCGTTCACCGACCTCGCGGGCCGGGTCCGGACAGAACTTCTTGGCCCGCAGCGTGCAGACCACAACACCAAGCAGCTCTTCCAACAAATCCTGGATCTGCAGCGACGATGCCGGCACGTAAGCGGTCGTCCGTAACGCCTTCGCCCACCGCTGCACCAGCTCAGCCTGTCCCGCCGCACCCGGCACGCGGGAATCCCCGCCCAGCCGGCTCTCGTCGTGGATGCTCAACGGCACGAACCTAACTGCGCGCGCCGAAGGGGCCAACTACCAGAAAACCGAACCTCGCCACGCTCACCATGGCCACGATCCTAAAACCCCACACCAGGCCCACGCCGTAATACGATCAGGTACCCGCGTGGCTTGGTAGTGCATACCCGTGGCGGAATGGCTGCGCGCTCGTTGATCCCCAGTGGAAACGGCGTTGCGGTTGCCCCATAGGCTGGGCGCTATGAATGCACCCGTACTTACCGCGGTGGCCTGGCCTTACGCTAATGGCCCGCGGCACATCGGTCACGTCTCCGGTTTCGGTGTTCCGTCGGACATCTTCTCGCGCTACCAGCGAATGGCCGGCAACCGGGTGCTCATGGTCTCGGGAACCGACGAGAACGGCACCCCAATCCAGGTGCAGGCCGACGCCGAGGGCGTCACGCCACGCACGCTCGCGGACAAATACAACCGGCTGATCGTGGAGGACTTGCAGGGTCTGGGGCTGTCGTACGACCTGTTCACTCGCACCACCACGGCAAACCACGCGCGGGTGGTGCAGGACGTGTTTCTTGCCCTGTACCGCAACGGCTACATCCTCACCAAGACCGCGCTCGGCGCGATCAGCCCGTCCACCGGCCGCACCCTGCCCGACCGGTACATCGAGGGCACATGCCCGATCTGTGGTTACGACGGCGCCCGCGGCGACCAGTGCGACAACTGCGGCAACCAGCTCGACCCGGCCGATTTGATCAATCCACGGTCCCGGATCAACGGCGAGGTCCCCGAGTTCGTGGAAACCGAGCATCTGTTCCTCGACCTGCCGGCGTTCACCGGCGCGTTGGGAACCTGGTTGGCCAACCGCACCGAGTGGCGGACCAACGTGCTGAAGTTCTCTCTGAACCTGCTCGACGACCTGCGCCCCCGCCCGATCACCCGCGACCTGGACTGGGGCGTGCGGGTGCCGCTGGACGGTTGGCGAGACGCGCCAATGAAGCGGTTCTACGTGTGGTTCGACGCGTGCATGGGCTACTTGTCGGCGTCGGTGGAGTGGGCGCAGCGGGTCGGGCAACCCGATGCGTGGCAGCAGTGGTGGTGCGACCCGGATGCGCGCTCCTACTACTTCATGGGCAAGGACAACATCACCTTCCACACGGTGATCTGGCCGGCCACCTTGCTCGGTCAGAACGGCGCAGGGGATCGGGGTGGCCAGCCGGGCGTGTTCGGCGTCCTGAACCTGCCGACAGAGATTGTCTCCAGCGAGTTCCTCACCATGAGCGGCTCGAAGTTCTCCACCTCCCGCGGCACGGTGATCTACGTCGGGGACTTCCTGCGCGAATTCGGTCCGGACACGCTGCGCTACTTCATTTCGGTGGCTGGTCCGGAGACCCAGGACACCGACTTCACCTGGGAGGAGTTCGTCCGCCGGATCAACTTTGAGCTGGCCAACGAGTGGGGCAACTTGGTCAACCGGTCTATCTCGATGGCGCACCGCAACGTCGGCGCGGTGCCGCGGCCTTCAACGTTGCAGCGCGCTGATTCCGAATTGCTGGCCACCTCGCGGGCGGCCTTCGACACGGTGGGGGAGCTGCTGGAGCGCAACCGGTTCAAGGCGGCGATCACCGAGGCGATGCGGGTAGTGGGCGCGGCGAACAAGTACCTGTCTGAGCAGGAACCGTGGAAGCGCACCGACGACCCGGCGCGGCGCGACACCATCCTGCACACCGCGCTGCAGGTCGTCTCTGACGCCAACACGCTGCTCACCCCGTTCCTGCCGCATGCCGCCCAGCAGGTACACGCGCAGCTCGGCGGCACCGGGGTGTGGTCGGCTATGCCGGAGATCCGGGAAGTCAGCGAGCTCGTCGAGGGCAGCGGACCGGACTACCCCGTGCTCACCGGGGACTACGCCGCCGAGCAGGCTCGCTGGGCCAGTGTCCCCATTGAGGTAGACCGTCCCTTGGCCAAGCCCACCCCCCTGTTCGCCAAACTAGAGCCTGGGCTGGCTCAATCAGGCCCCAGCTGGGCCCCGATCGAACCAGCCTCGTGAGTGCGTAACAGTGTTATAGCACCGAATGCCACTCACGAGCGGTTTACCGCCACCCCCGCCGCCGTTGCCTGTGACGGTGATCGATGCGCACACGCATCTGGATGCCTGCGGTGCCACCGATCCGGCGGGGGTTCGCGCGGCGCTGGATCGGGCCGAGGCAGTGGGGGTCGCCGCGGTGGTGACGGTCGCCGACGACATGGCGTCGGCGCGTTGGGTGGTGCAGGCAGCCAGCTGGGATGATCGGGTCTTTGCGGCTGTGGCGCTGCACCCCACCCGCACCGCAGCGATGACTGACGACGACCGCACCGAGCTGGAGCGACTCGCAGTAGCGCCCAGGGTGGTCGCGGTGGGGGAGACCGGCCTGGACTACTACTGGGACTACTCGCCGCCCGAGGCCCAGCAGGAGGTCTACCGGTGGCACATCGATCTCGCCAAGCGAGTGGGCAAGCCGCTCGTGATCCACGACCGGGACGCCCACGCTGATGTGCTCGCTGTCCTCGACCAGGAAAAACCACCTCCGACGGTGGTATTTCACTGCTTTTCCGGGGACGCCGCGATGGCAAGGGCGTGCGTGGACGCCGGGTACGTGCTGTCGTTCTCCGGCACCGTGACCTTCCGCAATGCCCACGCGCTGCGCGAAGCGGCCAAGCTGGTGCCCGACGGGCAGTTACTGGTGGAGACCGACGCCCCGTTCCTGACCCCGCATCCGCACCGGGGCAGGGCCAACGAACCGGTCAACCTGCCCTACACCGTCCGCGATCTGGCGGCGCTGCGCGGGCAGGACGAGGCCGAGCTGGCGGCGTCGGTTTCTGCGACCGCTGAGCGGGTCTTCGGATTCAGTGCAACCGATACCGCTGAGCGCTTCTGAGCGTCTTTTCGGCAACACCTCTTGACGGATGTTTGCACACTGTGCGATCAACCGTTAGCGTTCCGTGACTGTCAGCCGGGATGGGGCATTTCCCGGCACGAGAGTTCGGTCGTCTGTTCTCGTGCTTCCCCTGCCCGGACCTGCGACGACTGGACATCGGTGACCAAACGCACGTTAGTCCGGGGCGCCCTGGTTGCTCTTGGCCTGGGTCTGCCAGCCGGTACCGCCGCAGCGCTTGCCATGGACAAAGCCGTCACCATCACGGTGGACGGGGAGCAGCGAACCATCCATACGTTCGCATCCTCGGTCGCGGGGGCTTTGAAGTCCGCGGGATTGCGCGCCGGTGACCAGGATGCGCTGGCGCCCACCGCGAGTAGCTCGATCGAGGACGGCAGCCAGATCGTGCTGGCCCGCGGCCGTCCCCTGGCGCTGACCGTCGACGGGACACAACACGAAATCTGGACCACCGCGCTGACCGTCGATACCGCCTTGCAGCAGGTCGGAATGCCGCACTCCGAGGACATGGAGCTGTCGGCAAGCCCATCCAAGCGGATCCCGCTGGAGGGCATGGCCCTAGTGGTGCGCAACACCAAGCCGATCACCCTGCTCGACGGTGGCCAGCCCCCGAAGGAAATTCAGTCCAGCGCGCTATCAGTCGGTGACCTGCTCACCCAGCTGGGGGTGCCGCTGCATGACCAGGACACCGTCACCCCGGGACGCACCTCACCCGTGCTTCCCGGTATGACGGTGCAGGTCAACCGCGTACGCAGCGAGCAACGCAGCGAGCGTCGACTCATTGACCCCCCAGTCAAGAAGATCAAAGATCCCGATCTGTCGGCCGGCAGTGTGGTCGTCGAGGATCCCGGCGCTCCCGGCGAGCAGATCGTCACTTACCTGGTCACCCTGTCAAACGGCAAGGAAACCGACCGCAAGCAACTCTCCATCCAGGAGATCACCCCAGCGCGCGCGGGCAAGATCCGAGTTGGCACCAAGGGCTTCGCGAAGAGCGTCGCCGACAGCTCCCCGGTTGCTGAAGGTTCGGTCTGGGACCGGCTGGCTCGATGCGAATCCGGGAATAACTGGGCTGCCAACACCGGCAACGGCTACTACGGCGGCCTGCAGTTCGACAAGGCCACCTGGAGGGCCTACGGAGGCAATCAGTACGCCCCCTACCCGCATCAGGCCACTCGCGAGGAGCAGATCGCGGTAGCCCAGCGGGTCCGCAACTCCCGGGGCAGCTACCGGGCCTGGCCGACCTGCTCGGCGCGCATGGGCCTGGACTGATCAGGCCCAGAGCTTCAGCTCCCTGCTGTCGCCGAGTTCGTATCCGCGAGACAACGACCCGGTGCAGTGGTGGTAAGACCGCGGAGTGAACCAGTTGCTGGGAGCGGCTGAGCTGCGCGAGTTGGCCGATCGCCTCGGGCTGCGACCGACCAAGCGGCTGGGCCAGAACTTCGTGCATGATGCCAACACAGTGCGCCGGATCGTCGCGGCAGCCGACCTGGTGACAGATGACGTCGTGCTCGAGGTTGGTCCTGGGCTCGGGTCGCTGACCCTGGCTTTGCTCGACGCGGTGGACGCGGTGCTGGCGGTGGAGGTGGATCCACTGCTGGCCGGTGCGCTGCCCGCGACGGTGGCCAACCGCGTCCCAGACCGGGTCGAGGCGCTACGCGTTTACCACGCCGACGCGCTGCGGATGCGGCGCGCGGAGCTGGTCGAAGCCGCTGATGGCCGGGAACCGACCGCGTTGGTCGCGAACCTGCCCTACAACGTCGGTGTTCCGGTGCTGCTGCACCTGTTGGCCGAGCTGCCGAGCCTGCGCCGCGGGTTGGTGATGGTGCAGGCCGAGGTGGCCGATCGGCTGACCGCGCCGCCGGGCACCCGAAGCTACGGCGTGCCCAGCGTCAAGCTGGCTTGGTTCGCCGAGGCCCGCCGGGCCGGGCACGTCCCCCGTGCGGTGTTCTGGCCGGTGCCCAATGTGGACTCCAGCCTGGTTGCATTAACCGTCCGACCAGCACCATCCCCGGTGCCACGAGAAGAGGTCTTCGCGCTGGTCGACGCCGCGTTCGCGCAGCGCCGCAAGACGCTGCGGGCCGCCCTGGCGGGATGGGCGGGCTCAGCGGCCACCGCCGAGCGGTTGCTGCGCGCCGCCGGCGTAGACCCGGGGTTGCGGGCGGAGCAGCTCAGAATCCACGACTTTGCACGGATCCTGAGCTGCTTGTGAGTGGCGATGCGCGCTATAGCGCGCATCGCCACTCACAAGGCCGCAGGCCCGTACCCTGGGGTAGTGCTTGCCGTTGTGCCGCAACCGGTCACCGTGCGTGTCCCTGCCAAGGTCAATCTGCACCTGGCGGTCGGAAGCCGGCGCGTGGACGGCTACCACGAACTGGTCAGCGTGTTCCAAGCCTTGTCCCTGATCGACGAGGTGACCGTCGCGGCCACCGACGAACCCGGTGTGCAGGTATACGGCGAGGGCGCTGCGACGGTGCCCACTGATCAGCGCAACCTCGCGTGGTGCGCCGTGCTCCTGCTTGCCGAGCACGTCGGGCGTCAGCCCGACGTGCGGGTTGTGCTGCGTAAAACCATCCCGGTAGCCGGCGGGATGGCTGGGGGTAGCGCCGACGCCGCGGGCACCCTGGTCGCCCTGGCCGCATTGTGGCGCCTAGACATCGGCCGAGAAGAGCTCGTCGAGTTAGCCGCCCGGCTGGGCAGTGACGTGCCCTTCGCGCTGTGCGGCGGCACCGCGCTGGGCACTGGTCGCGGGGAGTCCCTGGTGCCCGTGCTGGCCAGGCATACCTTCCACTGGGTGATCGCGCTGGACCGCGGTGGGCTGTCCACTGCGGACGTCTACCGCGAGCTGGACCGGCTGCGGGCGCACGGTTCACCGCCGCAGCGGCTTGGTGACGCCGAGCCGCTGCTGGAGGCGCTTGCTTCGGGAGACCCGCGGCGGCTCGCCCTGCTGCTCGGCAATGATCTGCAGGCGGCCGTGGTCTCACTACGCCCGGACCTGCGCCGCACCCTGCGGGCTGGAGTAGACGCCGGCGCGCTGGCCGGCATCGTGTCCGGATCCGGTCCCACCTGCGCGTTTTTGTGCGCCGGCGCCGACGCCGCGGTCCGGGTGGCCGCCGAGCTGGCCGGTGCCGGCGTATGCCGGACCGTTCGGGTGGCCAGCGGCCCGGTGCCTGGCGCCCGGATTGTGGAGGATCCCCGGCCGGTACCGCCCCACGAACCTCTCGCGCGCGCCTGATGGCCAACCTGGTCAACGTCGAGGCGGTCTCGAAGTCCTACGGCGTCCGCCTGCTGCTGTCAGAAGTCTCGCTCGGCGTCGACACGGGCGACCGGATCGGTGTGGTGGGGCTCAACGGCGGCGGCAAGACCACCCTGCTGCGGTTGCTCGCCGGCCTCCAACCGCCCGACGCAGGCCGGGTCAGCCGCGCCAGAGGACTGCGCATCGCAGTGCTCACCCAGCACACTGAACTTCCCGAGCAGGCCACCGTAGGCCAGGCGGTGCTGGCTGCATTGCAGGTCAGCGCCGAGCACGAGTGGGCCGCCGATCCGCGGGTGCGGGCCGTGCTCGACGGGCTGGGTATGTCGGCGCTCGGATTGGACCGGCCGGTCGCGGATCTGTCCGGCGGGGAACGCCGCCGGGTCGCGCTGGCCGCCGCGCTGGTCGGTGAGCCGGACTTGTTGATCCTCGACGAGCCGACTAACCACCTCGATGTCGACGGCGTGCGCTGGCTGGCTGAGCACCTGCTGGCGTGCCGGTGCGCGGTGGTCGTGGTGACCCACGACAGGTGGTTTCTGGACACCGTGTGCACGCGCACCTGGGAGGTCGTCGACGGACGGGTGGACGGCTACGACGGTGGCTACGCGGACTGGGTGTACGCCCGCGCCGAACGTGCTCGGCTGGCCACCGCAGCCGAGCAGCGGCGGCGCAACTTGGCCCGCAAGGAGCTGGCGTGGCTGCGCCGGGGACCACCGGCGCGCAGCTCCAAACCGCGCTACCGTATCGAGGCCGCCGAGGCGCTGATCGCTGACGTGCCGCCACCGCGGGACACCGTCGAGCTGTGTGCCTTCGCGCGCCGCCGGCTAGGGCGCACCGTGCTGGAACTCGAGGATGTCACCGTCACCATCGCCGGCCGCCGGCTGCTGGACGCCGAAACATGGCGCCTCAGCCCCGGCGAGCGGATCGGCCTGGTCGGGGTCAACGGATCGGGCAAGACGACGTTGTTGCGGCTACTTGCCGGAGAGCTGGCGCCGGAGGCGGGTCGCCGGATGCAGGGTCAGACCGTCCGGCTGGCGCACCTGCGCCAGGAACTGGAGGACCTGCCGGCATCGCTGCGGGTCCTGGAGGCGGTGGAAGAGGTCGCCCACCGGGTTCAGCTGGGCCGCCAGGAACTGTCCGCCTCGCAACTGGCGGAACGCCTCGGGTTCCCAGCTTCGCGGCAGTGGACGTCGGTGGCGGAGCTGTCCGGCGGAGAACGCCGCCGGCTGCAGTTGACCCGGCTGCTGATGGCCGAGCCGAATGTGTTGCTGCTCGATGAGCCCACCAATGACCTGGACATCGACACCTTGCAGCAGTTGGAGGATCTGCTCGACGGCTGGCCGGGCTCCCTGGTCGTCGTCTCGCACGACCGCTACCTGGTTGAACGGGTCTGCGACACGGTGGTGGCGTTGCTCGGTGATGGGCGGATCACCCACCTGCCCGGCGGCATCGACGAGTATCTGACGCGATACCGGCCAGCACCGGCGCAGGTTGCGGCGCCACCGGCGGCTACCGGGCCAACCCCAGCTGCCCAGCTGCGCACGGCTCGCAAGGAGTTGGCCCGGCTGGAGCGCCAGATCGAGCGACTAGCGGGGCGGGAAGCCGAACTGCAGCAGCAGATCATCCAGCAGGCCGCCGATCCCGCCGCGTTCCGCGAGCTGGAAGGCGAACTTCGCGAGGTACTTGCTGCGAAAGATGACCTGGAGACCCGCTGGCTGGAGGTCGCCGAGGCCGCCGGCTGAGGTGCGGGTCCGCCTCCTACAGCCGTAAGGTGATCGCTTGTGAGTGCCTTCCTCGACACGCTTTTGGCCCACTGCTCGCCGGATTCACCGACCCGGTCCGACCGGGGCATCACCACCGGTGAACCCTCCCAGCCGCGCCGCACCACCTGGACCGAGGTGCACCGGAAGGCGCTGCGCGCCGCCGGCTGTTTGATCGGCACCGCTGCGCCCGGGCTCCAGCACGGTGACGCGGTCGCCGTCCTCGCCGGTGACCCGGCGCTGATCGCGCCCGCCGTGCAAGGTGTCTGGCTGGCCGGCGGTAGCGTGACCATGCTGCACCAACCCACCCCGCGGGCCGATCTGGCGAGTTGGGCGACCGACACTGTTCGGGCACTCAGCATGATCAACGCCAAGCTGGTGCTGCTTGGCCCGCCGTTCGATCGGCTCGCCCCGCTGCTGGGCCAGCGCGGAATCAGCTACCTGATGCTCACCGATCTAGATAACCCGGCTATCGAGCCGCTGAGCGGCCCGGTGGCGGTCGACGAGGACGACACCGCTTTGCTGCAGCTAACCTCCGGCTCGAGCGCGGAACCGAAGGCCGTCCGGATCACCCACGGCAATCTCTACGCCAACATGACCGCGATGGTGCAGGTTGCGGCGCTGGACCCGGCACACGACGTGATGGTGTCCTGGCTGCCGCTGTTCCACGACATGGGCATGGTGGGCTTCCTCACCATCCCGATGGCACTGGGCTTGGAGCTGGTCAAGGTCACCCCGGCCGATTTCATCTCGCACCCGCTGCTGTGGGCGGATCTGATCAGCCGGCACCGGGGCACGATCACCGCGGCGCCGAACTTCGGCTATGCGTTGCTGGCCAGGCGGCTGGCCAACACCGACGAGCAGTTCGACCTGTCCAGCCTGCGCTTTGCGCTCAACGGTGCCGAGCCGATCGAACCCGCCGCAGTGCGGGCTTTTCTCGCCGCCGGCGCCCGATTCGGGCTTCCAGAGACGTGCATGGTGTGCGCCTACGGGATGGCCGAGGCAACGCTGGGGGTGTCCTTCGCCCCGCTCGGAGTCGGCATGCAGGTCGACTCCGTGGACGCCGACGCGCTGGAGACCCAGCGCCGGGCCGTCGTGGCCGGCGCCGGCGGCCCGCATGTCCGGGCGTTTCCCCGGCTGGGGCCGCCATTGTCCGGGATGCAGGTGCGGGTGGTCGCCGACGACGGTCGTCAAGTGGGGGAGCGCGTCGTCGGCCGGCTTCAGGTGCGCGGCACCTCGGTGACCCGCGAGTACCTGACCACCACCGGACCCCGCGCCACGCAGGACGCCGACGGGTGGCTGGACACCGGCGATGAGGGTTATCTCGTCGAGGGCGACGTGGTGGTCTGCGGGCGGCGCAAGGACGTCATCGTCATGGGCGGGCGCAACATCTATCCCATTGATATTGAACGCGCCGCCGGGCGGGTTGAGGGCGTCCGTCCGGGCAATGTGGCGGCGGTGCGCCTGGACGCCGGCGAGCGGCGGGAGTCCTTCGCGGTGGCGGTCGAGTCCACCCGGGCCGGAGATGCCGAGGCCGAGCGGATGCTGCGCAAGGAGGTCGCTGCGCGGGTGGTCGACGCGGTCGGCCTGCGCCCAGGCGCTGTGGTGGTTCTTCCACCAGCAGCGCTCCCCAAGACCCCCTCCGGCAAACTGCGCCGCGCCGCACTGCGCGCCCGCATCACCGAGCACCTACCCTAACCCGCCCGCCCTCTCTTCCGGCGTGTCGCGCCCCGGTACCGGGTGTGTCGCGGCCTCGTGCCCTGCGTCAATGCAGCTGGTTCTGCGTCGCTGCGAGCCCTTGGGTAAGCAACTGCTCGACTGCGTCGGCGCAGCGGTCCACCAGCAGGTCTAGCTCCCGGCGCTCGATGAGGGAAAAGTCGCGCAGCACGTAGTCCGCCGGATCCATCCGTCCCGGCGGCCGGCCGATACCGAACCGCACTCGCAAGTAGTCCTTGGTGCCCAGATACGCCGAGACGGAGCGCAGCCCGTTGTGTCCACCCTCGCCGCCGCCGCGCTTGAGCCTGAGCACGCCGTAATCGAGATCAAGATCGTCATGCACGACGACCACGTCGGTGGGTGGAATCTTGAAGTACCGTGCCGTGGCGGTAACCGCTGGACCAGAAAGATTCATGAACGAGCGCGGCTTCGCCAGGACGACACGCCGCCCGGCCAGACGCGCTTCCAGCACGTCAGCTCCGGTCTTATGGGTGGTGAAGCGGCCACCCACCCGGCGCGCCAACTCGTCGACCACCATGAACCCGGCGTTGTGCCGGTTGCCGGCGTAGCCGGGGCCCGGATTGCCCAGGCCCACGACTAACCCGATCTCACCGGCGACCCCGTTGGTACTGTCCGCAGTGGTCACGGCCGAATCGAAGGTCTGGCCTCAGGACGCCTCGGCGGAAGACCCGGTAACCGGTGCCGCCTCTTCCTCCTCGGCACCCTCAGTCTCAAGCTCTTCACCGCTGGGCGCGGCGACAACGTTGACGATGAGCTGATCCTGATCGGTCCGCAGTGTGACACCCGGCGGCAGTGCGATCTCGCCGGCCAGTACCCGGGTGCCCACCTCGGCGTCCTGCACGGATACCTCGATCTCGTCAGGGATCGCCAGCGCGTCGGCCTCGACCTGGAGATTCGTCAGCTCCTGGGTGACCAGTGTGCCCGGCGATGCGTCGCCGGTGACGACGACGTGGACGTCTACCACGACCTTTTCGCCGCGCCGGATGATGAGCAGATCGACGTGCTCGATGTAGCGACGGATGGGATGCACGGTGACGGTCTTGGTCAGCGCGAGTTGCGGTGCCCCGCCCAGATCCAGGCTGAGCACGGCGTTGCTGCCCTGTTCACGTACTACCCGGGCGAACTCCAAGGCGGGCAGCGCGAGGTGCTGTGGATCGCTGCCGTGCCCGTAGAGCACCGCGGGAATCTTGCCGGCCCGCCGGGTGCGACGGGCGGCGCCCTTGCCGAACTCGGTGCGCGGCTCGGCGGCCAAGCGGACCTCGGACACGATGGACTCCTTAACGAATGCAAGGCGCAACGCCCGGTAAGGCGGGACGCCGGTTCAGCGGCGGGGAGTGACGCACTCACGATCGGGCACGGGCACGCTGAACGCGAGACCGCCGCGTCGATCACGAAGAGCGCCGGGCTCTCCCTCGCCGAGGCAACCCATGGAGTATAGGCAGTCCGCGTTCACCGGCTGGGCACCAGGGCCGGACACACCGGGCACGGGGGGAGCGACACGCCGGGGAGGGGAGAAAGTAGGCGAGCTAGGCGTTGCCGTCGAAGAGGCTGGTGACAGAGCCGTCGTCGAAGACCTCGTGGATCGCGCGGGCCAGCAGCGGTGCGATGGACAGCACCGTCATTCCCGGGAACCGCTTCTCGTCCGGGATGGGCAGCGTGTTGGTGAGAATGACCTCCCGGGCACCGCAGCTGGACAGCCGCTTGGTCGCCGGGTCGGACAGCACACCATGGGTGGCCGCGATGACCACATCGGCCGCCCCCGCATCGTGCAGCGCCGCCACGGTGCTGGTCACCGTCCCGCCGGTGTCGATCATGTCGTCGATCACCACGCACAGCCGGCCGTCGACGTCGCCGACCACCCGGTTGGCCACCGCCTGGTTGGGCCGGCTGGTGTCGCGGGTCTTGTGGATGAACGCCAGCGGGGTACCGCCGAGGGTGTTGGCCCAGCGTTCGGCCAGCCGCACCCGGCCGGAGTCGGGCGATACCACCGCCAGCGCCCGGTCGGCGTAGGTCTGCTTGATGTGGCTAGCAAGCACCGGCAGCGCGAACAGATGGTCCACCGGGCCATCGAAGAAGCCCTGCACCTGCGACGTGTGCAAATCCACCGTCATGATCCGGTTAGCGCCGGCGACCTTGAACATGTCCGCGATCAGCCGAGCGGAGATGGGCTCGCGCCCGCGGTGTTTCTTGTCCTGGCGGCTGTACCCCCAGAACGGCATCACGGCGGTGATCCGTTTGGCCGACGCCCGCTTGAGCGCGTCCACCATGATCAGCTGCTCCATGATCGCGTCGTTGATTGGGGCGGTGTGCGCCTGCATGACAAACGCGTCACAGCCGCGGACCGACTCCTCGAACCGCACGAAGATCTCACCGTTAGCAAAGGAGTAGGCCGACTGCGGGGTGACGGCGACGTCGAGGTGCTTGGCCACCTCCTCGACCAGCTCGGGGTGGAAGCGCCCGGACAGCAGCATCAGGCTCTTCTTCGGGATTGCTGACATGGTGGAAAAGCTCATGATCACTCCTGCCGCGTTGTCTCGCCGCCGGCTTGCTGTGCTGCGCGCGCTGCCAGGGTGCCCGGGCGGCGCCGGCTCACCCAGCCTTCGATATTTCGTTGCCGGCTGCGGGCCACTGCCAGCGCGCCCGGCGGCACATCTTGCGTGATGACCGAGCCGGCCGCGGTGTACGCGCCGTCACCGATGGTCACCGGCGCGACGAACATATTGTCCGCGCCGGTCCGGGCATGGGCACCCACGGACGTCCGGTGCTTGGCCACGCCGTCGTAGTTGACGAACACGGTAGCCGCGCCGATGTTGGTTCCCTCACCTATCGTCGCGTCCCCGACGTAGCTCAGATGCGGCACCTTCGCACCCGGCCCCAACTCGGCGTTCTTCGTCTCCACGAAGGTGCCGACCTTGGCCCGCTCGCCGACCCGGCTGCCCGGCCGAAGGTAGGCGAACGGGCCGATCTGGGCGCCCTCGGCGACGACCGCGCCGACGGCATGAGTCCGCACCACCGTGGCCGCTGCGCCGATGGTGCAGCCCGACAGTGTCGAGTCCGGCCCGATCACCGCCCCCGGACCGACCACGGTGCCCGCGTGCAGCTGAACCCCGGGATGCAGCAGCACGTCAGGGGACAGCTGGACGTCGGTGTCCAGCCACACCGAGGCCGGATCAATGACGGTGACCCCGGCGCGCATCCAGTGCGTCAGCAACCGACGATTGAGCTCTGCGCCCACCGCGGCGAGCTGCACCCGGTCGTTCACCCCGGCCACCAGCCACGGATCGGAGCACGGGTGCGCGCCGACCGGCAGCCCCTTGTCGCGGACCAGGCCCAGCACGTCAGTCAGGTACAGCTCACCTTGACTATTGGACGGGCGCAGCTGACCCAGGGCGTCGCGCAACACCGTGGCGTCGAAGGCAAACACTCCAGAATTGATCTCACGGATGGTCCGCTGGGCCGTGGTGGCGTCGCGGTGTTCGACGATCCCCGACACCCCGCCGGAACAGTCCCGCAGTACTCGGCCGTACCCGGTGGGGTCGTCCACCAGCGCGGACAGGACGGTGACCGCGTGCCCGGCGCGGTGATGCTCGGTGAGCAGCTCGGCCAGCGTGGCGGTATCCAGCAGCGGCACGTCGCCGTAGCTGACCAGTACGGTGCCGGACAGCTCGGCCGGCAAGATGTCCAACGCGGTACGAACCGCGTGCCCGGTGCCGTGCTGCTCGGCCTGTACCGCGGCGCGCAACTGGCGTCCCAGGGCGGCCGCGACCGTGCGTAAGTGGGTATCCACCGCGTCTCGACCGTGACCGATCACCACAACCAGGTGCTCGGGGTCGAGCCCAGCGGCGGCTCGAACAGCGTGTTCCACCAGGGTCCGGCCGGCCAGCGGGTGCAGCACCTTGGGGATCGCCGAGTGCATCCGGGTGCCTTCACCGGCGGCCAGCACGATCGCTGTCGTGAGGCTCCCGTCTGGGAGCATCGCCAGTGTCCTTCCCTCATGATGTCGTGCAGCCGTAACAGGCCGGATCCTACGGGGCGCGACGCGCGGCGGGCCGATGCCGTGGCAATTCGTTGTTCAACTGGTAGCCATCTGGCCGTTGCGCTGCGGGTTCTTCAGTCGTCATAGAGGCGGTCGAACTCGGCATTGACAATCCGGTAGCAGTCACAGGTGATGCGTTCGAGGCCGCTCCGGTCGGCGACGGTGATAATGCCACGGGTATAGCGGACCAGGCCGGCCGCCTGCAGCCGGCCAGCGATCTCCGAGACTGTTGGCCGGTGCACGGTGCAGCGCGCCATCGGCAGTCAAGGCACGGCGCAGGTCGTCGGCGCCAAGCCGGGCAGCCGGCCCGGGGATCTGGCAGAACGCGGCGTGTGGACTGCTGCCGACGCCGAGAAACAACGGCAGGCCGACCATGCCTTTCCAACCGACCGTGGCGATCTCGACCACTACTTCCTTTTCGTCAGCCACCGCTACCAGGAAAAGACCGACGACAGGGGAAGAAGACCTCGGTAATCGGCTGGCCGGGCTGGTAGACCTGCTGGCGAATCTCGGTGTCGACCAGCTCCACCGGTGACGTATGCGATCGAACTCCGATTCGAACAAGTTGGCGAGGATGGCGTTACGCCGAAAATGTCCGTGTTCATAGTTTGCCCATCGTTGGGAATCTCCTTGCTGGAATACCCAGTTGAGACCGTGCCTATGTCCGGTAGCGGACACAAACAGGTACCGTGGTCGCCGCGTCAGTGACCGGGCCGAGCCGCGAGATGATTCACTTTGACCTTGTCGTGATGGTTGCCTCGCTCGGCGGGTTGAGCGCGGTCTCCTCGATCCTGACCGAGCTACCGGCCGCCTTCTCGGTGCCGCTGTTGGTGGTGCAACACGGCCGCCGTAGCGAGCAACCGGATCACTTGTCCTGCTTGCTGCAACGGTTCACGAGGCTGCCTGTCTGGACGGCCCGCCTGGGCCAGCGTCGACGCGCCGGGCGTGACGGTGATCCCGGGCGGCGCCACTGCGACCGTCGACGAGACACGCAGGCTCAGCATCATCGACGCTGATGCCCTCAATGGGGGTGGTGCCCTGCTCAGCAGCGCCGCGTTCTTGCTTAGGATCCCGCTACCGCCCGCGCCGCCGGCATGCCTTCCAGTGTCATCGCCACCGGGTGCGTCGCTGCCGTGCTGCCGCTGCACCGCATCGCCGCCGCTCTGGTAGCCCTGACCATGGCGCCCGGCGCAGCGGAACTGTTCACCGTGCCCACCCCACCCTGAGCCAGGCTGCACGCCTAGGACCTTGTCGTGAACTCGACGGCGCACGTCGAGTTTGCATTTAGGCTATTCGAGTGATCAGTCCATGCCCTCGTCACGCCTGGCGATCAGTTAGCGATTGTTCTTTATGCAGTAGTTTTGGGTAACTTCGACATGCGGCTTACCTGACGACTAAGGTAAGGCTCGCCAGATCGGAGGCTCGGTGACGGCGATCGCGGTGATTGGGCTCGGAATTCTCGCGTGGATTCTGATATCGATCCTGCTTTCGCTATTCCTGGGACGGATAATTAGGTTAAACAGGCCAAAGGCCGCTTCGGTTGGGCTGACCCCGGCGCCTCCGACCGGGAAGCCGGCCTACGAGACTACTGGTGAGACGATGGCCGGGTTCCCGGCACAGTCCACCCGGTTTGTCGGTCGCGCTGTGCCGATGGCTGCGGCCAGCGCCGCGTTGGACCCGGCGTCTGGGCGTACCGCGGTGTTGTTTTACGGGACGGCGGGTACGGGCAAGACCAGCTGCGCGGTCGAGCTGGCCTACCGTCATCGGGACGCCTTCGGCGCATCGGCGTTCTGGTCTGCGCCCACCGATCCGGACCGTTCCGGCGATGCGCTGCGCCTGTTGGCCCTAGAGTTGGACACGCAACTGGGCAAGCACGGGTTCACGATGGTGGACAAGATCGCCACCGAAGCGACCCTGGCGAAGTCCCTGTCCGCCCTCGCCACCGTGTTCGGCGACGCGGGCGTGCTGCTCGTCCTGGACAATCTCGAAACCTTGCTCAGCCCAGATGGCCAGTGGTGCGATCCGCGCTGGGCGCTGCTGATCGGCGCGTTCACCGGCCACGCCGGGCCGTCGCGGGTGATCTTGACCAGCCGAGTCGTGCCGGCGGAGCTTAGCGCTGACGCCGTGCTGATCCGGCCGGTGCACGCGCTGTCCCGGGACGAGTCCCTGCTGCTAGTTGCTGAGCTGCCAAGTCTGCGCGCGTTGCTGCACAGCGTGGCGCTGGCCCGCTGCCTGCTTACCCTGACCCAAGGTCATCCCCAGCTGCTGGAATTCTCGAACGCGGCCGCAACCGACCCGGCTCGGCTGGCCTACCAGCTGACAGAGATCGAAACAGCGGTGGATGGGGCAGCGCCCCTGGCCGCGTTCGTGAACAAGGGCAGCACCGGGCTGGACGCCGAGCAATTGCGGCAGATCTTCGCCACGTGGATCAACACTATTGCCGCGACAGCGCCCGCCCCGGCACGGCTGCTGCTGCAAGCCCTGTGCCGGATGGAAGAAGCCGACCGGGACCCGGCTGTCATCGAGGCGAACTGGCCTGCCCTGTGGCGGCGCTTGGACCAGCCTGGTGAGCCCCCGCCGGTTGCCTCGACAGTCGGTCCGTTGATCAGCGCCGCACTGCTCGCCACCGATCAGGTGCACTACCGGATCCACCCCGGTGTCGCCGAGGTCGTCCACGCAGTGACCCCGGAGCCGGTCATTGCCGCCGTCGACGGGCAACTTGCCGCCTGGTGGACCGCTGTGGTCGGTGGTTGGCAGAGCACTCCGCAGAAGGCCGGCGTGGAGGCCAGCCTGGCTGCGGCCCGCTACCTCTTGCGCCAGTGCGACTGGGACGGGGCCAGCTGCCTCCTCGAACGCGCGCTGATCCGGGATGGCTACTCGCCGGTCACCGCGCTTGCTGCCATACCGCCGTTGCGGCGCATCACCGAGGCCACCGGCGCTGTCAAGGACCTGGTCGTACTCGGTGCCGCGCTGCGGAAGGTGGACCCCGGCGAGGCCGAAATATTCCTGCGCCGCGCCTACCACCAAGCCACGTCCGACGGCGATTACCAAGTCGCCTCCACCACCGCCGGGGAACTGGTCACCCTGCTGCGCGACCAAGGCAGGCTTTCTGACGCTCTCGCGATGGCCAATCAGAAGATTGAGCACACTACCCAGGCCGGGTTCGGGCACTGGACCCGACTCAGCGATTACGGGCGGCGGCTGCAGATTCTCAACCTGCTCGGCCGCCACGAGCAGGTCCTTTTGGACTTACCCGCGCTGCGCGCCCAGATGGCCGACCTGCCCGACGAACGTGCCTCCAACGACCGGGTGAACCCATGGAACATTCGCGAGTGCGTTCTTGATATCGGCCGCTTGTCCGCACTGGCCTTGGAGCGCTGGGATGAAGCGCTCGACCTCAACGACGAGGTGGTGAAAACCAAGCAGCGCCGCGGGTCTAGTACCTCGGAGATCGCCGGTAGCCGGTGCCACGACTACCTGCCGCTGTTCCACCTCGGCCGGGCTGCCGACGCTGACCAGCTATTGCGTGACTGCCAGGACATTGTCGCCACCGCCCGGGACATCACCCAGCTGGCAGCTGTCTACGGTGCCCGCGCTGACCTGACAGACAAGCGTCACCACCCGAAGAAGGCTGTGGACCTCCAGCGCACCTCGTTGCACCTCTGGTACCTCCACCACAATTCCCGGGAGATCTCCACGGCGCACCACAACCTCGCCAACTACCTGTCTCGTGCCGCTGGAAACCCCGTCGAGCAACGTGCCCACCGCCTCGCGGCAGTGCTGCTCAACCACCTGAGCGGCAATCCGCGAGAACTCACCAGGACGCTCGGGATGCTCGCCGCCGAGCTGCGCGGCGATAGTTCCGGTCCGAATGCGTCGAGACTTCCTACGACCCTGCCCGGGATCATTCGCGTGGTCGATGCCGATAACAGCGTCTGCTTCGGCAATCTTGTGGCGACGGTGTGCCCCGACCGGGCCACCGCTGAGCATGCCCTGGCCGACCTGTTATCCAAAGCGGGATATAGAACTCTATAGAAATTTCGCGAACAGAACATGCCGGGCCAATCTTCGCAATCGTGCCTCGGCGCACGGTACGTAATCACCTGGTCGCGATAAGGAAAAGCTCTATTGATCGTCCTTAGCGCGGTGACCACGCTGCGTTGTCAACCAATCACTTCCTTGTGTCGTTGTTGTTCAAGATGGTCCAAGTGGGCTAAAAAGCTATGCCTGTTTGCCGCGGCCCATTACAGTCGGTTTCAGTAGCTAGTCCGCTCGTGGAGTCGAGGGGTGTACGAGCTGGAAAGCCCGCTACCAACGGCGGTATGCGGCATGCCAATACCTGAAATCACAAGCTTAAGGAATGACTGGATTCAGGGCCGATTTAGCGAAAGCATGGATAGGGGCGCCCATCATGCTCGGTGAGCTACTACGACCAATCGATCTGTAACTGTGGTCGCAGCGGACGGATGGTGGGCGGGGAAAGGGTTGTCCAGAATGAGCGATCTTATTTCGCAGGCCCTGTGGCTGGCGGTCGTGGTGTGGGGTATTTGGCACCTGGGTCGTGTTTATTGGTGGCCACAGAAAGGTTGTAAGCGGTGTCGCGGCGCAGGATATTTACGTACCACGACGTGGTGGTCGAACCGGGATGTGCGGAGGGTATGCCCTCGCTGTGGTAACAAACCGTGGGAGTATCGGGTGGGAGCACCTCGTCCATCGGACGACTGAGGCGGTGGCGACCTGACAGCGAGTCCTTTGTTTGCGCTGTCATGCGCAGACATCATGCGGGCATACAGCCGTCATGTATCCTGCTCCACACTCACTACTGTGATCTTCGACGATTTCCGCAAATCGGCTGGTGACGATCAACTCGGCCAGGCTCAGGTAACGCTGGAAGGGCAGCATCGGCGAAGCGGGAACCACATTTCCCGCCTTCGTGATGTAACGTAGCGTACCGACCGCGGAGTAATCGAGGTCGAACCGGTGCAGATAAGGCACCATGAACGGCACGTGTTCGAACATCTCACGAAACGCGAGGCTCGGCGGCAAGAGCGGCACGATATCATCGGCGTATTCATAGCGGACGCCATCGACGTGCTGGTTGTAGGCAGCCGCGAAGTCCTCGTTCCCCGGATGGGGCCCGGCATAGGTGTAGACCTTTGCCTCCACTCCTCGCTCGATCAACAAACGCATCGCTGCGAGGTTGGCCATCGCCCCGCCCTTGCTGTGTCCAGTGATGAAAAGCTGGGAGTTCGGCGCGTTTTTCGTGAGCCGTTTTTGCACCTCCGGCACGACTGCGGCCCACAGGCTGCCCAGAGATCCCCAAAACCCGGCGTGCACGAGGCCCGGCACGCCATTGCCACGCACTAGCTCGGCGTCCAAGTCGTTGATCCAGTCGCGCGTGGTCTGCTCGTAATCGGGGCTGGTTGGCGGCAACGTCCCGCGGAAGGCAAGTACCACGCCGTCGATCGTCGTGCCGACCAGGCAGGCGTTGATTGCCTCAATTCCGCCAACAAATCCCACCGGGGGGTCATCGACGAATTGCGCCGCATCGAAATACGGTGGCGGCGGCGGGACGATCGGGCCGTCGTTGAGGACCGAATACGTTGTCACACTCGCGCACAGCAGACGGCACTCAAGGCTCGTGGACATGATGCACACCCTCCGTCGGCGCGGTCCCGTATACGTGGCGCTGGCCCCAGCCATTCAGGCCGGCCACGCTACACGGCGGGTCTTGCTCGAACCGGAGCCTCAGGACGGTGAACGGGATATCCCGGGCAGGCTCTGCCGTGCGCAGCTGCTCCGCCGCCAGGATTCGAACCTGGACCATCGGAACCAAAATCCGAGGTGCTGCCTTTACACTACGGCGGATGGGCGGGCTCATGCGCGCATGACACCCACGCGCACATGGTGGCATGTGCGCTGCATCGAGTACGCGCAGCCTCCCAGAACCAGGCTTGACGACACGCGCGGTACCCGCCACTAGCGTGGCGTGTCGTGACGGGCGTCAGGTCAATAATCTACGGTTGGGCCTAGTGACGCCACGAGCGCCACCTGCGGTTCCGCTGCGGGTGTGAGCATGATGGCACCCGCTGCGGCGTGGCAGCCGGCCGCGTCTGCCGAGATGAGGAGCACCGGCCGATGACGCTGAGCGCCAAAGCCGACCAGCCGCGCACGCAGCCCGAGCCCATTGTGTCCGGTCGGCGGCCCATGGGCCCGCAGGTCCTGGTGTACCTCTTCGTTCTCGCGCCCATGCTGGCGCTGATCGTGGCGGTGCCTATCGCCTGGGGGTGGGGTCTGGGCTGGACGGACATCGTGTTGTTCGCCATCACCTACACCGTCAGCCTGCTGGGCGTGACGGTCGGGTACCACCGCCACTTCACGCATGGTTCGTTCAAGGCCAAGCGATGGTTACGAGTCAGCCTGGCGGTGTTGGGTAGCACCGCGATGCAGGGTCCGCTGCTGCATTGGGTGGCTGACCACCGGCGTCATCACGCATTCTCCGACCGGGAGGGTGACCCGCATTCGCCGTGGCTGTTTGGCACCTCCCCGGTCGCAGTGGCCAAGGGTTTCTGGCATGCCCATATGGGCTGGCTGTTCAACCGTGACATGACCAATCCCCGCCGGTTCGTCCCGGACCTGCTGGCGGACAAGACGATGGTGCGCGTCAGCAAATTGTTCTGGCTGTGGACCGGGATCTGGTTGGTGTTGCCCGGAATCATCGGCGGGTTGGTGACCTGGTCTTGGTGGGCTGTGCTGACCGGGCTGTTCTGGGCTGGGTTGGTGCGCGTGTCGTTCCTACACCACGTGACCTGGGCGGTGAACTCGATCTGCCACATGATCGGTGACCGACCGTTCGCCTCTCGCGACAAGGCCGCGAACTTCTGGCCGATGGCGATCCTGTCCGCGGGGGAGTCCTGGCACAACCTGCACCATGCCGATCCGACCTCGGCCCGGCATGGGGTGCTGCCCGGTCAGATCGACATCTCCGCTCGGGTTATCTGGCTTTTCGAGAAGCTCGGCTGGGTATGGAACGTCCGCTGGCCGACCCCGCAGCGGCTGGCCAAGATCTCGGCACGGGCCACCGTCTGAGTAGCCTCAAGCACCGGTTACTTCGCTGCGTAACCGGATTACTCACTGTGCGCATCCAACACGCTGCGGAACCTACTTGCGCCGTTCGGGTGAAAGACCTGGGTGTTACAGTAACCAAGTAACGACAGCCAGTGGGCAATAGATATACGCAGTGTGGGGAGGGGCGAACCCACTGTTCGAGAGGGTGAGTACGGCTCGCGATCGGCCGTCTTAGGTCAATCGGAGGTGCTCACTCTTTGTGTGTGTTTCGCAACAGTCAGTGTCGTGAGACGTTTCGAGTAACGGCAGGGGGCCCGTCTCGATGAAGTTCGTTGCAACTCCCACCCAACCGGCAGCTAATTCCGCGCGCCGCGAATCCGGGAGCGTCACCACTTTCGATCCCGATGTCCGCGTGGCGGTAGTGGGCTACGGCTACTGGGGCTCCAAGCACATGCGGGTGCTCAGCAGCATGCCAGGTGTCCAGGTGACCATCGTCGACCAGGACGCCGAGCGGATCGCAGAGGCTAAAAGAGCGTACCCGGCGGCGGAAGCCGCCCGACGGCTTGACGAGGTGTTAGGTCGGGTCGACGCCGTCGTCGTCGCGACCCCGCCCTCTGCGCACGCTGCAATCGCGCTTCAAGCGCTGCGTAACGGGCGGCACGCATTGGTAGAAAAGCCGCTGGCCACCACGGTGGAAGACGCACAAGCGATGGTCGATGCAGCGGCGGCGAATGGCGTGCACTTGATGGCGGGTCATACGTTCGAATACAACGCTGCGGTGTGGAAGCTCAAGGAGCTCATCGCCTCCGGTGAGCTCGGCCGAGTCTTGTACATCGACGCCGCCCGGTTGAGCCTGGGCAAGTACCAGCGTGATTGCAACGTTATCTGGGATCTCGCTCCGCACGACATTTCGATCGTTTCTTACTTACTCGACGAGGTTCCCAGAGCTACTTCCGTCTGGGCCAAACGGCATGTCGGGAACCGCTATGCCGATGTGGCCTACCTGCGGCTGGACTTCGAGCAGGCGGCCACTCACGCTTTCGTCCACGTCAGCTGGCTAGACCCCTGCAGGGTCCGCCGGGTTACCGTCGTCGGGGATCGAAAGATGGCCGTTTACGACGATACGTCGGACAATGAGCGGATCCGCGTCTACGACATCGGCGTCGACCCGGCCGATTCCGACGACCATGGTGAATCGCACGCCATGCCGGTTTCCTACCGGAATGGCGACATTGTCTCGCCATTTATCCAGTTCAACGAGCCACTGCTGGTGCAAGACAGCCATTTCGTTGAATGTATCCGCACCGGCGCCACGCCGAACACGCCTGGGCAGCGTGGCCTCGACATCGTCCGCGTCTTGGCCGCCACCGACATTGCCGAAGCCACCGGGCGCCCAGCCTTCGTGTCCGCTGGTATCAACGTCTCCAGCGCGGACCGCATGCGGGGGGTGGCCTCATGACCGCCGGTGACCGCGCTTCTTTCAATATCCCTTTCCTCGATCTCCACAGCGTGAACAACGGTCTGCGCGAGGAGTTCGACCTGGCATGGAAAACCGTGCTGGATCACGGTCATTTCGTCGGCGGACCCGAGGTCGAGCGTTTCGAGCGGGAATTCGCGATGTACTGCGGCGCCGAAGCCTGCATCGGGGTAGCCAACGGGACCGACGCCCTGGAACTCATCCTGCGAGGCCTGGGCATCGGGATCGGCGACGAGGTCATCATCCCCACGAACACCTTCATCGCGACGGCTGAGGCGGTCTGCGCGACCGGTGCCCGACCGAGGTTCGTCGATGTCTGTGCTGACACGCTGCTGATCGATCCCGCCGCGGCCCAAGCCGCAATCAACAGTTCGACGGCAGCGATCATCGCCGTGCACCTGTATGGCCAGATGGTCGACCCCGAACCAATCTCGTCGATCGCTGCGGCCCACGGGCTGGCTCTCATCGAAGACGCCGCGCAAGCCCACGGCGCCCGGCACCGGGGCGCCAGTGCCGGCAGCGTGGGTATCGCCGCCGGGTTCAGCTTTTATCCCGGCAAGAACCTCGGTGCCCTGGGCGATGGTGGTGCGGTGGTCACCAGCGATCTCGCCCTGGCCGAGACGATCCGCAGTATGGCCAATCACGGGCGCTGCGCCGCAGATCGTTACCGGCACGACCGAGCGGGCCGTAACAGCCGGCTCGATACGCTGCAAGCAGCACTGCTGTCGGCCAAGCTGCCGTGGCTGGACGCCGGCAACGCCCGGCGCGCCTCAGCGATGGCGGCTTACCGCGAGATGCTGCCGCCGAGTTGCTCACCGGTGTCGGTGCAGTCCGGCGCCGAACCCGTGTACCACCTGGCAGTCGTTCAGGTCGACGACCGCCCGAAGGTCGGTGATGCGCTGACCGCGGCCGGTATCGGCTGGGGCGTGCACTACCCGATCCCTTGCCATCAGCAGCCGGCCCTGACCGCTCTTCACGAGTCGGTGCCAGCCAGCCAGCAACTACCGGTCGCCGAACGCGCGGCCAGCCGAATCTTGTCCCTTCCGATGTCCCCGACCCTGAGTGTTGAGCAGGTTGCGCGGGTCTGCGATGTGCTCGGAGGTGTGCTGTGACCGATGTTTCCAATGTCTTCCAGTACGGGGCTAGCGAATCGAATGGACGTTCGATGGGCCAGAAAGAGCAACTGGACACGTCCCCCGGGATGGGTGACGTGCCTCCGCAGCGGTCAGGGGGCCGCTTCGACATCCCCGCCGAAGAACCCGAGGGTGGTGGTTCAGGAACCACGCGCCTCGTTCTCCTGGCGTTGACGATCATCCTGCTCGGCACCGCTGCCGGGCTGGGCGCCGCGCTGGTCTTGCCGAAAACCTACGGTGCACGCGCGGAGGTGCTCTACGCCGTCGGCCAGCAGCAGCAAAGCGGCGACCCGCTCAAGCAGGGCCGTGACCTGTCCACCCAGCTGGTGTATCTCAAGAGTCGGGCCGTGCTGGGGCCGGTCGCCACCAAAGAAGGTCGGCAGTTCAAGGACCTCGACAAGGCCGTCACCGTGGAGGTCCTGGAAAACAGCAATGTCATCGAAGTCGAGGCTGACGGTCCGACCAAGCTGGCCGCGTTGCAGACGCTGCAATCGGTCATGGACGGCTACATGACGCTGATCGGCCAACCCACCGGCGTGTCGCGCAACCTGGACACCCAACTCGCCGACGCCAAGCAGAACACCGCACAGATCCAGACGCGGGTGCAGCAGCTGACCACTGCGGTGACGGCCGGAACGGCCACCCAAGCGGCGCTCAACGACGCGCGAGTGCAGCTGACGGCGTCCTTGGAGCGCGAGAAGGCGATCCAAGCCCGCATCGACGAGATCAACCTCACCGGTCAGAACGGGCCCGATGCGCAGCTGCTGACGCCGCCGTACTCGCTGCCCGATCCAGTGTTCCCGCAGCCGCTGATCGCGGCCGGCACAGGTGCCCTGGTCGGCGTGATCGTGGCCGGCGCAGTGGTCGCGATGACTGTCCGGCGCCGGACGAAGCCGTGAGGCCCCGGTTGTGGCCGCCTCAACGGTGACAGTGCTTGAAGATCCCACACCTCCGACCACCACGGCTCGGAACTCGGCCACCGTTGCGGGCTGGACGCTGGTCAGCAGGGTTACGGGGTTGTTGCGGGTAGTGGTGATCGGGGCGGTGCTCGGCCCGACGTTCTTCGCGAACGCGTTCCAGACCGGATACGTCGTGCCGAACATGGTCTTTACGATGATCGCCGGCCCGGTGCTGGGGATGGTGGTGGTGCCGGGCCTCGTGCACGCCGTCGGTGCTGGCGGCGTGCCGAGGGCCCGGGAGGTGCTCGGCCGGGTAGCCGGGTGGCTGCTGGCCGTCTCGGCCGCGTTGGTCGGGCTGCTGATGATCCTGTCCCCGGCGGTCGCCTGGACGCTGACCTTCGGGATTCCGGATGCCGGTGCACAGGCCCGTGGCCTGTGGATCACCACATTGCTGGTATTGCTCGTGGCGCCGCAGGTGCCGTTGTACGTGCTGGTGCACCTGGGCATATCCGCCCAGCAGGCTTGCGGCCGGTTTGCGCTGGCGGCGGGCGCGCAGGTGGTCGAGAACGGCGTGCTGATTCTGACGGTGCTCCTCGCCGGCTGGTACTACGGAACCGGCCTGGAATTCGATCATGTCTCGATCGGGTTGATGCTCACCCTGGGGATTGGCAGCACCCTGGCCGTTGCCCTCCACGCGGCGCTGCAGCTGTTCGGCACCGCCCGGGCGGGATTGTTGAGCCGGCCGTCGATGCGTTGGCGGGGTGATCCCGAAACTCGGGAGATCACCCGCAGGCTGGTGCGCTCGGTGGGCGTGGCGGCTTGGCCGACCGCGGCGATGTATGTGCTGCTTGCGCTGGCCGGCACGGTGCCGGGTGGGACCTTCGTCGTGCAACTGTCCTACTCCGTCTTTTTCGCGCTGTCGTATGTCAGTGCCCGGGCGGTGTCGGTGGCTGCGCTGCCGGGCCTGGCCGACGCTGCACATCGCGACGACGCCGCCACGTTCGCTTCGGGGTGGCGCCAAGGCCTGTCCTATGCCGTGATCGCCAGCCTGCCGCTCCTCGTGCTGCTCGCGGTGCTGTCGGGACCCGCGGCTAACCTGCTGGCCAACGGCGAGCTGCGGCATGCCGCTCTGATCGGGCCCCTCGCCGCCTGCCTGGCGATCGTGGCGGTGGCTCAACTGGTCGGTGGGGTGCATGACATCGGCCGCCGGGCGCTGTTCGCCCGGCTCGACGACCGGATCCCGCGGCGGGCCAGCGAGGTGGCCTTCGGCGTGGTCGTGGTAGCTGCAGCCGGGGGGTTGTTGCTGCCCACGGACGCCACTCGGCTGGTATGGCTGGTGGCGGCCATCCTGGCCGGTGAACTCGCCGCCGCGGGGACAGTGTTGACCCGGGTGCGGCAGGCGATTCATCCCGAACGGTTCCTGGAAACCCGAGGTTTGGCTGCCGCGCTGATGGCAACCCTCGCGCTGCTGCCGGTGGCGGCCGCGATGTGGTGGCTGCAGCAGATCGACCACGGAAATCAGCTCGTCGATCTTGCAATCCTGTCCCTGGGTGGCGTCGCGGCCCTCGGGGTCTACGTCCTAGTACTCCGAGTCGCGGTGCGACGGATAGGTGGTGGGTCATGACGCAAACCCTTCCGCCGGGTTCTAGCTCGCCTCCCGCCTCTGGTGGGTATTTACCAACCCCGTTGATCAGTCGCTCGTTGGCGATGGGGGCTGCCGGCTGCGCTGTGGCCGGTGGGGTCCTCGCGGTCGCGACTGGACCGCTCATCGCGCTGGCCGCGATCGGCGTGTTGGCGCTGGCCGGAATGTTTGCCATAGCCGCCTACCGGCCGGTCTTTGCCACCTACGCCTATCTCGGCGCCTTGCCGCTCATCGCCGGGATCGACCGTGGGCACCTGATTCCCCTGGTGCGGCCCAACGAAGCGCTGCTGGTAGTGCTGCTGGCCGGAGCGCTGGTCGGTGGCTATATCCGATGGTGTCGGGGCGAACGGATACCCCTACAGCTGCATCAGCTGGATATCCCGCTTGGCGTGTTCCTGCTGGCCTCGACCGCGTGGCCGCTGCTATCGATGTTGTTGCGTGGCCACGTGCCCGCAAGTCCTGATCTGGCGGCGGTGCTGCCGGTCTGCAAGCTCATGGCCATCTACCTGCTAGTGCGTTTCACCGTCAGTACCGAAGCCCAGCTGGTGCGCTGCTTCCGGCTGATCATCTGGCCGGGCGCGGTAGTAGCGGTGATCGCAATCATGCAAACTCTGCATTTCGGCCCGGTTGTCGCGATGCTGCAGGCGGTCTGGGCTCCGGACAGTAACCCTGCCGCGCTGGCCGAGCGGGGTTCAACCACGCTCGCCTCGCCTATCGCGACCGGCGATTACATCATCATCTGCCTGACCTTGATCGTCTGCTGCGGGATGCGCGGGTTGCTGGATCGCCGGGAGCGGCTGGGTCTGGGATTGGTACTCGGCGCCGGAGTGCTCGCCACCGGTCAGTTCTCCACCTGGATCTCCGCGGTGGTTGCGGCGGGGTTGATCCTGTGGCGCTTCAGCAGCGTGCGCCACGGCTCACTGCGGTTTGTGTGGTTGATTCCCGTGGCGCTGGCGATCGGTGCGCCGGCGCTGGTCGGGCGGTTGCAAGGATTCAGCGAATTCGGCGTGCCGCGCAGCTGGATCGGCCGCTGGAACAACCTGTCCAACTTCTATCTGCCGCGGTTTGGCTTCATCAACGTCTTAATGGGGGTTTCGCCCGACTCGGTGTTGGACGCGCCGGAGAGATGGCGCGATGTCATCTACCTGGAAAGCGGCTACCTGGAGCTGCTGTGGGTCGGCGGAATCCCGCTACTGGCCGCGTTCGCTTGGCTGTCGGTCGTGGTGCTGCGCCGCACGCGCGAGCTCATGGCGCAGCCGGGCGCGATCGGTGCCGCGGCGTCGGCGCTGTTTGTGTGCTGGTGGTTCGTGCTCATCCTCACCATCCTCGATCCGCACCTGACCTTGCGCGGTACCGGGGACCTGCTGTTCATGCTGATCGGAATCACCGCGGGGAGGCTCAGTGTCCAGCGGCGTTGAACAGACACGGTTACCCGCTCGATGGGAACCGATTGCTCGGCGGGCCGTCGACCTGTCGGTGGTGGTCGTCGCCCTGCTGGTGCTGATGATCCCGATGTTGGTCATCGGGATGGCTATTAGGTTGAGCAGCCCCGGGCCGGCGTTTTACCGCCAGCGGCGGATCGGCCGGGGTGGGCGACCTTTCACCATGTACAAGTTCCGCACCATGCGGGTAGGGGGCTCCGACGCGCAGCACCGCGAGCTCATTGCCCGCGAACTGCGCGGCGAGGACACCTCGGTGAACGGCAGCTGGAAGATCGATCGTGACCCGCGGGTGACTCGGGTCGGGGCCTTCCTGCGGCGCACCAGCATCGACGAGCTGCCTCAGTTGATCAACGTACTGTGGGGGCAAATGTCGTTGGTGGGGCCCCGGCCCTGCCTGGACTGGGAAGCGGAGATGTTCCCGGCCCGGTTCGCCGAGCGCTTCGATGTCCCGCCCGGACTTACCGGGCTTTGGCAGGTTAGTGGGCGCAGCACGATGGGTACCTTGGAGATGCTCGAACTCGATCTCGCCTACGTGCGCGGGTGGAGTTTCTGGAGTGACCTGGGGATCTTGCTGCGTACCGTCCCGGCATTGTTGCGGGGGCAGGGTGCGCGCTAACCGATTGGTATTAGGCAGCTTGGGGGGCAGCCTTGACTGCAGTCGCTACGACCAGTTTCGCGATTCCCCGACTTACGCGTCGGGCCCGCAGTGCGCTACTTACCGCGCACATCACAGTGTCGGTGGGGTGGCTCGGGCTCGACGGTGCACTGGTGGCGTTGGAAGTGACCGGCCTGGGCACTGGTGATCCTAGTGAGCGGGCCGGGATAGCCGCTGCCATGGCTGCACTCGTCGTATGGGTACTGGTTCCGGTAGTGGCGGCCTCGCTGCTCAGTGGGCTGGTGTTGGCGCTGTCCACACCCTGGGGTCTGGTGCGGTACTGGTGGGTCATCATCAAGTGCGGGATAGCCGGGGTGTTGACGGCAGCCGGGTTGGTGGTGATGCTGCCCCGACTGCACCAGATCATCATCGGGGATGCCGAGCCAGTCGGGATGCAGTTGCTGATCGGCAGAGCGGCTGCGCTGGCGTTGTTGTTGGTGGCGACCGGTTTGTCGGTGGTCAAACCGTGGGGTAAGACGCCGCGCGGACGCTCGGCCACAGCCCCTCGGCAGCCGTTCAGCAGAAGTAGCGATATAGCAGCGCACCGGCCTGCTGCGTCACGTCATCCGGAACCGATTCGGCGGTGAGCAGTTCGGTGAGCCTACCGAGCATCTGGCCGGCCTGTGGGTTGCTGCGGGCGTGCTCACCGCCGGCGCGCAGGGTGACGATCCGCTTTTCTTCGGTCGCCCACTTGCGCTTATAGGCGATCAGGCCAGGCTGATCGAGGTCAGACAGCCCCCAGTCGACTAGGTGCGCGCCTTGTTGGATGCCCCAGCGGATACCAGCCCAGAAGATCGCGTCGTTCGGTCGCCTGGCCAGGTGTTCGTGGCGGGAGGCCCCGAATTTGTAGTAGAGGGTGTTGTGCCAGGTGAGGAATACCGCGCCGGCGATCAGTTCGTCTCCGGCGTGGGCCAGCATCGTGACGATGGCGTCGTTCGGTGCGAAGGCGTCCCAGATGTGGTCGAACAGCTCGACGGGTTGGGCCAGCAGCTGGTACTTGCGCTTGCGCAGCAGGACATGCAGCTCGTGGAAGCGGTGCACGGCGTCGCGATCGGTGCGCGCCTCGACTCGCACGCCTTCCCGTTCGGCGATGGTGATGTTGCGGCGGGCGTGCTGGGACAGCCGCCGCCGAATCTCGTCGATGTCTGAGTCCAGGGGCGTACCGTGCCATGCCGCTTCACCGACCTGGCGGAAGCGGGGATCGGCGACGGCTACTGCGGTATCAAAACAGCGCAGCGTGAGCGGTGCGGTGCTGGTAATGACGGTGTCGGCGAGGGCTTTCCAGTCCGTGGGGTCGTCGGTCAGCGGCTCGGCCCGGTCCGAGAACGGCAAGCTGGACAACCGGTCACCGCGTATGTCACTGATCGGCACCCACGCCAGCCCAGCCCGCGGCGTGCCGTCCCAGTCCAGCCGGACACTGGCGACCGGCGTGAACCCGTACGTGCCACACACCGCATCAATCCACAGCGGCGAGGTGAACACGCTCCCGTGCGGCCCCAACGCCAGCTCCCGCCACCGCGGATCACAACGCGGATCAATGAGTACGGTCTCCCCCTCTGCCTCGTTCACGCCGCCGACCGTACCTTCCCCACCTCCGCCCGGCGTGTCGCGCCGCCGTGCCCCGCGTGTCGCGCTCTCGTGCACAGTGTGTCGTGGTGGTGTGCACGTTCTCCTCTTTGGCCTCGGCGCGATATGTCAGATAACGCGTTGGAGGAGTACTGTGACTCTGCGGATTCAGTTCGTCGCAGTGAGTGCTCAAGGGTGAACAGGGGTAATTCTCGATGACCACGCTTTTTGTCGCCACGACAGGTGGGCACTTGACGCAGCTCGACAGCCTGGCGAGCCGTATCCCGCCCAACGGCGGCGAAGTATGGGTCACTCATGCGAATGAGCAGAGCCGGTCAATGCTGGCGGATCGGGACGTGGAGTTCGTGCCCTACGTCGGCGTGCGCAGCGTGCCCGATGTGCTGCGGTGCATCCCTAACGCGCATCGCCTGCTAGCGCGCCGGAAGCTGACCAGAGCGGTGTCAACCGGATCCGGGATCGCGCTGGGTTATTTGCCCTACCTGGCGGCCCGGGGCGTGGAGTGCCATTACATCGAGAGCGCCACGCGGGTGAGCGGGCCGTCGGTAACCGGACGGGTCCTCCAGCGGGTGCCGGGCGTGCGCACCTACACCCAGTATCCGAGCTGGGCGGATGAGCGCTGGCAGTACGCCGGCAGCGTGTTCGACGGCTATGAATCCGCCGCCGTGGCCCGGGAGCCCGATGCGGTGATCCAGGTCGTGGTCACCGTGGGGGCGGCCACCCAGTATCCGTTCCGCCGGTTGTTCGAGCACCTCGTGCCGTTGCTGGCACCCGAAGGGGAACTGGCCCGAGCGACGGGGCTTCAGGTGGAAGTGCTGTGGCAGACCGCGGATACCCCCGTGGATGATCTGCCCATTCGAGCCACGCCAGCACTGCCGGCGGCTGAGTTGGGCGCCGCACTCGCCAAGGCGGACATCGTGATCAGCCACGCCGGCACCGGATCGGCGCTGGCCGCGCTCAACGCCGGCCGCTACCCGATCCTGGCCGTCCGAGACCCGGCCCGTGGTGAGCAGGTCGACGACCATCAGCAGCAGTTGGCTACCGAACTTGCTCGGCGCAAGCTGGCGATGCAGCGCGACGCCCAAGCCATCACCGTCGACGACATGGTGGAGGCGCTGGGCATGTCGGTGCGACGCACCGCCTCGCCTCCGCCTTTGGAACTACGCCATTAGCGTTGCAATGCGTGACCAACTCACCGGTCACGTCCAGTTGAAGGCGAGTGCCTTCCAGTGGACGTCGGTCATGAGGCCGTAGGGTGTCACCCATTCATCCGGAACTCCGCCCCGCTCTGAGCTACGTAGCGCGATGGTGAGGTCGTCCGGGCCGACTACACTGTTGTCAGGTCCCCACAGCCCGATACTCATGATGAATCGGCCGCGTCCTAGCTGAGACAGGTGTTTGGCAAGTTTGCGGGTGTCCTCCGGTGAACCGGACGCCAAGCCGAAATAATTCCATACCAGAAGCCGATCGGCATGAACGAGCAGCGCCCGATAGCACTGGCCGTTCTCCTCGCCATCGCGACTGGGATCATCGCGCGAGACTCGAACGTCAACAATGAGCTCCTTGTGCTGAGCGTGCACGATGTCCGCAGCTCGGCGAACAAAATCCGCAATCAGCCCTGAGCGCCACCGCCCAATCGATGGGTCATCAACGGCAATGGCGCCACTGGAGTCCCGAGGCCAGTCACTGTGACCCGTGGCCGCGAGATAGGCCTGCTTGTCGTCCTCCCCGAATCCCTCTGAGTGGTACTGCAGCTCAGTGAGATCCACTGAGTCGATCGGGTACGTCCGAGCTAGATAGTCGATCATTGCGAGCAGCCGCCGGCCTAACTCACCATTCACAAGCTCGACCGTGCTGGCCTGATATGGCACCCGCTGGCCGCTGCTATCGCGCGCAGCGAGGTCGGGGTGGGCAGCAAGATAACGCTCAGCGAAGACGTCCACGACGGCCGAGGTGTACTTGCCAGCCCCTAGCACTCGGATGGCGTCGCCGAACAAATCGTGTCCGTCGGCGCGTACGGGGGCCGACCAGGCATCCGGCGCGGCCGGCCACGGGAATGTCGTCCAATCCGCCCGACCGGCGCTCACCCCAACGGCCGTGACTCCGCTGCGCGACATCTGGGTATCGAGGCCGGCGAGTTGCTCCGGGGTGCGCTGTACGTCGTCAAATCCCAGGCTGACGGCGCGCAGTGGAGCACGTCCAGCCGGTGCGGCGGCGACCGGCGCCGAACACGGTTCCCGTTCGGGCGGATCGCACGAGATCTGCGTGAACAGCTGACCTGTGAGCAGAGACAGCACCAGCAGATACGCCGGAAGCAGCACGCTGGGGCACACGTCAACCGCCCTGCGCCAGTCCGTCACGACTGACGACGCCCGTACGGGCCAGCTTGTTCCAGCGCGCTTCGCTGCCCCGGATCTCCTGCCAAAGCGCAACCACCACCACGAGCGAAAGGAGCGCCGAGTAGACCACCCACAACGGAACCACATAAAGCAGACGCAGGTCGGCGTACGCGCGGTCCAGCAGGATCGCACAAAATGCGGTGATCACGCCGACGACAAGCCCAAGCCAGCCGAGCGCACCCAGCACCGAAGGGGGCACCGGCGAGTTAGTCGTCGCGGCCAGCACCGGCACCAGCAGCAGAGCTGCCACCTGCAACACCGGAACGACGAGCATAGAAGTCACATTGATCGGCAGCCAACAGCCGAAAAGGCCGTAACGCGGGCGGAAGAGCAGGTCCCGGTGTAGCCGTACGGTTTGAATGAAGCCGCGGCTCCAGCGAATCCGCTGACGCCACAATCCCCGGACGGTGGAGGGTACTTCCGCGTAGACCTTCGCGTCGGGGCGGAAGCTGACCGAGTAGCCCGCGCGGCGAATCCGCCAGGTGAGCTCGAGATCCTCTCCGACGATGTCTTCCCGCAGGCCGCCGACCTCATCGAGGACTGACTTGCGAAATGCACCGAGATTGCCTGACACGATCGGTAGGCAGCCGATGAGCGCAAGCGCTCGGCGGACGAAACCCGTCCCGGTATGGGTGAGTACAGCGAGCAGGCGAGTCTGCAAGCGGTCCAGGTTCACTGGCGTGTCGTTGCCGCACACTGCGCCTACTCGCGGTCCGTCGAAGCCTCGAAGAATGTCGACAACCGTGGTTGCGGTGAAAATCCCATCCGCGTCGACCAGTAGAACGATTTCGCCCTTGGCCACGGCGATACCGGCGTTGAGGGCGGCGCCCTTACCCCCGTTCGGCCGGGTAAGCACAGTCACCGCTGGATGGTCCGCGTAGCAGCGCATCACGGCCAGCGTATCGTCGGTGGAGCCATCATCGACAAGGACGATTTCGATCGTTCGGTAGGTCGACGCCAAGATTGAGTCCACACAATTGCGCAGGACTCGACCCTCGTTGAAAGCTGGAACCACCACTGTCACCAGTGGCACAGAGCTGTTGAAAACCATGTTTCGCCCCGGACGTAGTTCGAAAGCCACCGCTAGTGGGAAGTAGACCAGTCGCAGCAGCCCGAGCACGAAGATAGGCATGCTCATCGCGAAGAATGTCGCAGCGGCGGCGTTCGTCATGCGACCTCGCTGCGCAACTGCGGCAACCACTCGTCGAGCAGTGCGTCGACAATCTCAGGGGCATGCGCGGAGTTCGCTCCGAACCGCGCATTGATTTCGAGTACGGCAGGAACTCCGTCGGCGTTGTACCGAATATCAATGTCAGCGGGTCCCCGCAATCCGAGTGCCCGTGCTGACGCCCGCGCGAGGGAAGCCACCGCGGCGTTGTGTTTCCGGATTACGCTCGTCGCATTGCCGTAGTCACCGTGGCTGCACGCGGTCTTTTCCAGCACGATGACGACATCGCGTTGTGGATCGGCGTGTAAGTAGACATTGGGTGCGTACTCGCGTCCCGGCAGGTATTCCTGCAATACCCACCGATCGTCAAGGCCGCATTTGTCGTAGCCGTTATGGATGGCAATGCCGCGGCTACCCCGGCTAATCCGTGGTTTACTGAGATAACGTGTACCAAGCCATCTTTTGCCCAACGTTGACGGCAGCGCGAAACGGGGTACGGCGATACCGGCGCGTTCAAGCTCTATGCACGTCAGGTACTTATCTGCGGCGAGCCGTACCGCCGTCCATGGTGCGAGAACAATGGGCGGACCTGCCCATTGCCCTGGCTGCGCCAGCACATCGAGCTCTTCTGTGACCGTCGGCACGACTAGGTCGGCCCGTTCCCAGTGAGCCAATGCTGCCAGTTTGGCGGCGAACGAGGGCTCGGTTGCAGGCGGTATCCGATGCGCGCTGGGCAGCTCGATCGCGGCCATGTCGGCCGCGATCACGTCGATGCCGCGCTGGCCAAGCTGGGTGTACAGGCTACGGCCAGCGGGACCACCGACGCCCGTGACGAGGACCCTGGCGGCACTCACAGGTCGGCGGCGCGGGTATCAAGCAAGCGGACAACCTCGAAGCCTTCGGCGTAGCGAGTCCTCGCCTGCGCGCCGCGGACAACCGCTACCGCCTTCATGTGCTTCTTGGATAAGTACGACTTGCCCGCCTGATCTCTATGCGCCGAAACAGCAGTGGCCTTGACGTCGAAGTACTGGTCGATATCGACGAACCAGCGGGGCATGAATTGCTCGTTCGCCGACGGGCTTTCGTAAGACAAGATTGCGGGATGATTGCGCGCGGCACGCATCGTCGCCAGGTACACCGCTTGATGGTCTTGATGGACATCATTGATCGAATGAGTCAGTACGATGTCGGCATTGAGCCGGGACAGCGTTGTCTCAATCGCCTCGATCATCGTCCGTTGGTGAGCAGGCAGCTCCGTATCTGGCAGCCCGAGCACACTGAGACTGGTCAGCCGCATGAATTGTGCGGCCGCCAGCGCCTCGCCAGGCCGGGCGCAGCCGTCGCCGCCCCTCCCACCACCGGACATCACCAGGCCATGCACCTCATGACCAGAGTCCACGAACTTCGCCAGCGTGCCTCCGCAAGCAATTTCCAGATCGTCGGGATGGGCTCCGATTGCGAGGATGCGCCGGGGCAAGCGTGTGGTGCGGGGAGTAATTCGCTGGGCGTCGAGCAGGAGCGGGATGCCGGCAAGGGCCACCATATTTAGTGTCAGTGTGGCTATCTGGAAGGGTCCTGCGACCGCGTCGGGCAGTGCGGCGCGGTACATGTCGATGATCGCCACGATCACAGCTGTGGCGACAACTACAGCGCGGGTCGCGCCGGCATGACGCAATCGTCGGGTGATACGCAGCAGGTCGAGCATTATCACGAGCGCGACCAACGCGAACACCACGGCAAAAATCGCGAATAAGGAGACGGTCATGGCGGAACTTCCCTTTCACTGGGGCAGTCACCCAACCGTGATCGCCTCGATTCCAGTGGACGGTGACACTGGGACAATCGGCGAGTCATGCGGTTCCGTTAGCCGGCGATATTGCACGACATGGGCTATCATTGAAGGAATTTCAGATTAACAAAAGGTATGAAAAAGCTTTGCTACGGCAGATGGGGTAGCGGCAGTCGACCGCGTTGCACCATTTGGTCGACCGCTGCTCAGCCGATATAAAAGCACCACGCCACGCAGCGTGGTATAGAGCGGATTGCGGCTGATACCCAGTGCAGTCTCCTCGCCGAGATACAAGTCGATGTGGTGGCGGCCGCCGCCGTGGCCCGGGAGCCCGATGCGGTGATCCAGGTCGTGGTCACCGTGGGGGCGGCCACTCAATATCCGTTCCGGCGGTTGTTCGAGCACTTGGTGCCGCTGCTTACGCCGGAAGGCGCGCTAGCTCAGGCGACCGGGCTTCAGGTGGAGGTGCTGTGGCAGACCGCGGACACCCCGGTGGACGATCTCCCCATCCAGGCCACACCAGCACTACCGGCGGCTGAGTTGGGCGCTGCGCTCGCCAAAGCGGACATCGTGATCAGCCACGCCGGCACCGGGTCGGCGCTGGCCGCGCTCAACGCCGGCCGCTACCCGATCCTGGCTGTCCGGGATCCGGCCCGTGGTGAGCAGGTTGACGACCATCAGCAGCAGCTGGCTACTGAGCTCGCCCGGCGGAAACTGGCCATGCACCGGGACGCCCAAGCCATCACCGTCGACGACATGGTGGAAGCCCTGGGCATGTCGGTAGGACGTGCTGCGTCGCCTCCGCCCTTTGAATTGCGGCAGTAACCTAAACGTTTTGCCCCGTCGACGCGGATCTTAGTCCGGTCGTGACCGACCGGTAGCTGGCGATATTGGGTCGCCGTATCAGCCGATGCTGAGGACGGCATTATGCAAGGTGGTGTACAAGGGGCTTGAGCGGATGCCGGACCCGGTCTCCTCGCCGATGTACAGGTCGATGTGATAGCTCCCGCCCGACCCAGGTGTGAAGGAGTCGTTGATGACCCATGTCGGGGCCCGCAGCCGCGCGCATACCTCGGTAGCCGGTGGCTTTCCATTGTCAACATAGCCGCAGCTGCTTAACCGAACAGCAGTGCCCTTAGCCAAGCCATCCGCCGCGGCAGTGCGAAACCTCTGCAGCGGATGGCCGTATGCGTCCCTTGCCGCGGTGTCGAGCCAATAGCCGACGCCCGCGGACCAGTTCAGATACATGCCCGCGTACCGGCCGTTAGTGATTCGACCGGTGCCCTCGTCATGCACGGCGCGCACGAAATCAGCCGGGTAGTAGCCAAGATCGTCATGCCCATTCTGGCAGTCGAGTCGGAGACAGCCGATTACACGGGTGAATGGTCCACTGTGCAATGATTCGACGGCTGTGTAGTAGGTAGTAACGAGCCAACCGGGTGAGTTTGATGGGTTGCCGCACGCTGTTGCGAGGAGCATCATCAGCAGCAGGCCAACCGTAGCGCGGCTCCATGTCATCGCTTTCCTTCCAGCTGTATCGACTGGTGCGGTGTGGCGCGCGAATCGGAGGAGCGATGATGGCGCAGATTGCAATCACTGCATCAGTGCAGTTCAAGAGTATAGTCTGCTAGCGGGATGTTCTCCACCTCTTAGTTGATGTTTGATCTCACGCTACCCGTCTAGGCTGACCGCGTTGTACAGGTTGTGATCGGACATGGAAAAAGCAGGGTCGCATAGTACAACCGCAGTCGATCTCGATTCTGAGTTTATCAAAAACGGATGTCACAACCCGTGTCGCCGCTGTATAACGTGCGAATTAAATTCAGTGATTACTGCTGGGCGCTGGGGCTTAGGCGACGCTGCGACTGGCCCGCCATGCCATTGATGTGCCATATCATGTCCTACCGAGCGCCGCAGGTCGCGGAAGGGATGAGGCGTTGATTAGCTGGTCGGGCGGGCGTTGCCGCAGGTTCAGCAGCCATGAGATCGCCTGCTCGGCGCGCTCGGCGGCGCGGCCATCGCCGAAGGGATTACCGGCCGCAGTCATCGCGCGGCGGGCCTCTGCGTCGGTGAGCAACCAACTAGCCGTTTCGAAGATTCGGCGGCGGTTTGTGCCAACAAGCATGGCGCAGCCTGACGTAATCGCCTCAATGCGCTCAGTGACTTCACGCAATACGAGTACAGGAACACCAAAGCTGGGTGCTTCCTCTTGTATACCTCCGGAGTCGGAAAGTGCGAGAGTGGACACCGAGAGCAGTCGGACTAGGTCGGTGTAGGGCAATGGCTTCGTGATGAGTACTCGGGGTGCGTTGCTTAAAGCACGGTGTACTTGCTTGC
>DATELN010000125.1:0-2061 GCA_035276605.1 Pseudonocardiaceae bacterium | reverse complement strand
GCTCACGGGCGCTTCGCCGATACCTGCCTCTACACCCAGTCCGGCGGCGACAAACAACTCGTGGCGGAGCTAGGACCGTGCTGAATAACGGGTGAGTCTTCCCGGGCCAGTGATGAGTGGGCTGGGAGGATCATCGTGTGCAAGGCAGCGGTAATCCCGACCCAGAGTTGATGGACGCGCGCGCCCTGGTGGGACATCTCGTGCGGCCGGGCAGCGTGTTCGCGTTCCTGGCCGAGCACCGCCGCGAGGTGTTCGCACCGGAGTTGTTCGCTGACCTGTTCCCCTCTAAGACCGGACGACCCAGCCTGCCGGTCGACATCGCGGCGTCGGTGCTGGTGCTGCAAACCCTGACCGACCTGTCCGACCGGGAAACGGTCGAGGCGGTGCGTTGTGACCTGCGGTGGAAGGTCGCTTGCGGTCTGCCGTTGGACCATGAGGGATTTCACCCCTCGACGCTGACCTATTGGCGGGGTCGCCTGGCGCGCTCTGAGCGTCCGAACCGGATCTTCGATGCGGTGAAGACGGTGATCGCAGAGACCGGTGTGCTCAAAGGGAAAACGCGCAGGGCGGTGGACTCGGTGGTGCTGGATGACGCGGTGGCCACGCAGGACACCATCACCCAGCTGATTGCCGCGATCCGCCGGGTGGGCCGGGAGGTTCCCGGCGCCGCGGAGGTCATCGCCGCGCAGTGTCGAGCGCATGACTACACCGATGCGGGCAAACCGGATATTGCCTGGGACGACAAGGCCGCCCGGGACGCGCTGGTCTCGGCGCTGGTGGGTGATGCGCTGCGTGTGGTCGCCGCGTTCGAGCAGGCGGAGCTGGACGACAAGCCCGCGCAGGCGGTGGCGTTGTTGGCGTTGGTCGCCGGGCAGGATGTGGAACCAGCGCCCGGTTCGGACGGTACCGACGGGCGGTGGCGCATCGCCCGCAAGGTCGCCGAAGACCGGGTGATCTCGGTGGTTGACCCGCAGGCGCGGCATGTGCACAAGACCGTGTCGCACAAGCAGGACGGCTACAAAGGCCACGTCGTGGTCGAGCCGGACACCGGGTTGTTCACCGGCGGCAAGCTCACTCAGGCTTCGGGTGAGGACAACCACGAGGCGGTGGTCGGGTGCGACTTGATCGCTGCCGAGCCAGCTGAGGTGCAGGTGCTGGGTGACACCGCGTACGGCACCGGGAACGCGCGCGCCACGTTGACCACCGCCGGGCATGTTCCGGTGCTCAAGCCGATGCCACTACGCCCGGCTGTCGCGGGCGGATTCACGTTGGACCAGTTCACCCTCGACGAGGCCGCGGGCACGGTGACCTGCCCGAACGGGGTGACCCGACGGATCACCGCCAAACGCAACGTCACGTTCGGGGTGGCCTGCCGCGGGTGCCCGCTGCGCGAGCGGTGCACCACCTCGGCCACTGGTCGCAGCCTCACCCTGCACCCGCACGACGCCCTGCTCCGTCAGGCCCGCCACGACTGGACCACCGACGCCGACCTACGCGCGGTCTACCGGCAGCACCGGCCCATGGTCGAGCGCTCGATCTCCTGGTTGATCGGACCGAAAGGCCGCTGCCGAAAACTGCGCTACCGAGGCGTGACCGCCAACGATGTGTGGCTGCACCTGCGCATGGCCGGGTTGAATCTGCGCCGACTGCTCAACCTTGGGCTCACCCGGCGCCAGCAGGCATGGGTCCTGGCCTGACCCCGGGCCCGGCCGCTGAGCCGCTTGCACCGCCGTCACAGCCCGACCAGACCGGCCGACGGCGGGAAGAGCAACCACGTCGGCGGCCCCCCTTCGAGGGTCTGACCTACTACGCACAGACCGCCTTGTCGGCGTTCTTCTCGCCCCAATCACGCCTTGTTCAGCACAGTCCTAGTCGGCGTCGTGGGAGCGGTCGCTGTCGCAGCGCTGCTCTTCTTCTACGGTGGCGGAACTGAGCAGGACCGTGCCGGACTGGAGGCCGTGCGGACGGCGGGGACGCTCGTTTTGGGTACCGGTGGAGCCATTGCCCTCCTGTTGACCGCCCGCCGTCAGCGGTCCACTGAGCTGACTCTGGAGCACCAAC
>DATELN010000124.1:0-2710 GCA_035276605.1 Pseudonocardiaceae bacterium | reverse complement strand
CCAGGCGCGCGGCGCGCAGGCGTTTGAACAGTTTGTCGGCGCGTTCGGCGTGCACGCTGCATCGACGGCGGATGGCCACGTGTCCCAGCGCATGAGCCAGGAACGTTTTGCCGACTCCGACTGGGCCCATGATCAGCACGTTGTAGGAATCCAGAATGAATCGCAGCGAGCACAGCTCGGTCCACAGTGTGCGATCGAAGCTGACGGGGGTGGTGTTGTCCCAGGCTTGCAGGTGCATGGTCGGGTCGAGGTGGGCGGCGCGGGCGCGCAGCAGGGTGGCTTGCCGGTCGCGGCGGGTGACTTCGTCAGCAAACAGCATCTCCAGAAAATCCTGGTGAGGGAGGTGTTGGGTGGCGGCCAGGGCGAGGCGCTCGGGCAGGGTGTCTAGCAGTTTGCCCAGCTTGAGCCGTCGCATCAGGTCTTTGAGTTCCCTGGACACCTCAATGCGCTTGGCCGCTGTTGCTGCGGTGGTGACGCTGGCGGCGGGGCTCATGAGGGCCGCCGGACGGTGAACTCGGTGGGCTCGCGGACAAATCGGCTGGCGGCGCGCACCACGGCGGGCGGGTCGCTGGTGGGCAGCGGGGTGTAGTCGCGACCGCGGGTCAGCATCCGATCAATGAGTCCCACGTTGATCGCCTCGGCGTCCAGTGCCCGCTGGCAGGCCGAGTTGACGGCCTGATCGCCGTGGCGGCGGACCAGTCCGAGCAGCCGGTAGACCTGGCGCATCTTGGTCCAGGGCAGCGGATGATCCAGCAACGCGGCGGTGTAGGCGCCGATGTGTTCGCCGTGGGTGGCGGCGCGGCGGTGCAGGGCATCGAGGTCGCGTAGCGCGTAGGCGGCGATGTCGCTGGGCAGATCTGCCGGGTCGGTGTGCCGGTGACCGGGTGGTTGGCGGGGATGTACCTTGATCAGCTGTCCGCGCCAGAACAATTTGACCGTGGCCGCGTCGGTGCGGGCCAGCAGTCGCTGGCCAATCAGCTCGCCGGGGACCGAATACAGTGCGCGGGAGACCTCAACGTGTCGGTCCGGGGCCACCTTGGGCCGGGTGTACCGCGGGATCGCAAACGGCTGCGTGGGGGCGGGCAATAACACCGGTTGTTCTTCGGCGGCGAAGACCTCCAGGGGGCGGCGGCAGGTGGTGCCGTGGATGCGCTGCCCAGCCGTGTGGGTACACCATGTTGCGGCCCGCGCCTGGCAGTCGGTCAGGTCGCGGAATTGTTCACCGGCGAAGAAGTTCGACTGGACATAGTGCACGCTGCGCTCGACTCGAGGCTTGTCCCGAGGATGCCGCACCCGAGCCGGATCCACGGCAAAGCCCCGAGCCTGGGCATACTCGCGAAACGCGTCGTTGAGCCGCGGATCAGTCGCGTCGGCGTGATCCACGATCGCCTTGAGATTGTCCGGGATGACGACCCTAAAGACACCACCGAAAAAAGCCCACGCCGCCTCGAAGCCGGCAATGACCTCCTCCAAGCTTTGGCGGTGGGTGGGATAGACAAACAGATGCCGCGAATACACCGCGGTAAACACCAACCCATGCACCACTCGACGGCTGCCCCGCGCCGGATCCGGGATCAGCCCCAGCCGGCCGAAGTCGACCTGTAGCTCGTCGCCCGGCTTGCCGTCAGCCACCCGTACCGTGGGTCGCCGCCGACGACTGAACTCCAGCTCGGTTGATGCGTAGCGGTGCAAGGTGCGATAGGGCACCACCACCCCGCGCCGACCCAGCAATAGATGCACCTTGGCCAGCGTCAGACCCTGCTCCAACCACTGGGAGATCAGCTCGCGCTGACCGGCGATGCTCTGCCAGGCCACCCCGGTGCCCTGCGGCCGTGCCGGGCGCACCACCCCCACCACCACACCCAGCAACTCATCAGTCAACTGGCCGGCACCGCCCTCACCGACCAGCCCCGCGGCCTCGGCAGCCTATACATAACGGCGCACCGTCTTGCGGTCCACCCCGGCCAGGATCGCTACCTCACGCAGCGACCGACCATCTAGCCACAGCCGCAGGATTTCTTTGACTTCGATCACGGACACCTCCCGATAAGCCATGCGACGACCACAACGGCCGCACGACCGGAAGGCGGGACGCCACGCCGGGTGGTCCCATCAGTGGCAAAACCCTGGTCCCATGCCCATGGCAAAACCACATCTCAGCTGGTCCCATGATCGTGGCAAGCGACACGGTCTCGTTACGACTCGGGTCAAGCCCCACCCGCCCAACCAAGCCTCGCGCGACATCGGTCCAATCCGCGTGGGTATGGGTCCACAGAATCAACCCGACCCCAATCAACAGCACCGCACGGATCACGCGCTCCACCGCCAGCACCGGCAACAGCCGACTCCGGTCCCGACCGCTATCCCTGCGGGTGGACTGCTGCGACGCATCAACCATGCCTGACCGCTCCGCTGCTGACGCCACGACAACCCCCCGCTAAGCCTTGTCCACCCCAGCACCAAGTGATGATCCACCACCGGGCCATCAAGGACTGGATCATAGGCCTGCTCCCGGGCACCACGCCCCACGGCAGTCGCCAAGCCGAGGACAACAAGCGGGTCAGTACCGCGAACACCGCTCGATCCCCCCAGGACAGTCCCAGGTTTACCTGGCGGCGTAACACGGTGACCTCGTGCCGGAGCACAAGGATTTCCGTTCTTGGATTGTGTGTTGCGCGCGAGTAGTCCCAGCCAAGGCCATGACCTGTCG
>DATELN010000123.1:0-4923 GCA_035276605.1 Pseudonocardiaceae bacterium | reverse complement strand
GGTGGTGAGTCCCGGGAAGCAGCGAGTGGCCGAGTGTCATCGGCGAAACGGCGCCACCGAAGGAGCCACCGATGACAGGTCGCGCGGGGGATGTCGGGTTCACCGGCGTCATCGAACTGCTGACGGCCGCCAATTCCCTCGTAATTCCCACGATTTCGTACGGTCGCCGCCGATCTGGCCGCCCGCGCCGACTTCGACCTCGACTCGATTGACGACCTGCGGATGGCCGTCGACGACGCGTGCGCCATGCTGGTGCGCATCGCTGCCCCGAACGCGAGGCTCAGGTGCGAATTCAGCGTCCGGTCCGACCTGATGCAGATCACCACCGAGGTCGACGCCGCCCTAGATCCGCTCCCCACCAGGTCATTCGGCTGGTTGGTGTTGACGTGTCTGGCCGACGAGGTCACTGCTGTTGGTCTGCCCACGGCAGCTGGACAGCACGGCCGGGTGTGCATCAGCCTGACAAAAAACGCTGAGACCTCACCAGGCTCATGACAGCATCGGTGTCCTGCGCCGGTCGGGAGCCCGGCGAGTACGCGCATCTTGTTGCCGTGCAGCGCCGCTACGCCACGCTGGCGGCTGACGATCCCGACCGCCCGCAGCTGCGCGAACAACTGATCAGCGGCTACCTCCCGCTGGCCGAACGCCTCGCGCGCCGCTTCGCTGGCCGCGGTGAACCGCTAGAAGACCTCGTTCAGGTCGCCTCCGTGGGTCTGATCCATGCTGTGGACCGCTTCGACCCCGAGCGCGGTGCAGACTTTCTGTTCTTTGCGGTGCCCACCATCACCGGAGAGCTACGCCGCTACTTCCGCGACCATGGCTGGTCGATGCAGGTGCCGCGCCGCTTGAAGGACCTGCACCTGGCCATCAGGAACACCCAAGCAGAGCTGTCCCAACAACTAGGCCGCGCACCCCGACCCAGCGAGATCGCTGACCGGCTGGAACCGAGCTTGCCATGCTTGCCCCCGGGGTACCGGGTGGTAGCCCTGGGGGAGGTCGATGGGATGCCACAAACCCCCCTGCTGGGCTTGACGCTCGTGTCAGTCATCCCGGAGGCCTGCCGGGTGCGGCGCGGCGAGCGCCCGCAGTTGTTTCTGCTGCGTGGCTGGGCGGATGTGGCGTTTGGGGCCGGGTAGGGACGTGCCCCTGCGATTAGTAGGTGTGGGCAGCGCCTGGTCGGATGCTGGAACGTGTGTAGGGTGCTGGTGTTGTGGGGCTCATCCGAGCCGGCAACTCGTGGCCGTATCAGGCATGCCCACCCATCCGCTGCTGTGACAGGGTTCGTCCGTGCTGGCCGTGGTGGCTCAGCAGTTGGCCGGGTGCCTGCGTTACGTCTCGTTTCTGTCCGTATTTCTCACGGGACGACCTTGACAGCCATGTCCGGGTGACGGTGCTGGCGGGCTTGCCCCGGCCCGTCTGCTGCTTGGCCGCGGTCGTGATGGTGGCCCCGCCCGGGGACCTGTGCGGGACCCCGCGCGAGCTGGGGATCTGGACGATGTACCCGGCTCGCCACAACGACCCGAACGCGGCATCCGATGACATGCACGCGGTCCGGGATGATGCGTATTCTCAATAGTTGTCACGCGCGTGCGTAGACATGGCCCCTTTCGTTCGACTTGTGGCGATTGAAGGGGTCGTGGCTCGCCGAGTGGCGCGACATGCTGCCCCGGACCCTGGCGGCCCACCGAGGAGTAGGTGCCGAGGGGAGAACCGTGGAATGCTCGGCCGAGCAGGCGATCACCATTGTGCGAGGTGGCGCCGGGTACGCCCGCGTGAACTTGGAGGGGCACCTTGATCACCACGCCGCGCAGCGACTTCGCTCCCAACTCGGCGCGGTCCTCGACGCCGGTGCCCGGTATCTGACCGTGGATCTCTCCAACGTCAACTACTGCGATGAGCATGTGCTTGCCGTGCTCGGCTGGGCGGCGTGTCGAGCATCCTCGCAGCAGGGTTGGCTTGCGCTGACCGGTGGTCGTCATCGCATCCGATTCGCCACACGATGACATCGACTGGAGGATCAACACCGGTGGCGCCGCGCCTGGCGTTGTCCGGACCGGTCGGTCGCGCCCCTGTCCTCCGCGCGGTGACGTGCCGCCACCTCTCACGGAGTTCCAGGCGGGGAGTTGAGCTGCTGGCCATTCCGGGGTAGCCCGTGGGGTGGGATCGCTCCTTTCGACGGGGTAACGATATGGTCCTGGCCGTTGGGCCGAGATTGGTTGCCTGTCCCCGGCTTGCGGGACTGGTCGGTGCGTGCGGACACACGCCGACTAGTACGGTGTCGGGCTGCGGCCGTTGTGGTGTTGCCACCCGGTTCGCTGCTGGCTTCGGTGAGCGACCTGGCAGCGGTGATCCCCAGATCGCCACCGGGGGCATAGAGGTCGAAGTCCGGTGACCAAGGCCAGCCGGATCGACCGGATATGGGGCGCGATTACGGCACGAGCCGACGCGCTCGGCGTGCCCGTATCCTTGGGCATCCTTTGCGAAACGGCGGCCGACCGGTTGCCGTTCACCGGAGTTGCGGTGGCGATACGAGGTCGTTTCGTGGCCTCCGAGCTGATCTGTGTCACCGACCCGCTTAGCCGCCGGCTGGAGGAACTGCAGCTCACCATCGGTGAGGGCCCCACCCTGGAGGTCCTCGCGGGCAGTAGCGCAATCCTAGTCGAGGACCTGGACGCACCCGACTACCAAAAGCGCTGGCCGCTGTTTGCCCCCCAGGCCGTCGACACCGGCGTCCGAGCGATGCACGTGCTGCCCCTGCGCATCGGTGCCATCCGCGGCGGGGTCTTGGTCCTCTACACCGACCGCCCAGCCCGGCTAACGGCCGAAATCCTGGCCGAGGCGTGGGTGTTTAGCGAGCTGGCCCTGGAACTGTTGCTCGACGAACAGGCCGGGATCGGCACCCAGCACGGCTTTCGCCACCCCCATTGGCAATTCGAAACCCCCGCCGAGATCCACCAGGCCACCGGCATGATCTCGGTTCAACTGGGCATCAGCGTGAGCGAGGCGTTCACCCGCCTGCGGGCCCGCGCGTTCACCACCGACCGTCCCCTGTCTGAGCTGGCCACCGACGTGGTGACCCGCCGCATCCGATTCGATCACGAGGACACTGGATGAACGGCCCAACACGGAGCAGACTGGTGAGTGCGCCACCTGGTGTCATCTGCCGTTTCACCGGGGGTGGAACCGATGAGCGATGAGCGACTCGCCCAAACCTTCGTCGAATTGGCCGACACCCTAGTCGACGAGTTTGACCTCGTCGAGTTCCTGCACCTCCTGGTGGATCGCTGCGTGGAGCTACTCGACATCTCCGCCGTAGGCCTCATGCTCGCCGACTCTCACGGCCGGCTTCAGGTCATGGCCTCCTCCACTGAGAACATCAGGCTGCTGGAGCTGTTCCAGCTCCAAAACGACGACGGCCCCTGCCTGGACTGCTACCGCACCGGCGAGCCCGTTGCCCACCCCGACCTCACTCACGCGCACGACCGGTGGCCCCAGTTCGCGCCCGCAGCAATCCAAGCCGGTTTCCGCACCGTGCACGCCCTCCCGATGCGGCTCCGCGCCCACATCATCGGGGCGTTCAACCTGTTTCATACCAACCCCAATCAGCTGGACCGCTCGGTCACCCGGATTGGGCAGGCCCTGGTCGACGTCGCCACCATCGGCCTGATTCAGGAACGATCCCTGCGCCACCACGAGACCCTCGTCGACCAACTTCAAACCGCCCTCAACAGCCGCATCCTCGTTGAACAAGCCAAGGGCGTCCTCGCCGAACGCCGCGGCATCAACCCCAACGAAGCCTTCACCCTGCTCCGCGATTACGCCCGCAACCACCACCACCGGCTCACCGAACTCGCCGCCGCCGTCGTCGACGGCACCACCACCGCCTCCGAACTGCTCAGCACCACCACACCGCCACCTCCCGAGTAGCCACCCACCCGGCCGGGCTAGCCAGGCCCGCATGCCATGGTCTGCTGGGTCTGTGCCTGCGCCAACGGAACACTTCGCGCCCGACGAGCAACTCGCGTCCTTCGGAAATCAGCCGATGGCTGCAGGGCGCCTACCGACATGTCGGCGCCGCTAGTAGGCTCCCTGCCAGCGCTCATGCCCGCAGCCCGCTCGGTTTCGAGGGGTGCGGGTTGACAGCGCGGTGCCGCCCCAGACCCCGGTGGCTGACAAGTGTCGGTGTGGGCTTGGGGAGATCAAATGGCAGCTAGTTATCAGCGCGCGCAGCGCGGAGCTGACCACAGCGTCGTGTCACTCATCAGCTTCAACGCTTCCCCCGACGCTGATGGTGTAATGGTGGGGAACCACAACGGCGCAGTGGTCACGGCACAGGACATCGACTGGTTCGTTGCCCACCTGCAGACGGTGGTCGCCGCCAGCCCCGTCGTCTGGGCAGGCCGCGGGATGACGTTGTTACAGCTCACCGCGCTACACCTGATCAGCGCCCTGGCACCAGTCACCCTCACCGACCTTGCCCAGGCCCTGGGCACTAGACCGCCAGCCACCTCCGCGATGGTCGAGCGGCTGACCCATGCCGGGCTGGTGTGCCGCACGCCGGACCCGCACAACCGTCGACGCGTCCAGCTGACCCTCACCGCCGACGCCGAACCAATAGTCGGCGACACCGACCCGGACACCGCCCGACGCTTACATGCAGTGCTCAACGGCACGAGCCCGCAAACCCGCCGCCACCTGATCGACCTACTCATCACCACCGTACGACGGTCCGCCGAGTAGCCAGGACGGCGCGACTGCGCCCGCAGCTAGGGCCATCGGTCGGCATCTCCAGCGGTGTGCGGGTGTGGTGTGGTTGGTGTGTTAGTTCAGGTAGTCGCGTAGGGCTTGGGAGCGGGAGGGGTGGCGCAGCTTGGCCATTGTTTTGGTTTCGATTTGCCGGATGCGTTCTCGGGTGACCCCGTG
>DATELN010000122.1:0-2717 GCA_035276605.1 Pseudonocardiaceae bacterium | reverse complement strand
ACGCGCTGTTCGTGCAAGCCACTCAAGCGAACATGGCCGGCACTGGCATCGGGACGTTCAACGACCGCATCCGTGACGCTGTTCGCGGCGGCGGCCCGTTCGACAGTGACCCTCGCATCCAGGGATTCGGCAGCGGGCAGTTCACCGACCCGAACGCAGACCCAGTGAATGGCTCGAGCAGCGACCAGAAGGCCGGGCTGCTGCACAACATGGACCTCATCAAGGTCGGCCTGACCGGCAACCTGAAGAACTACACGTTCACCGACAGGACCGGCGCGACCGTCACCGGCGCCCAGGTGGACTACAACGGGCAGCCCGCCGGTTACACCAGCCAGTCCCAAGAGGCGATCAACTACGTCGACGCGCACGACAACGAGATCCTCTACGACGCGCTGACGTACAAGTTGCCGGTGGCTACCACCATGGCCAACCGGATCCGGATGCAAACCCTCTCCCTGGCCACCACCGCCTTCTCCCAGGGCGTGTCGTTCTGGCAAACCGGGTCGGATGTGCTGCGCAGCAAGTCCTTCGACGGCAACAGCTACGACTCCGGCGACTGGTTCAACGTGCTCGACCCATCGCTGACCATCAACGGATTCGGCCGCGGGCTGCCGCCCAGCTCCACCGACAAGTGGCCCTACGCCAAGCCGCTGCTGGCCAACCCGGCTCTCAAACCCACCCCGGCCGACCTGGCCACCGCCGAGAACCAATCGCAGACACTGCTACGCATCCGGCAGGCCAGCCCGCTGCTGCACCTCGGGTCCGCCGCGCTAATCCAGCAGAAGCTGTCCTTCCCCAACAGCGGACCGAACGAAACCCCCGGCGTCATCGTCATGCGACTCGACGACACCGTCGGGCCCAACATCGACCCGCAGCTGCGCGGCATGATGATCATGTTCAACGCGACGCCCAACACGGTGAGTGAACAGGTCGCAGCAGCCGCTGGACAGCGGTACGTCCTCGACCCGTTCCAACAGGCCGGACGCGATCCCATCGTCAAGCAATCCCGAAACGAGCCGAGCACAGGTTCCTTCACCGTCCCTGCCCGGACAGTGGCAGTCTTCCTGGCACCCGGCCAATGACATAGCCACCGCGGCGGGCCGCACCTCATCACCGCGCCTGGCCAGATCGGCAAGGGCATGGCGGCTATCTGCTCCACCGAGGAGCAGGTGATCTCGCCGACGAGATGAAGGGCATCGCGCTGCGTTATGGCGCCTTCTACGGCCAGTACGGCGTGACCAGGGTGATCATCAACCTGGTCCGCACGCGCCGGTGCCGGTGCCCTCGTCCGGCGGCGGCTTCGTCAACTTCATCTACCTGGACGACGCCGGCCGCCGCGGCGACCGTGGCCGCCCTGGAGAAGGGTGCCGGCCAGGCGTACAACATCGTCGACGACGAGCACGGTACGCAACAGCCATTACGGAGAGCCGGATGGCCCGGCCGCGATGGGCTGGCCAGGCCAGGCTCGCCGTCTCGCCCGACTGGTCGTCACCGACGCTTGCATGGCGGGCTCCCTCAGCGTGCGCTGGCATATGCGGTGCCTGACCGGGCAAGCACCGAACACTTCCCGCGCGCTTCAGGACCTCACCGTAAATCCCAGCACGGCATCCTGACCGGCCGCTCATCGCCGCGGGCGGTACTCGAAGTGTGGAGCTGGTGTGTGGCCCGCGGCGTGTGACGAGCGTCCGGCTGCACCCTTGCTGCCCAGAGCGACGACATTTCCTCAGAGGCAATCGCGCCAGTGCTGATGGGCTTCTTCTCCAGTGAGGAGGTGGGGACAGCTTGACCCGCACCGTCATTCAACTGACCGGTGAGGGGATGGCGCCTCCGCTTCCGTGACAGACAAGATCAGCGTTGCCCGCCGCGAGCACGGACAAAGCTCGTAACGGACAGCCGGTGCGGTGCCCGCTCAGTCCAGGTCATAGCCATTCGGCGAGCGCATCCCAGAAAGACAGCTCGTAGGCTTGCAGCAGCCGGCTGGCGCTGCGCGCGGACACCGGCGAGTCCCCGCCGGCGAGCCCCTCCTCCAGCACCGCGAGCGCGCGTGCCTCGAAACCGGCGGGCGGGTTGGCGAAGAAGTCGAAGAACGACACCGCGGCGTCGTCGGCACCGTAGGCATCGCGCAATGCGGCCGCGAGCGCGGCACAGTTGTCCCCCCAGACCTCGAGATTACTGAGAAAGGCGAGCACGACATCGGCGCGCGAGCCGTTCAGCGCGAGCCAGGCCACAAACGCCGGGTAGGCCTGCGTCCCGGGGTGCGGCTCGTGGGCGCGTAGCTCGGCATCGGTCAGGCCGAGCCAGTCGCGCAGGCCGTTGAGCTTGTGCAGGGCCAGACCTTCGCCCTCGGCCAAGCCCAGAAAGAATTCCCCGGCCAGCCCACCGGGAAAGCGCGCCGCCAGCACCGCAAAACTCCTGCGGTCGCTAGACACGATCATGTGCTGCGCCCCCGCGAAGACAGCCAGCCGCTCTCGCGGAACGTCCCGGGTACGCAGCAGCTCGAGGAAACGATGAGAACGGATCGACTCCGCAACATCGGCGAGTTCGCTCCGCGTCTGCGCCACCACATCACCGGCCGACGCGCCCGTCATCTGCACTCCCTCGCTACAGGCCTACCAGTCCATGATCACCCCAAACCCAAAGGCAAGCCCGAGGACTTTCGGTCGGTTGTGCGGCAGCAGGCTCCACGCCGATGCGTGTCACCCTTCAGGAGACTTTCC
>DATELN010000121.1:0-2728 GCA_035276605.1 Pseudonocardiaceae bacterium | reverse complement strand
GGAATCGAACCCGCGTCTAGAGCTTGGGAATCTCACTACCGTGCCAGGTGTATAAGCTGACCTGCGGATGGCCTGTACTGTGGCGTACTGCAGTTGACCGCTACTGACCCTTCGTTACAGCACGCGGACAGCACGACCCGGGTGTTTCGGTTGCATGGCATGGCGTGTCGAAATGGCTACGGGTTCACATTCTCGGCTGCCGTGACTACAATTTTCCGCCAGGCCGCGGGATCGAACCGTCGCTCTTCCGATTTTCAGGACTCGGGATAACAGTTCGCCAAATAACGTTCACGTCCGCAACCTGCATTTCTGCATTGATTCGAGTGCATGAACTTGGGCGAACGCAGACGGATGAGACCAACGATGAGACCACGACGCACCCAGGGACTCGCGGGCGCAACGCCCGGCCAAGCAGAAGATGGCGACGAAGGCCTTCCGTAGTCATAGACGATGCCTCACCGCTACCTGTCGGTTGTCCAAAATGTGGTCTCGTCTGCCGATCCGGGTCCGAGGACGTTTCCCGCTGTCCGTGGCCGATGTAGCGATGGATGTAGTCGGGGATCGGCCTGGCCCAGGACGGGCAAAAGCGGAAGCAGGTGTCTTGTCACCGTATCGAGGTTTGGCGGAGGTGGAGTCCTTGGCCAGCAGGTCGGTGTGGGTTGGCCGCTGACCTGACAAGGTCGCCTTCGGTGGGGTGTTACGGCTGACCGTTGCGGGTATGTTGCGCGGCATGAGTGAGGCGGGTGAGCCGGGTGACAAGGCACAGGAGCTCAAGGCACAGATCACCCAGAAGGTTCGGGACGTGGGCGCCCAGGCGATTGCGCGGGCACCGCAGCTGACCGGCGCGGCGACGCAGCAGGCCCAGCGGGTCGTCCAGGACAAGCTGGGTGCAGCAGTGGGCGCAGCGCTGGCCGTGTTGGGATTGTTGATCTTTGGCCGTCGCCGTCAACGTCGACGGAAGAAGGATAAGACCCAGCAGGTCGGCGGGCGCTCCAGGACAAGTCGGCTTCGGCGGTGGGCGCGAGCGTTGGCCGTGTTGGGGTTGCTGATTCGCCTGCGTCGACGCAAGCGGGGCGAGGAGGATGCGTGAAGTTGCTCTACAGGGCACTGAGCCTGCTCGTTAGCGTGTTGGGCGGGATCCTCGCCGGTGCGGTGTTTAAGAAGGTGTGGGCGGCAGTCTCCGGTGAGGAGGAGGCCCCAGAGGCCACCTCTCCGGAGTACAGCACCCAGGAGGTGCTGGTCGCCGCCGCGATTCAGGGCGCGATCTTCGCCGTGGTGAAGGCCGCGGTGGACCGGGCCGGCGCCAAGGGCATCAAGAAAATCACCGGCACCGATCCGGGGAAATAGGCCGCGGCTGCCTGTCGTCCATCCACAGGAGACGTCCGGTGGCGCTGCCGGGTCCGATGGTTGCCTCGGGTGTGACCGCGGTCAGAGGGTGGGGCGCCGTCGATCCGCAGCCGTCAGCTCACCGCCGGGGTACTTTCGGGCGCGATCGACTGGCGCTGGCCTAGAGGGCGGTAGCAATGGGCAGACCACATACCCACGACCAAGCGGCTCCGGCCGTGCTACGGGTAGCGGGCCGCAAGGCCCTACGGAGTTGCCCAAGCGCTCGTGGTGGGCAGTGTTCAAGCGCACGGTGCGGGAGGTCGGTAAGGACAATCTCACCGATTGGGCCGCAGCGCTGACCTATTACAGTGTGCTGTCGATCTTCCCCGCAATGATCGTGCTCACCGCGGCGCTGGATCTGCTGGGGCCCTCGGCGACCCAGACGCTGATCGACAACATCAACACTATGCTCCCCGGGGAAGGGCGGGACGTGCTGGTCAACGCGATCACCGAATTGTGGCAGTCCGAGGGACTGGCTGGGCCGTTGGCGATCATCGGTCTTGCTGGTGCGCTGTGGGCGGCTTCGGGTTACATCGGTGTGTTCATGAGAGCCTCCAACGCCATCTACGAGATGCCCGAAGGGCGCCCAGTGTGGAAAACGGTGCCGCTACGGGTGGGTCTGACCCTGGCGGTGGTGGCGCTGCTGGCGTTGTCCGCGGTTGGAGTAGTCGCGAGTGGGGCTGTGGCTGATCGAGCGGGGCAACTGCTGGGAATCGGCGCTACCGGAGTGCTGGTGTGGAACATCGCCAAGTGGCCCGTGATCGCCGCGTTGGTCAGCCTGATGTTCGCCTTGCTGTACTGGGCATCGCCCAACGTGAAACACCTGGGGTTTCGTTGGCTGAGTCCCGGTGGTGTGCTGGCTGTTGTGGTCTGGGTTCTGGCGTCGGCCGGATTCGCGTTTTATGTGGCCAATTTCGGCTCCTAACAAAACCTACGGTTCGCTGGGTGGAGTGATCGGCTTTTTGGTGTGGCTGTGGATCTCCAACATTGCCATCTTGCTCGGCGCGGAACTCGACGCCGAGTTGGCCAGGGGTCAACGCATCGAAGCCGGCCAGCTCGCAGAACAGGAGCCGTTCCTACCACCCCGCGACACCCGCGCCATGAAAGAGCCCCCACCTACCACGGACAATTGATCGTACGGCTGCCGGTATGTGGGTCGTGAGCGAACAGCAAGGAACGATCATGTCCGACGATGCTGGTGGAACACCGGCGCAGCACGAGGACCGTCCGGTCGGGCAGTTGGTCAGTGACACGGCTAAACAAATCACCAGGTTAATGCGTGATGAGTGCGGCTGGCCGCCGCTGAACTCCAGCAAAAGGGCAAGCGCTTGGGCGTCGGTGC
>DATELN010000120.1:0-19007 GCA_035276605.1 Pseudonocardiaceae bacterium | reverse complement strand
GGCCGGCGCTGGTAGCGCTGGGTGGGCTCTACCGGCTGGCCACCGTGTGGTCCTGGTTCCGCCAACCCCGTCCGCCGCAGCCACCACGCCCGGTGCCGGTGTGGCCGCTGTGGTTCGCCGCGCTGGCTTTCGTGCACCTGCGGGTTGCCGGTCCACTGCTCGTCGTCGGACTCGCCGCCGCCGCCCTTGCCGGAATCTGATCTGCGCCGAGAGGTCAGCATGGGGGATCTCCGCGCGCGGCGGCTGAACGAACTGGCGGACCGCGTCACTGGCCACGCCGGAGCGCTGCCGCGCGGTGTGCGTCGGCAGTTGGTCAGCGGCGGGGGGATCGCCGGTGAACTGAGGGAACTAGCTGAGCTGGTGTCGGCAGGCGGCTCGGGCGTCACCGATGGGCACGTCCGGCGCCTGCTGGCCGCCGGACACACTGCCGACGAGCTGTTCGAGTGCATCGTGACAGCGGCCGTCGGTGCCGGCTTGGAGCGGCTGCGCGCGGTCGAACGGCTGCTGCGGGACCGGCCGCCGTGATCCGTCTTGCAGTGATCGAACGAGGCCGCGGATGGCGCGCATGGATGTTACGGCCGGTGCTGCGCTGGTTTTTCGGTCAGCCAACCCCTGGTCTGGTCAAGGTGTTGCTCTACCGGTACGAATTCTTCGGCAAGCCGGTCGGGCGGTATGGCCACGCAGCGCTGCGCGGCCCGAGCCGCTGGTCGGTGGGGGAGCGTGAACTGTTCGCCGCGGTGGTGTCGGCCGGCAACCGGTGCGGCTACTGCGCCAGGGTGCACGGGGCCATCGCCGGGCTGCTTCTCGGCGCCCGCGTGGTCGACGACGTGGTGCACAGGGGCGCGCTGGACTGCGTTGCTCCGGGGATGGCCGCGATGGTGCCGTTTCTGCGCCGCTTGTCCGCCGGACCCGACCAGGTCACCGCAAGTGATGTCCGGGCGCTGCGCTGCGCCGGCTTGGATGACGAACAGATCATGCACGCAGTTCACGCCGCAGTACTGTTGGAAATCTGCAACCGGGTGGTTAACGCGCTCGGTGTGGAGTCGATGGATGCTGACCAGAACCAACGCGCTGCGCGTTTCCTGCTGCGCCACGGCTACGACCGATAGATCCTCAGCACAGCGGTCAGGAGCCAGGGATGACACGGTGGGTACACGCAATCAGGCATGGCTGGGTGGTCACGGATCGCGTGCCTGGACCGGACGTCGACGAGTTCGCCGACGCCGGAGAGGTCACCGCGGCGTTGGCCCAGTCATCGTGTGGCGGTGACATGTTGCTGGCGGTACAGCACCCGCATCGCACGCCCGCAGCGCTAGCCGGCGAATTGACCTTGGTCGATGCGCTGCCCGCGGCGCGGCAAGCGCTGGAACGGCTGCGCGCCAGCGCATACCGTCCGGTGGCCGACGTGGTTGCGCCGTACCGGGTGGATGGGCCAGACGGGACGGCGATCGGCGTGCTGTGCCTGGTCGATTCAACGGCGGCGGACTCCCAGGGGATGTCTTTCGTCCGGCACAGCGAGGACATCTACCCGCAGGTGGTGGCAGAACGTGCCACGATGCTCGCCGGGCTCGGCTGCGCCACCAGCGCAGCGATGCTGGTCCCGGTAAGCGATGGAGAGCGGCTGACCGCAGCCGTGCTGGACTGCATTCACGAGCTGGGTACACCGGTGGTGTCGACCACCGACTCCGGTGGCCGGACCCACCAGTTGTGGCTGCTCGAGCCGGGAACTGACCAGGACGCGGTGCGCGCCGCGGTAGCGCACAGCCCGCTGCTGGTCGCGGACGGTAACCACCGGGTGGCCGCGGCGGCGGCCGGCGAGCGATCCGTACTGCTCGCCTTGGTGACCGCAGGACCGGCGCTGCGTATCGGCGCGATCCACCGCGCGCTGGTCGGCACCGGCCTGCGGCGTGATGATTTAGTAGCCGTCTGGCGCGCGGCCGGCTTGGCGGTGCGACAGGTCACCGGTTTGGGCCCGCCGGCGCAGCCCGGCAGCGTGCTGGCGCGGGCCTGCGATGGTGACGTGCTCGTCGTCTTGCCTGCACCCGGGCCTGGTGAACCGCTGCCGAGAATTGATCATGCGGTGGTGGAACGGTTGCTCATTGCTGATGGGTTGGGCATCGACCCGGAGGGACCCCAGGTGCGTGCCCTACCAGCGGGGCATCCGGCGGACTCGCATGTCGATGTCGTGCTGGAGTTGGCTGCGGTGCCGTTTGCCGACGTGCTGGCGGTGCATGAACAAGGCCGACGGATGCCGCGCAAGAGCACCTATTTCACGCCTAAGCCACGCAGTGGCTTGCTACTGGCCGATCTCACTAGCTAATCGACCTTCCTGAGTCAGCCAGGCCGGTGCAACCGAACCTCGTGAAGCTGCCCGTCATTGATCTCCGTGGTCATCCAGCTGCACGTCGGCTGGCGCCGCCGGTCGGTCGGCGATCCCGGATTTAGTAGCCGCAATCCGGTGGGCGCCACCGTGTCCCACGGGATGTGGCTGTGCCCGAAGACCACCACGTCGGTGTCGGGAAATTGGGCGGCGCAGCGCTGCTCCCGCCCGCGGGCCGCTCCGGTCTCGTGTACGACTGCCAGCCGCACACCGCCCAGCTCGACCGTTGCAACCTCCGGCAGCCGGGCGCGCAGTGACGGCCCGTCGTTGTTGCCAACCACTCCGATCAGCTGGCGGGATCGCGCCAGCAGGGCATCCAGGAGCTCCACGCAGACCCAGTCCCCGGCGTGTACCACGACGTCCGCCGACTCGACGGCCCGCCACAGTTGCTCGGGCAGATCCCGGGCGCGGCGCGGAATGTGGGTGTCGGCCATTAGCACAAGCCTCATACGCTTTATCCAACCGCGACCGCAACCACCTCGCGGTCAAGGCATGATCGAGCGGTGCCAATGATTGCCGGGGTGGACGGTGCCGGCGACCGATGGGTGATCGCCGTGCTGTGCGGGGATGCTGTCTCTTGGGCGGTGGCTCAGCACGCCGCGGCGGTGCTCGAGGAGGTGGCCGGCTGCGCCGCGGTCGGCGTGGACGTGCCGATCGGACTGCCGGAGCAGGGGCCACGACGCTGCGATGTGGAGGCTCGGCGACGTCTGGGGCGGGCAGCGGCCTCAATCTTCCTTGCCCCGGTCCGGGACGTGCTCGACGCGGCCAGCCACCGCGAAGCTTGCGCGGCGCTGCGGCAGCGCGGCGAGGCCGGGATGACGATCTATACCTGGGGCATCGTGCCCAAGATCCGAGAATGGGATGCGCTGGCGCTGCCACCCCACATCATCGAGGTGCACCCGGAGCTGTCTTTTCGCGCGATGGCGCCCGGCGTTGCTTTTCTGCGTAAGAAAAGCGCACCGGGCGCCTGGCAGCGGATCACCGCGCTGTCGTCCATGGTCGGCATCGGTGCGGCGCTTGCCAGTGCCCCCGAACGGGTGGCCCTTGACGATGCGCTCGACGCGCTCGCTGCCGCCTGGTCTGCGCGCCGGTGGGCGGCGGGCTGCGCCCAGACGCTGGGCGGCGAGCTCGACCGCCGTGACCGGCCCATGCGCATCATCGTGTGACCAGGTGATCCGCCCGCGCAGCGTCAGCCTTGTTCGTCGGCTAGCCGGCCGTGAAGGTAGTCGTCATAAGCCGACAGGTCGAGAAACCCGTGGCCGCAGTAGTTGAACAGGATGAGCTTCTCCTCGCCGGTCTCCTTGACGGCGAGCGCCTCATCGATGACGGCGCGGATCGCGTGCGCGGCTTCCGGTGCGGCCACCTTGCCCTCGGTGCGAGCAAATTGCACTGCCGCCTCGAAAACCTTGCCCTGCGGGTATGCCACCGCCTCCATCCGACCGTCACGGACCAGCGCCGAGATCATCGGGCTGTCCCCGTGGTAGCGCAGGCCGCCGGCGTGGATGCTCGGCGGTACGAAGTCATGGCCCAGCGTGTACATGGGCAGCAGCGGGGTGTAGCCGGCGGTGTCTCCAAAGTCGTAGTCGAACCGACCCTGGGTCAGTGTGGGGCAGGACAGCGGCTCGACGGCGAGCAGCCGGACCCCCGCGTCGGGCACAAAGGGCAATGAGATGCCACCGAGGTTGGATCCGCCACCGCACGGTGCGATCACCACGTCCGGCAGCGACTCCCCGGCTAGGGCGAGTTGTTCCCGCGCCTCCAGCCCGATCAGCGTCTGGTGCAGCAGCACGTGGTTGAGCACCGAACCGAGCGAGTAGTGGGTATCCCCGCGGCTGACCGCGTCGCGCACCGCATCGGAGATTGCCGTGCCGAGCGAGCCGGGATGGTCGGGCTCGTCGACCGGAGAGGGCACCACCGAGCCGCCCCACGTCTCCATGAGCACCCGCCGGTACGGCTTCTGCTCGAAGCTGGCTCGAACCATGTAGACCATGCATTCCAGATCGAACTGGGCACAGGCGAAGGCCAACGCGGATCCCCATTGACCGGCGCCGGTCTCGGTGGTCAGCCTGCGTACGCCCTCGCGGGCGTTGTAAAAGGCCTGCGCAACGGCGGTATTCGGCTTGTGGCTGCCCGCCGGGGAGCCTGATTCGTCCTTGAAGTAGATCCTGGCCGGCGTGCCCAGCGCGCGTTCCAGGCGAATCGCGCGAACCAACGGGGTAGGCCGCCACAGCCGCAGGATGTCGAGCACCTCACCCGGTACGTCGACCCAAGGTGTGGCCGTCATCTCCTGCTCGATAAGCGCGGCCGGGAACAGCGGCGCCAAGTCATCCGGGCCCAGCGGCTCTCGGGTCGCTGGGTGCAACGGCGGCTGCAGCGGTTTTGGCAGGTGCGCAGCGACGTTGAACCAGGCCGACGGGATGTCCCCGGGCGGCAGTGTCCAGCGGGTCATCCTCTCGCCCTCCTCGTACCTGTCGGACAGGAAACCCCAGAGACTAACGCCATCGGTGGGTTCCCGACATCCACCGCAGCGCGGACAACAGCGGGACGGGATCAGGCGTTGACCGGTTCCTCAGCGGGTACTCATTGCAAGGACGCGAACTCGTGCACACCCGAAAGGAGCCTCATGAAGCTCAACAGTGTAACCCCGGAATCGGCGCTGCCCGAGACCCCGGTGATCATCAAAGGCGACGGTTTGGACGCGGTGGACGCCCTGTACTTCGGCGACCAATCAGTGCCCTTCAAGGTCACCAACACCGGTTCTATCGAGGCGAGCGTGCCGGACGGCTCTGGCACGGTCGACGTCACCGTCGAGCAGAATGGCGACAAGAGCAACAGCATCAGCTTCACCTACCTCAAGGTGTACTGACCAGGCATTGTCGTTAGCACACGAACACGGCGCCCACCCTGTGCCTCTGCTTGCTCGACCTGCTCCGGCTTGATCACCCGGAGATGCTGGGTGTCGACTTTCCCGTGCACATGCTTGCGCCTACCCGCGAGCGTGTGACCGGCGACCACCGCATCGAGCTCATGGAGCACGACCGCGCCGAGGCCCAGCCCGCGCTGAGGCGTGTTGATGCTGCCGTGTCGCATTCGCTATCCACTATCTCGAGGACGAACAAAAGCGTTCGCTCTATCGCAAGGTCTTCGACCTGCTCGATCTCTAGGAGCGTCCGCGAATGTGAGCATGTGGGGTCGTCAACTTTTCGCCTATATCTGGCGTTTTGCGTCGATCCGGGATGGCCCGCGCGCCGACGGCTCGGTTGATCCGGGCGCGATGGTTTTTCCTTGCCACGGCGGCCGCTACTTCGCTGAATTGCGCCGGTATGAGGTGAGTGCGGTTACCCATGCGAGCTCAACCAGTTCCACGGGCGAGCCGAGAAGTTCCGAGGAGCGGATTCCGGTGTCGACAACAGCCCAACTCGTTTGCCCTTGCACGCGGCAAGTAAGAGCGCAGCTGATCGTCGAACAGCACTGCGACGGGCTGTTCGGAACATGCGATGGCTTCATCCGCTCAAAGGGGATCGACGGGGGGCTTGCCTGCATCGACTAGCAACTGCCACAGCTGTTGCGGCGAGCGACAGCTCAGATTCTGGCGCCCGTATGTATGCGGCCTAGCGCCCCCGGCAGGATTCGAACCTGCGGCCTAGCGATTAGAAGTCGCTTGCTCTATCCGGCTGAGCTACGGGGGCATGCGCGCCGGCGGGCGCTTTGAGCAGACTAGCGAGCAGCCGCCGCCATCTCGCACTCAGCGCGCTCAGCAAGGCATGCCGCGCGACCAGGTTGACCAACCTGGTCGTCGAACTTGGCGACGAAGTGGTTGTAAACATGTCACTGACCGCGTAGCAGGCGGCAGAATGTGGCCGTGTCGGTGACCAGCGCGTCGCCGGTGTACCGGATGCTGTCGATCGAGCGGCGGGCAGCCTGCTCGTCACCGGCACCGCACGCGTCGGCCACCACGACGGGAATGTAACCGAGATCCGCGCCGTGGCGCACCGTCGGCTCGATGCCTATCTCGGTAGCCACACCGACGATGGCGAAGGCGTTGACGCCGCAGTCCCGCAGCACGATATCAACCGGGGTGCCCTCGAAAGCGGACATCGTTATCTTGTCGAAGACGGCCTCGGTGCCGCGAGGCGCCAGCTCAGGAATGAGGTCGAAACCCGGTGAGTCACGAAGGAACCACGGGTTGACCGCCTCCACCGAGTCGACGCGTTGCCACGCCATCGCCATGCGCAGTTGGAAGACTCCCATGAGTTCCTTGGGCATCGACAGGTGCCGGAGAAACACCACTCGCACGCCGGCTGCGCGAGCGGCGTCGAGGACCGCCACGACACGCTTGGCGATCGTCTCCGCGTCCCTGATCTGGCGAAGCACACCGATCTGCATGTCGTAGACGATCAGAGCGAGCCGGCGCGGATCGCAGACTTCCTCCAGCGTGCGGGGAATTTCCAAACCGAAGGCTCGCTCCATGGCGGCAAGCCTAACCACGAGCCGCGACGACTGCGTTGCAGCAACCGTCGATCTTCTTGGTCGCCAATAGCACCGACCCCCGACAGTCCGGCGGCTCGACCGGGCCGCGCCAACCCAGTTGTGCACATTGAGCCCAGCTATCCACATGTCGATCATGGCCAGCTACCGGTCCCCGCCTCGGCGGCGCAGCCTAGATCCGGCCGGCCGATGGGGCCGGTTCCCTGCCAGAGCGGGGAGGGTTGTGAGGAGGTTTGGGAAATGCGAGAGACGCCGGTCACCGTGGTGGGGACGCTGGTCACTGATATGCGACCGCGACGGGTCGGTCCAGACGGCACGCTTATGCTCAATTTTCGGGTCGCCTGCAACGAGCGTCGGTTTGATAGCGCGTCCGAATCGTGGATCGACGGAGAAAGCCTGTACCTATCGGCGCGCTGCTGGCGCAGGCTCGCCGAGAACGCCGCCTCGTTGGTCAAGGGCGACCCGGTGATCGTCAGAGGGAAGCTACGCACTCGGGAGTGGACCACCGACCAAGGTGAGCGCCGATCGATCGTCGAACTAGAGGCCAGCGCGATTGGGCCGGACTTGGCTCGCTGCACTGCCACGGTGCGTAAGCAGCGCCGCGAAGAACGTCCCCATGTTGCCAACGACAACTCCGCCGCCGAGATCGGGACGGAGCTGATCGACGATGCGACGCCAGTGGACGGGGTGAACCTGGCCGACCTGGCCGACGCGGCTCGGCCCCTGGTTCCGGTGCCTGCCTGAGTGGTCAGCGCCGGCGCAGCGGTGGTCGGCCGCGCTGCCCTGCCCCGGCGCTCCCCTCTACGATCGCGCCCGTGGCGGAGTTCATCTACACCATGAAGCAAGTGCGTAAAGCGCATGGCGACAAGGTCATCCTCGACGGCGTAACCCTCGCCTTCTTTCCCGGCGCCAAGATCGGTGTGGTCGGGCCCAACGGAGCGGGCAAGTCCAGCGTGCTCAAGATCATGGCTGGGCTTGACCAACCCAACAACGGGGAGGCTTTCCTGGCACCGGGTGCGACGGTGGGGATCCTGCCGCAAGAGCCGGTGTTGAACGAGGACAAGTCGGTCTTAGGCAACGTCGAAGAGGGCTTGGGCGGAACCAAGGCCAAGCTGGACCGGTTCAATGAGATCGCCGAGAAGATGGCCACCGACTACTCCGACGAGCTCATGGAGGAGATGGGGCGGCTTCAAGAGGAGCTCGACCACGCCGACGCCTGGGATTTGGACTCCCAGCTGGAGCAGGCCATGGACGCGCTGCGGTGCCCGCCACCCGACGAGTCGGTGCGTCACCTATCCGGTGGAGAGCGGCGTCGGGTCGCCCTGTGCAGGCTGCTGCTATCCAAACCCGACCTGTTGCTGCTCGATGAGCCCACCAACCACTTGGACGCAGAGAGCGTGCTGTGGTTGGAGCAGTTTTTGGCCGGCTACCCGGGCGCGGTTCTGGCGGTCACCCATGACCGGTACTTCCTGGACAACGTGGCCCAGTGGATCCTCGAGCTTGATCGTGGCCGGGCCTACCCGTACGAGGGCAACTACTCCACCTATCTGGAGAAGAAGGCCGACCGCCTCGCTGTCCAGGGCAGAAAGGATCAGAAGCTGCAAAAGCGGCTGCGCGACGAGCTCGCCTGGGTCCGATCGGGGGCAAAAGCTCGGCAGGCCAAATCCCGAGCCCGGCTGCAGCGTTATGAAGAGATGGCAGTCGAGGCCGAGCGCAGTCGCAAGCTCGACTTCGAGGAGATTCAGATCCCAGCGGGACCCAGGCTGGGCAACGTCGTGGTGGAGGTGTCGCACCTGGACAAGGGTTACGACCACCGTCTGCTGATCAAGGACCTGTCCTTTACCCTGCCTCGCAACGGCATTGTGGGGGTCATAGGTCCCAACGGCGTCGGTAAGACGACCTTGTTCAAAACCATCGTTGGATTGGAAGAGCCTGACTCAGGCACGGTCCAGGTTGGTGAGACGGTGAAGCTGTCCTACGTCGACCAGGAACGCGCGGGCATCGATTCCAGCAAGACTGTGTTCGAGGTAGTCTCCGACGGATTGGACTACATCCAGGTCGGCAACACTGAGATGCCCTCGCGGGCGTATGTCAGCGCGTTCGGCTTCAAGGGGCCCGACCAGCAGAAACCGGCTGGGGTTCTGTCCGGCGGCGAACGCAACCGGCTCAACCTGGCGTTGACGCTCAAACAAGGTGGCAACCTGATCCTGCTCGACGAACCCACCAACGACCTCGATGTCGAGACGTTGAGCTCGTTGGAGAACGCACTGGAACACTTCCCCGGTTGCGCCGTAGTGATCTCCCACGATCGATGGTTCCTGGACCGGGTGGTGACCCACATTCTCAGTTGGGAGGGCACGGAGGAGAATCCTGCGTCCTGGTTCTGGTTCGAAGGCAACTTCGAGGCCTATGAGCAGCACAAGATCGAAAGACTTGGAGCGGAGGCGGCGCGACCACACCGCGTGACCTACCGCAGACTGACCCGGGACTGACCCGGATGAGACGGTCGATGATCGGTAACTGCGATGGGGGTGGGAGGTGAGTAGCACGGCGCGCGAGGTCCGGCCCGGCATGGTGCCCACTGGAGGCCCCAACGGTGGTGAGGCCGCTTCGCTGGTGGAGTCGGCGATGCTGCTGCGTTGGCGAGCGCCCGAACTGGCCCTCTTGTTGGCCGATCGGGCGGTGGCGGCGGCGCAGGACGACACGATGGCCGCGCTGCGCGCTGATCACATCGCGGTGTTCGCACTCAACCGGCTCGGTCGGTACGGGGAAGCGGCTCATCGCCTGTTTCCCGCGATTCGCGACGGTGACACTCCGCAGGGGCTACGACATGAGCTGCACGTGGAGTTAGCGCATTGCGCTGCCGCATTGGGGGAGCCCACCACCGCGCTCACCGCAGTGCGCGCGGTACTGGCCGCTGGAGACGACGTTGCTGCGGTGCTGAGAGGCGCGGCGCTCGTAGCCGTGGCCGAGGCATCAGCTGCGCTGGGTCATGACGACCTAGTTGCATCCGCGCTTGAGGAAGCCGACGAGCTGTATCGCGAGGACCCAAGCCTCGACCACGACACGGCGCTGCTGCTGCGGGCCGCGGTTCGGGCAACCCACGCGGCGTATCACCGTAGCCGGGGTGAGGTCGCAGCGGCCGAGGCGAAGGCTCGGGAGGGTCGCGAACTGCTGGCTGGACTGGTCGAGCCTGATCACGACAGCGGCGAGGTGGGTGCGCGCTTGATGCTCGAACTGACGCTGAGCCTGCTTGCCCGCGGAGCGGGTGACACCGCGCTGGAGGAGGTGCGGCCGCTGCTGCGGCGTCCCGTGCGTGCGGCGGCTGCCGGGGCGGTGGGCAGGCTGCGACTAGCACTCGCTACTCAAGTGCATCTCGCCGAAGGCCGCCACGAGCCGGCGCTGACCTTGCTCGCCGATGCGGTGGAAGGCGCCCAGCGTTATGGGGTGGACGCGGTGCTCGCCGAGTGCCTAGAGGGCCTGTCCCACGTGCACGAGGCCAGGGATGAGTTCGCCGACGCCCTGCATTGCATGCGCGCAGCGCGGGCCGCGGAAGGTCGCCACCGGCGTGACGTCGAATCCGCGCGCGCTACTCTGCTGGACAACTGCGGGTCCGCGCGCCGCGAAGAAGTGCGCCTTATTGGCGAGGTCACCGAGCTGCTGGGCAATGCTGGAGCAGGTATGTCCGGACTCGATGCAGACACCGGCCCATTGCCGGTCACAATCGTGGTCGAATCATCGGCGCCTGAAGTTTCCGAAGTGCAGGTCACTGGGACGAACGCGGCCGAGATCGTCGAGGAAGTGCAAGTCGTGGCAGTGCATAGCGACAGCGTTGATGCGCGGACTCCTACGGCAGCGGACATCTCCTTGGTGGCTCCTACGACCGCGCCAGAGCCGTCGATCGAACAGGCGAATACGGCGCTGGGCGCCGAGTCATCAGGCGGACTTGATTCCTGGCAGTCCAGGGCCCGGCACCGCCGTGGTGCGGCAGGAACTCCCGTGTCTGTGAGTGACTTGCTGTCTTCGTCAGCGTTGTCTGCGGTGCGCTCCGGCCGGCGGCATGCCGAGGAATCCGTCGGGGATCGGACAGCGAAAGCCGACACTGTCGAGGTGCCTCAGCGTGCAGACAGTGATTCCAAGGACGGCAGCGCACACAGTCCGAACAGATCATCTGATTCCGCGGTGACTTACCCGGTTCTGGTACCACCGCGCGCGGATCTGTCGGAGGCCTCGGAAGTTGCAAAGCTCGCCCAGACTGCGGAAGCCGCCACCACCGGCGTCGCCGCAGAGAAGGGCACCGACGAGGACACTGAGCAGCTTCCGGCGACCCGCCGAGAGTTCCCATCGTTCGGGCCGCCACCGGCTCCAACGCCACGAGCACTGGAATGGGAAGCCGTGGACGGTGAGCCGCCGGAGAAGGGCGAGACCCGCCAGATGGGCCTCGGTGATCTGCTTGCCGAGGCGCTGGCTGCCTACCAGGAAAGCCGTGATGTCCACGCTGACGTCCGGCCTACCGCACCATCCCGTCCTGACGATTCCCCCGCGGCCGAAGAGGCCATGCGAGATCTGCCTCATTACGGTGCAGGAGGAAGGCGCTGGGCGGCTGGCCTAGCACTGGCTCCGACCGCTGGTGATCCGACGCCCTCTGAACCGAACCTGAGTGAACCGAGTTCGCGGCAGCCAGACCAAGCAGAAGTCTCCGAGGCAATGACCAACCCGCTGCTGCGACTACCGGATCTCAGCACGGAACCGCGATGGGCACCGCCTGAGTCGGGTCGTCGATCGGCCGCTGGAGATTAGTGCTAGCGGCCATGGGACCCAGGCACTGATTTGCGGGCTGACCGGGGGCAAGTAGTTGGCGGTTTTCAGCACGGACGTAGCGGTGCGCTGGTCGGACATGGATGTCTACGGACATGTCAACAATGCCCGCGTGGTCACGCTCCTGGAAGAGGCGCGCACCCAACTGCTCTTCGGTGAGGGCGCCCGACGCGGTGCTCAGGCCCTGGCCAACGGCGTCGTCGTGGTCGAACTGATGGTCCGCTACCGGCAGCCGTTGGTGTACGCGGCCCACCCGGTGCGGGTACAGCTGTGGGTCAGCGAGCTGCGGGCCGCCTCGTTTGCTCTGGACTACACCGTTGCGGGCACCGAAGGGGATGCGATCACCGCCCGCACCCGGTTGGCTGCCTACGACACCGCAGCGCAGCGGCCGCGCCGCCTGCTGCCTGCCGAACGTCATTTCCTGGCTGCATTCCGAGACGACGGTGGCGATGGCTGAGCTGTACATTCCAGATCCCGCCGAGCGGGCTAACCTCGGTGTCTTTGTGGCCCGTGCGGTCCGACTTGACAGCGAGGCGCTCGTACGGCTGCGAGCTGTCGGCGACCGGCTGCACGCGTGGGTGCACACCCCGTTCGACGCGCTGGTGACCCGTTCGGTGGGTGGTGGACTGCGGCCCGGTGATCTCACCCTCAAGGGAACAGACATGCTGGCGGCGATGGCCGTGGTCGGCGACACGGTGGTCGATCCTGGCAAAGCCCAGGATGCCCGGTGGCGGTCTGCGCTCCCGCCCGAACGGGGCTGGCGTGCGGTGGATCAAGTACCCGCTGAGGTGCTCACCGAGCTCGCTGGCCAGGGGGCTGCGGTCGCCAGGACTCATCCCGGCTCGGGTGGCCGCCCGCCTTCCGACTTGCTGGATCAGAAGGTGATCACGGTCAGTGGTGCCGGATTGGACGTCGGGGTACCACTGCGGTGCCTGTTCGCCCTGTCCGGCATGGGCTTCGTGGGTAAGCCTGCCGCGGGACAGACCGTCCGGGTCTGGGCCACTGACTGGTGGCTGCGGCTGGACGCCCGCTACGGCGCTGTGTTGCGCCGCCGGCGCGCTGTCCTGCCGCTGCTCGTCTGACCGTTGGGCTCGGCGTCAACCTGCTCAGATCAGCCAGACAGCAGTGTTCGGGGGCAAGGCGTCCACGCTCAGTGGCAGTGGTCCGCTTGCCAGCAATACCTGTCCTGGCGGTAGCGCCACCGGCGTAGCGGAGGTATTCAAACCGCAAATCAGGCCGCCGCCCTTGCGCCGGAACGCGAAACAGCCGGGTGGCGCGCCATACCACTCCAGCTCTGAGCCGCTGAACGCCCGGCTGCTCCTTCGTAGCTCCAACGCCTGCCGGCACAGCGACAACATCGAATCCGGATCCTCCAGCTGGGCTTCTACGGCATAGCGGGCCCAGCCTCCTGGCATTGGTAACCAGGTGCCAGGCGTCGCGCTGAATCCGTACGGTGGAGTGGTGCCCTCCCACGGCAGCGGCACTCGGCAGCCGTCGCGCCCCCGGTTGGTGAACCCGGAGCGCCGCCACACCGGATCCTGCAGCGCCCAATCCGGCAGTTCGACATTCGGCAAACCCAGCTCGTCGCCGTTGTACAAGTACACCGGCCCCGGCAAGGCAAGCTGCACCAACGCCATGGCCCGCGCCCGCGCCAGTCCCACCTCGCCGCCGCCGTAACGGGTCACCGGACGAACCGCGTCATGGCTGGAAATCGTCCAGGTTGCCGGTGCCGGAGTGCCCTGGACAGCCGTCAACGAGTGCTCGATGGCCTCCCTCAGGTGCGCAGCATCGAAATCCGCTTCCAGCAGCCGGAAGTTGAAACCAAGATGCAGCTCGTCGGGACGGATGTAGCGGGCGAAGGCGATGTCGTCGCTGACCCAGATCTCGCCCACCGCTACCCGCGCTGGGTACTCGTCGAGCACCTTTCGGATCATCCGGTGAATGTCGTGCACACCATCGGCATCAAAGCGGGGATCGGTGACCTCGGCATCGAGCAGGCCTGAACCACTGGGGATGGGTCGCGGCATGTCGGGCAGTCCAGGTGGTTTCGCCATCCCATGGGCCACGTCGATACGAAAACCATCTACCCCCCGGTCCAACCAGAACCGCAGAGTGCGTTCAAAATCGGCCGCCACCTCCGGGTTTTCCCAGTTCAGATCCGGCTGCTCGGGCGCGAACAGATGCAGGTACCACTGACCCTTGTCGCTTAGCGAAGGACGCAGTCGAGTCCAGGCTGGTCCACCGAAGGTACTGGTCCAGTTGTTCGGCGGTTTGGTCCCGCTGTAGTCGGCGCCATCCCGGAAAATGTATCGGGCTCGGGCGGGGCTGCCCGGCGCAGCTGCTACCGCCTGCTGAAACCATTTGTGCTTGTCGGACGTGTGGTTAGGCACTACGTCGACAATGATTCGTAAGCCGCGCTGGTGAGCATCGGTGAGTAGCCGGTCAAAAGTGGCCAGATCGCCGAACAGTGGGTCGACATCGCGCGGATCGCTGACATCATAACCATGGTCGACCATCGGGGAACGATAAAAGGGGGTGAGCCACAACGCGTCCACGCCCAGCAGCTCTAGGTAACCCAACCGGCTGCGCAGGCCCTCGAGGTCACCGACACCATCGCTGTTGCCGTCTGCGAAGGAACGGACGTAGACCTGGTAAAAGACGGCATTGCGCCACCAGGACCCGTCCTCGGGGGTCAAACGGCGGTGGTCGGCGCGTCGCACGAGAGATAATCCTGCCAGGTGAGATGCGGCGATCGTCGGCAATTCAGCTCAGCGAGTTGAGCAGGCTGTTTGCGGCCATCTCCAAGTAATTCCATAGCACTGTGCGCTGCTCCTCGGTGAGATCGGCTTCCTCCACCGCGGTGCGCATGCAGCGCAACCAGGCGTCACGCTCATTGGGCCCGATCCGAAACGGTGCATGCCGCATCCGCAGCCGAGGGTGCCCCCGTGTCTCGGAGTAGGTGTGCGGCCCGCCCCAGTACTGCATCAGGAACAGACGCAGGTGCTCCTCGGCTGGGCCTAGATCCTCCTCCGGGTAAAGCGGACGCAAGACCTCGTCTTTTGCCACCAGCTCGTAGAAGCGCCCGACGATCCGGCGAAATGTCGGCTCGCCGCCGACGGCTTGGTAAAAGGTCTCTGGTGCAGCCACCTCTTCATCCTGCCTTGTCCAGCCAAGTCGTGGGTGCCGGCATCAAGCCGGTGGGGCGGTGTAACCAGCGGGCGACGGTGGTGGGATCCCGGCGTCGGCGAACGCCTCTTTGAGGCCGGCCAGCAGTGCCCGCTGCACCACCCACTGCCGCCCGGCTTGCACTTTGGTCGTGATCCGCAGTGTCACGCCGTCTTTGCTGATCGATTCGACTCCGAGCACCTCTGGGGGCTCGAGCACGTCGGCGGCCAGCGCGCTGCCGTCGGCGGTGAGCTCGGTGGCGGTCCGGCTGGCGAGTTCAGTGGATGCCGGAATATCCGCCTCATGCCCGATGGGCAGGTCAACCACGGCTACCGAGTAGTCCTGGCTGGAATTGCCGACCCGCAGGACCTCGCCGTTGCGGACATACCAGACGGTGCCCTTGGTATCCCGCAAGGTGGTCACGCGCAGCCCGACCGCTTCCACCTTGCCGGTGGCCTCGCCGAGATCGACCACGTCCCCGACCCCGTACTGGTCCTCCACCAGCATGAACATCCCCGACAGGAAGTCTTTGACCAGGTTCTGCGCGCCAAAGCCCAGGGCGATGCCCAGGATTCCCGCTGAAGCGAGGATCGGCCCCAGGTTGATCCCCAGCTCACCCAGCACCAGGGTGCACGCCACGCCGTAGACCACGAACGTCGTGCCCGAGCGCAGCACCGAGCCGATCGTGCGGGCGCGCTGCGCGCGGCGGGTGGACAGCAGCCCCGTGCTCCGCCAGGACTCTGGAGCCCGTTCGCGCAGCGGTCGCAGCAAACCGGGCGGTGCTCCGTCTGCCGTCCCCCGGCTCAGCCGGTTGATCGCGCGGTGTGCCATCAGGCGGATCACAACGGCCAGCACGGTGATCAACAGGATGCGCAATCCTGTTCCCACTACCGTGTCGGCGTAGCGGGACAGCAGGTCATTGTGCGTGATCTGATAAAGACGCGCGCACCAGGAGCCCTCGTCGGTGGAGCATTCTGGCTGCTTCACCAGTGCGGCGATCATCTGATGGGTACCTCCGGTCACCCGCCGGACTGTATCTGTGCGCGCAACTGACCACCCCGCGTGGCCGGATTCGCGCTGCTGTCACCGACACGCGGCACTACCCGGTACGTGCGCGATGACTGCCTTCTATGGTGAACTAGTCGCGCGAACTGGCGGAGGTGGTCGCGTGCACGACCGACAACCCAGCCCGGAGGGTCACCCAGCGGTGGCGGACCAGCAAACCGCCTCGCGCTCCGGAACCTCAACCGGGCTTCTCGAAACCACTATCCTCGTCGCGGGTAGGCCCCCTGCCGCCGGACCACCGGCCTGGGGACGCCGCCGAGTGTTGCTACTCAATGCCAGTTTTGAACCGCTGACCGCGCTGCCGTTACGCCGGGCCATCGTGTTGGTCGTATGTGGCAAGGCTGATGTGGTCCACGGCGATGCAGCTGGCCTGGTCTTGCACTCCGCGACCGCCAGCCTGCTGGCACCCTCGGTGATCAAGTTACTCACCTACGTGCGGGTGCCCTATCGGGCGCGGGTCCCGATGACCCGGGCGGCCTTGATGCACCGCGATCGATACCGCTGTGGCTACTGCGGAGGCCGCGCGGAGACAATTGATCACGTGGTGCCACGCAGCCGCGGTGGCGAGCACTGCTGGGAGAACTGCGTGGCATGCTGTTCGGTATGCAACCACCGCAAGGCTGATCGCTTGGTCAGTGAACTGGGCTGGAAGCTGCGGGTGGTGCCGCGCGCGCCGCGTGGCCAGCACTGGCGGCTGCTGGCCACGGTGCCCGATGCCGATCCGCTGTGGTTGCCCTATCTCGCCGAGGTCGCCTAGTTGCGGGCTCTTCAAGAGCTACCAACCCCGGCCGCAGGTGCCCGTAACCGCTACCAACCTCCCAGCGCGCCCGTAGGGTAGGGCCCGTGGCAGACCTGCACGAGTTGACCGCCCTGGAGCAGGCCGCAGCGGTGCGCCGGCGCGAGGTGAGCCCCAGCGAGCTTGTCGAGCATTATTTGCGGCGCGTGCAGGACAGAGACGACCAGCTAGGCGCGTTCGTTACCGTCACCGCTGACCGGGCGATGGACGCAGCCCGAGCCGCCGATGCGCTGGCCGCCCGAACCGATCCGGCCGCACTACCGCCGCTTTTCGGAGTGCCGACCGCGATCAAAGACCTCACCGCGACCGCTGGCGTGCGCACCACGTTCGGATCCACCATCTACGCCCAGTATCTACCGACCGTCGACGACGACGTGGTCCGCTTCTTGGCCGCTGCGGGCACGATCAGCCTGGGCAAGACGAGCACTCCCGAGTTCGGGCTGACCTGCTACACCGAGCCGGCTGACCGGCCGCCTGCGGTGAACCCATGGGACACCACCAAGTCGGCTGGAGGTTCCTCCGGTGGAGCGGCTGCCGCGGTGGCGGCTGGGCTGGTGCCCTTCGCACAAGGCAGCGACGGTGCAGGCTCGATCCGCGGGCCGGCGGCGCTCTGCGGGCTGGTGGGCCTCAAACCCAGTCGGGGACGGGTGTCTCGCGGCCCGGTGGCCGGCGATGTGACGTTGCTCTCAGTGCTGGGACCGCTGGCCCGTTCCATCGAAGACGCCGCGGCGTTGCTCGACGCCATGGCGGTGCCATGCCCGGCCGAACCGGTGACCGCGCCGCCACTGCCGCCGGGACAGAGTTTCCTGCAGCTGTCCCGCGTGGAGCCTGGACGGCTGCGCATCGGGCGTTACGCCGACTGTCCGCTACCGGGTGTCAAGCTGGCGCCGGAGTGCCGTCGCGCCTGGGAAGACACCTCCGTGCTGCTTACCGACCTGGGTCATGAGGTGGTCGACACCACCGCGCCGTTCGATGCGGAGGTACTGCTGCCAGCCTTCGAGAAGCTGTGGGCGGTGGGAGCGACGTCGGTGCCGGTGCCCGACGAGGCCCACGGTGCGCTCCTGCCGTTCACCCAGTGGTTGCGCGCGCAGGGACCTGCGGTGAGCGGACCGGAGTTGCTTCAGGTGATGGGACAGGTTCAGGGCGTGGGCCGGGCCGCTATCAGGGCGCATGCAGAGTTCGACGCGGTGCTCGCCCCCATCCTCGCTCAGCTTCCCCAACCGGTCGGCTGGTTCAGTTCGGTACCTCCCCCGGAGAATTTCGAACGGCAAAAGCGTTTCATCCCCTATGCCGCGTTGTACAACGTCACAGGTCAGCCCGCCATTTGCTTGCCGATGCACTGGACTGACGATGGGCTTCCGGTTGGAGTTCAGCTCGTGGGTCGACCGGCCGGGGAAGCTGCGCTGCTCGCGCTGGCCGGGCAGCTCGAGCGGGCTCACCCGTGGGCGCACCGCAGACCGCCTACCTGGTGAGGCACTGGTAGGCGCCGGTCAGCTACCGTGATCTCGTGACATCGCTGGATATCATCCTGATCCTGGCGGGCGCACCGGCGGCCATCATGGTCATCTTGGGATTACTGACGCTGCGGACGACCTTCGCGCGGCCACGCCGCTACCGTCCCGGCGATGACTGGAGTTACCCCCCAGTGTTGTGGACGGCGCATCCGGAGGCTTGGCGTGCCGGCGTAGCTGACCGGGGCCACCGTAGCGGATCCGGTGGAGCCCGTGGAGGTGCCCGTGGCAACTGGTAATGATGGACATGCCAAGCCGGTTCGGCGCAGGCATGCGGAGGACGACGGTTACCAGCCAGAACTGGCGGCCGGTGAGGCTGTTGTCGGTACGGGACGCATCTCTGCCGCCCGGCAGGTCCGGCCGATACTGCGCATGCTGCCCTTCAGTCGTGCACAGTTGGCAACGCTCGACGACGAACTAGTCCGGGCCAGCCGCAACGCGAGCCTACATTTCGGGATCTATCTCGGCGATCTAGGACCGGACACCCGTACACGAGCTGAGGAGCTGCACGATTCGCTAGGGGAGCGGGCCGACGATGCGGTGCTGGTCGCCGTCTCACCTGGCCAGCGTGTGATCGAGGTGGTCACCGGTCGCAAGGCCGCGAATCGGCTGCCCGATCGTGGTTGCAAGCTTGCGGTGGAAAGCATGATTTCCTCATTTAAGGACGGGGACCTCGCGGGCGGTCTGAGTTCCGGCTTGCGGATGCTTGCAAATCACACCGAGTCGTGAGTGCGAAACGGTGCTATAGCACCGTTTCGCACTCACGACTCGGTGTGATTTGCAA
>DATELN010000119.1:0-3750 GCA_035276605.1 Pseudonocardiaceae bacterium | reverse complement strand
TCGATGGCCAGCCCGAGGGCCTGCGCCGGCCACTGAGTCTGCCCACGCCTCGGGTGGCAGAGGAACCCCTCGGTGTTGTTGCGATCCCCAGTTGGTGGCAAGTTCAGCTCGGCCCCCGGAGAAATGTGCATATTCTCGATGGGAAAGCCGGCGGTGAACAGCTTTTTGAACACATCGACCACGGTTTGCGCGACGGCGGCGTTGACCAGCATCTCGCCCGTGTGTGCGCGGGCGTCGAAACCTCGAAACGACATGGTGAGGTAGCGAAGCTGCTCGGGTTTCACCGGACAGGCCGGTGTCCAGCTGCTGCGGGCCAGCACCTCCGGGGGCACCGGAACGATCGTGGACGCAAATGCCGTCGTGGTGGGTGGGGGTAGCAGATCAACGGTGGCCAGCCGCCGGTCCACCAGCGCTGGGGGCGTCGATCGCACCACCCCGTACCCGTCTGGACGCCGTGGCAGTGGGGTAGCGCCCACGACCCAGGGTTCCACCGGCCGGGGCGCGGCCTTGGGCTGTGCGGCCGGCATCCGGAAGGCTGCCGCGGGGGTCTGCTGCACCGTCGGAACCTGCCGGTAAGCGGCGCCATGACCACCCATCAGGAGGGCGCCCGCGAGCAGGCCGTTCAGGTACCTCCTGACGATGAGCCGCTGGCCCCGGTGCTGCGCCACTGCGCCACGATGTCAGATGGTCTGGTAGGCAGGAGCGGTGGACCACACTGTGCTACACCGTAAGCTCGCCGCTGACCTGTCGACTGCCATGATCTACGCCCTGTTGCGGCTGCGGGTCGAGGTGTTCATCGTCGAGCAGGGCTGCTCCTATCAGGAGCTCGACGGCCATGATCTGGACCGGCTGACCCGGCATTACTGGCTCGCGCCGCCTGACGCGAGCGAGCGTCCGCAGGCCACCCTTCGGTTGTTGGAGCCCGCCGACCGCCAGTTCCAGATCGACCGGGTGTGCACTGCCCCAAAGGCCCGGGGCCAAGGCGCGGTGCGGCGGCTGCTCGAGGCCGCGCTAGGTGAGGTCGGCGATGCGCCCTGTGTGGTCAAGGTACCCCCGGACTGTGTCGAGTTGTTCGGTGCTTTTGGCTTTGTGGTGGACGGGGCGCTGACCACCGAAGGCGGCATCGAGCAGGTGCCGATGCACCGTGATGCGTCGGCACAGATCCGCTGATCATGACTACGGCCCGCTACCCGTTCTCGGCGATCGTCGGGCACGACGAGCTGCGGCTGGCATTGCTGCTGACTGCTGTGCATCCGGGCATCGGTGGGGTCCTCATCCGCGGGGAGAAAGGCACCGCGAAGTCGACCGTGGTGCGCGCGCTGGCCGCGCTGCTGCCTACGGTGACCGCGGTAGCGGGATGCCGGTTCGGTTGCGACCCGATGTCTCCGGATCTGCTGTGCCCGGATGGACCGCACGTCGCGGTCACCGGCCAAGACGTTCGTCCGGCAAGGCTGGTTGAGTTGCCGGTCGGCGCTACCGAGGACCGTCTGGTGGGCTCCCTGGATCTGCAGCGTGCGCTTACTGAGGGCGTCTCGGCGTACCAACCTGGGCTACTCGCCGCGGCGCACCGCGGCGTCTTGTATGTCGACGAGGTCAACCTGCTGGCCGACCATCTTGTCGACGTGCTCCTCGATGCTGCTGCAATGGGCCGTGCGCACGTCGAGCGTGACGGTGTGTCCATCTCGCACGCCGCATCTTTCTTGCTGGTCGGCACGATGAACCCGGAGGAGGGAGAGCTACGCCCGCAGTTGCTGGATCGCTTCGGCCTGGCCGTCGACGTGGCGGCCTCGCGGGACGTCGAGACGCGGGCCGAGGTGATCCGCCGCCGGCTTCGCTATGAGGCGGACCCCGCCGGGTTCGCGGCGCAGTGGCGAGCTCACGATGTTGCTTTGGCCGAGCAGATCGTGACGGCCCGCTGCGCGTTGCCTCGGGTGGCGCTTCCGGATCGCGAGTTGCGCCAGATTGCTGCAGTGTGCGCCGCGTTCGAAGTCGACGGGATGCGCGCGGACCTGGTACTGGCCCGCACCGCGCTGGCGCACGCGGCCTGGCGAGGAACCGACGCGGTGGCGGAGCAAGACATCCGGGTCGCCGCGGCGCTGGCCTTGCCACACCGCCGCCGCCGTGACCCGTTCGATCCCCAGCCGGGTCTGGACCGTGACCAACTAGAAGAGGCGCTCCGCGACCCCGAACCCCCTCTCGACGATCCGCCCCCCGGTGGCGCGCAGCCTCCCGGTGGCGCCCAGACCCCCGACGACCGGTCCTCCGGCGGCGCCGAGTCTGCCGACATCGAGACATATCGGGCGGGGGATCCGGGAAAGGCATTTCGGGCGCGGATGATGGTGGTGCCGGGAATGGGGGCGGGGGCTTCGGGGCGGCGGTCAGTGAGCCGGACCAGTAGCGGGCGCACGATTCGGGCGGTGACGTCAGAAGGGCAGTCTGGCGGTAGCGGGTTGCACCTGCTGGGCACCCTGGCTGCGGCCGCTCCGCACCAACGCGATCGTGGGCGTCACGGCCCGGGGCTGGTGGTGCACCGCAGCGACATCCGGTTGGCGGTGCGCCAAGGACGGGAATCCAACCTGGTGCTGTTCGCGGTCGATGCGTCCGGCTCGATGGCGGCCCGGTCTCGGATGTCCGCGGTGAGTGGCGCAGTGCTGTCCCTGCTGCTAGACGCCTACCAGCGCCGGGACAAAGTCGGTTTGATCAGTTTCCGCGGTGCCGAGGCGCAGGTGGTGCTGCCCCCCACGTCGGCAGTGGACGCTGCTGTCGCCCGGCTGCGAGCCTTGCGTACCGGTGGGCGCACCCCGCTGGCGGCTGGCTTGTTGTGCGTGGTGCGCGTGCTGGCCGCGGAGCGGTTGCGTGACCCCGCCCGCAGGGCGCTGCTCGTGGTGCTCACCGACGGCCGGGCCACCTCGTGCGGCGGGATGGAGGCTGCGGTGGCCGCGGCGGGGCTGCTGCGCCGCGACAGGGTTGCCTCGATCGTGGTGGACTGTGAAGCCGGTCCCATCCGGCTCGGCCTACCCAACCGGATCGCGATCGCGATGGGCGGTGCCTGCGTCCGGTTGGAACAGCTGTCCGCTGACGCGGTGGTCGGAGTGGTCCGCGCGGCCAGGGGAGTCGTCTAGTGGTCGCCGCCTTCTCTCGTCGCCCAGTTCGACACTGGGGCTATCAAAGGCGAAACGGGCGGCTCTAGTGTCGAAACCGGCGACCACACGGCGCTGGTGATGCCTGCGCATTTCGTTCGGGAGTCCAGATGCCCCAAGGAGTACCGGTCACCATTCCCGATGATGGGTTGTCCACCCGGCAGCGGCGTAACCGGCCGCTGCTGATCGTCCATACCGGGGTGATGAAGGGCAAGTCCACGGCCGCGTTCGGCTTGGCGTTGCGCGGCTGGAGCGCAGGCTGGTCGATCGGCGTGTTCCAGTTCGTCAAGTCCGCGAAGTGGAAGGTGGGGGAGGAGGCCGCGTTCCGGGCGCTGCACGAGGTGCACCAGCGCACCGGGCAAGGTGGCCCGGTCGAGTGGCACAAGATGGGCGAGGGCTGGTCCTGGGTGCGCAAGCAAGGCACCCCAGAAGATCATGCGACCACGGCAGCGCAGGGCTGGGCGGAGATCGCTCGCCGGTTGGCCGCGCAGGCCCATGACTTGTACGTGCTCGACGAGTTCAGCTACCCGCTGCACTGGGGTTGGGTAGACACCACCGAAGTCCTCGCCACCCTAGCTGCGCGGCCCGGCCGGCAGCACATCGTGATTAC
>DATELN010000118.1:0-8210 GCA_035276605.1 Pseudonocardiaceae bacterium | reverse complement strand
CGGCGCCCGGCAGCGGCGAGGCGCTGGTCGCGGCGCTGGCCACGATGGCGCTGTCGTGCCTGGCCGCCCACCGGTGAGCAGCGGTGAACGCCGAGACCGCGGGGAAGGTGACCGCCGACCACCTGGCCCGCAACGCTTACCTGTATGTGCGCCAGTCCACGCTCAAGCAGGTCTTACACAACACCGAGTCCACTGCACGGCAATACGCGCTGCGCCAGCGCGCCGCCGCGTTGGGTTGGCCCGCCGAACAGATCATCACCATCGATACTGACCAGGGGCAGTCCGGGGCCAGTGCCGCGGATCGGGCCGGCTTCCAGCATCTGGTCGCCGAGGTCGGCCTGGGTCGGGCTGGGATCGTGCTCGGCCTGGAAGTGTCCCGGCTGGCCCGCAATAACGCCGACTGGCACCGGCTGCTGGAGATCTGTGCGCTGACCTCGACGCTGATCTGCGACGAAGACGGGCTCTATAACCCGGGTGAGTTCAACGACCGGCTGCTGCTGGGCCTCAAGGGCACGATGAGCGAGGCCGAGCTGCACTTCCTCCGGGCCCGGCTGCGTGGTGGGCAGCTGTCGGCGGCCCGGCGCGGCGAGCTGCGGATGGGACTGCCGGTCGGCCTGGTCTACGACGGCGCTGGCCACGTCGTGCTCGACCCCGACGCCGGAGTGCAACACGCCATCGGCCATCTGTTCGCGATGTTTTCCCTCACCGGCTCGGCCCGGGCGGTGGTATCCGCCTTCCGGGACGACAACCTGCTGTTCCCGGTCCGGATCAGCACCGGAGCGCGCAAGGGCGAGCTGGCCTGGATGCCGCTGACCCACTGGCGGGTACTGCGCACCTTGCACAACCCCCGCTATGCCGGCGCGTTCGCCTACGGCCGGCGCCGCGAAGCCACCGCGGCCAACGGCAAAAAGACTCTCCTGGCGCTGCCCCGCGAGCAGTGGACCGCGCTGATCCTCGGCGCTCATCCCGGATACATCACCTGGGAGGCCTTCGAGGCCAACCAGCAGTTGCTACTGGGCAACGCCACCGCGCACGGCACCCAACGGGCCGCCGGGCCAGCCCGGGAAGGCACCGCGCTGCTCCAAGGCCTAGCGATCTGCGGCCGCTGCGGCCGGCGGATGACCGTGCGCTACCACACCCGCGCCACCACCCAGGTCCCCGACTACCAATGCCTGCGCGAGTGCATCGACAACGCCGAGCCACGCTGCCAGACCATCCCCGGCGCCGTCGTTGACGCGGCCGTCGCCACGCTGCTGCTCGAAACCCTCACCCCACTGAGCCTCGAAGTCGCCCTGACTGTCCAGGTCGAGATCGAGGCCCGCGCCGAACAGGCCGACGCGATGCGTCGAGCTCATGTCGAACGCGCCCGCCACCGCGCCGAGCTCGCCCGCCGCCGCTATCTGGCCGTCGACCCGGGCAACCGGCTCGTCGCCCAAACCCTGGAAGCCGACTGGAACCAGGCGCTGCGCGCCGTGCAAACCGCCCAGGATGACTACGACAGCGCCACCGCCGGCCCCACCACGCTCACCGACCACGACAAGGCCCGCATCCGGGCGCTGGCCACCGACTTCCCCGCCCTGTGGTCAGACCCGGCCACCCCGCAACGCGAGCGCAAGCGCATGGCCCGCCTGCTCATCGACGATGTCACCCTGATCAAAACCGACCGTATCCAGCTGCACATCCGCTTCCGCGGCGGGCAACTCACCAGCCTCAGCGTCCCGATCCCGCCCCCTGCCTGGCAGCTGCGCCAGACCCAACCGGACACCGTCGCCGCGCTCCACCGGCTCCTCGATGACCACACCGACGCCCAGACCGCCAACGCGCTCAACGCCGCCGGACACCGCTCCGGCGAGGGCAAGCCCTTCACCGCCCGGATAGTGCTCAACCTACGCCACAGCCACCAACTGCCCAGCCACGCCGACCGGCTCCGCGCCCGCGGCCTGCTGACCCTCAACGAAATAGCCAGACAGCTCGACGTCCACATCTCCACCATCAAGGCCTGGCGGCGGGCTGGGCTGCTCACCGCCCACCAGGCCAACGACAAAAACACCCCGCTGTTCGACCCGCCCGACCCAACCGACCCCCGGCTGGTCAAACGCCAGGGCAGCAAACTCACCAACAGAGCTCTCACCGCAACAACACCAGGAGGTGCAATATGAAGCCCCCGTCTTCGCCCGCGGTGGCCGCACCGGCGTGCGCAGGATGCCAATGCCCTCGCTGGCGCACACGGCATCAAGACGCTGGTGAACTTGCTGTCGCGGTCCCGGATCAAGAACATGAACTCGGCTGCGCGGTCGCCGAGGTCCATCACAAAGTTGCGCGCTTGCTGGGCCACCCAGGCACCGCTGGGGTGGGCGGTAACTCCCAAAGAGTGACCCGACGGGTCGCGTGTTCCACCACGAACAGCACATACAACCGCTGCAGCAACATCGTGTCGACGCAGAAGAAGTCCGTGGCGAGAATGCCTCGGGCTTGAATTCGCAGGAATTGCGCCAGCTGGGCCGTTGCGGCGCGGGGCGGAATCGATGCCAGCCCGCTTCAAAATCGACCACACGATACTGGCCGCAACCTGGTAGCCAAGCCCGGCAAGTTCGCCATGGATGCGTCGGTAACCCCAGAGGAGTTCTCGACGGCCAGCCGCAAGACCAACCGCCGTAGCTCAGGTGGGGTGCGCCGGCCACCGCTTCGATAGCCCCGGGGCTGAGCTCAGCGTCGCTTCACCAAGTCCCGGTGCCACCGCAGGATCGTGGCCGGGGTGACGATCCGATGCACTCGGCAACCTTGAGACAACAACCGGGTCAGTGCTGCCAACACCGCCCGATCTGCCCACGACAGTTGCGGTCTGCGCACCTGGCGACGTAATACGGCAACTTCGTGGCGCAGCACGAGAATTTCCGCGTTCTCCGATTGTGCGCTGCGAGTCAGCAGTCCCAGCCAGGCCATCACTTGTCGGAAGATCAGATACAGCAGTCGTACCGCCACGACCGACGATCATGTCCCACGACCACCGTCTAGCGATGCCGCAGTCACCGCTATGGATGGCCAGTTCGGCACCCACACGGTTTACCAGCAATTTGGCCACCCTGGATCACCTCACCAGGCCGTAATTGAGGGTAGGGCAGGGTTAAGCCAGGCCGAGGAAGCCGAGCAAGGTCTGCCCTACCAGCAGTAGGGACATGGCGGCGACCGCGATGACCGCGATCGTGGCGGCGACGCGGAACAGGGGGCCGTTGGCGGCCGGCCCAAGGACGCTGCGCCGGTTGGCCAGGATGAGGATGTAGGTCAGCACGATCGGGGCCACGATGCCTTGAAGGACCTGGGTACCAATCAGCAGTTTGATCAGGTTGACCGGGGTGAGCGCGATGGCCGCGCCGAGGATGACTTGCAGGGTGAACAGTCCGAGGAACAGTGGGGCTTCCCGGAACCGGCGGGACACGGAGCGCTCGACGCCGATGGCTTCGCTGATGGCGTAGGCGCTGGATAGCGGCACCACCGCACCGGCCAGCGCGCTGGCGCCGAGCAACCCGAAGGCGAACAGCAGCTCGGCCCCGGGACCGGCCACCGGACGCAACGCTTCGGCGGCTTGCTTGGCCGAGTCCAAGGGCCCTTGGCCACCAATGGTGGCCCCGGTGGCGATGATAATCGTGATGGAGATCAGGCAGGCGAACACCGCACCACTGATGGCATCAAGGCGGGTGGTGCGGTAGTCGCTCGGGGCGGCGCCACGGTCGACGACGCCAGCGGCGGCGTAGAGCTGCATGTAGGGGCTGACCGTAGTGCCGATCAGCGCGACACCGAGGAGCACGAAGTCGCGGCTGGCGATGAAATGGGGCAACACCAGATTGGCGCCAACGTCGCTCCAGTTCGGGTGGCCGAGTATCGCGGCTGCTGGATAGGCGAGGAAGGCCAGGGAGAACACCAGGAAGATCCGCTCGGCGTAGCGGTAGGAGCCGAAGAGCACCAGCGCCCAGATCAGCACCGCGAAGACGGGGACGACGAGGTAGCGGGATACCCCGACGAGTTCGAAGGCGGCGCCGATGCCGGCGAACTCACTGACCACCAGCCCGGTGTTGGCGAGCAGGACGCAAAACAGCGCCAGGGTGCTCAGCCGCAGGCTGAACTGTTCGCGGATCAACGCAGCCAGGCCCTTGCCGGTGTAGGTGCCCAGCCGGACCGCCATCTCCTGTACCAAGACCAGGGCGAGGGTGACGAGCACCATGAAGAACAACGTGCGGTAGACGTACTGGGAGCCGGCCGAGGAGTAGGTGGCGATGCCGGCGGCGTCGTTGCCGGCGTTGGCCGCGATCAGCCCAGGTCCGGCGATGGCGAGGTAGGCGAAGATCGGGCCGCGGCGCAGCCGCTGCCACAGCCGCCGACCCACTCGATGCGACGAGCGGGTAATCGGCGGGGGCTCGGACCGCGACCCGCTGGGCTCGGTCAGCGTGCCGGGCGACCCCAGCGGCCCGGGCTGGTCGGGGTCAGGGTGGCTCATCGCAACAATCTCGGGAAGTGCAGCCGGCCGGTTTCGGGAGTCAGCGCGTCGAGAACGTCATCAGCCAGGATGCGACCCAGCGGGTGGCAGTCCTCATCGACCACCAGCAGCGAGGAGCGACGGGATTCCACCAACGCCGCGGCCACCTCCCCGACATCGGCTTGCGGCCCGACCACCACCGGGGAGGCATGGGTATTTGCGCCCAACAGTGCATCCATGCGCTGCTCGGTGGGAGCGATGAGCAGGTCAAACAGCGGGACGTCGGCGAGCAGGCGGCCCTGGGCATCACACACCGCCACCGCGTCGATTTCGTTGCGGTGCTCGGCCTGCTCGGCCAGGCGAGCCCGAATCCGGCCGACCGTGTCCTGCTCGCTGGCCGCGACCAGCAGGGTGGTCATAAACCCGCCGGCCCGATCCTCCGGGTAATACAACAGCCCAGCCAGCCGCTGGCGGATCGACGCTGGCATCCGCTCCAGCAGCTCCTCGCGTTCCTGCCCGCTCAAATCGCGCAGCGCATCTACCGCTTCGTCGGGTTCCATCGCCGCGACCAACTCGGCGGCCCGCTCGGGACTCGACTCCCGCAACAGCCCTTCCAGCTCCTCGGGATCCATCTCCTCCAGCGCATCCGCGGCGGTCGCCCGCTCCAGGCTCGCGAGCAATTCCTGGCGCCCGGGCCGACCCAAGTCCTCCAACAGGTCAGCCAACTCACCCGGGCGCAGCCGGTGCAGCGCCTCCTGCCGGGCCCGCAGCCGCACCGTCGATGGTCCTTCAGTGGACTGCTCACCGAAGGGCGCCACCGCATCCCAATCGATCACCTTGTCCGGAGTCGGACGAGCGCGCAGCCGTTTGGGACCCAGCCGCCGCAGCAACGACTGCACACTGACATCCACACCCACCAGGCGCACCTGTCCGGCCACTGGAGCCAGGTACAGATCCGCCGCCCGAATCACCTGCACCCCATCCACGTCCACCAACTGGTGATCCAGCACGTCCCGGGCCAACAACACCTCACCGGGTCGCCGGACATAATCGCGCAGATCCAACCGGGCCGTCCGTAGCGTGACCTTGCGGTGCTCGACCGCCGCGATGGCCGACGCATCCAGAAACGCGCGTCGACGGCCCACCCGCACCACCAGCCCGGTCACTGGCGGGTATCGCTCCTCGCCGTAGAGGCGGGCCACCACATCCACCACCCGGCCAACGTCCTGACCAGCCTGATTGAGCACCGGCTCACCCAGCAACCCGGCCAACGACACGATCGCCTGACGCACCGCCCGCGCCGTCATCGCCCGCTGCGAGCCCAGCAAGTGACGCCGACGCAGCACCTCGGCAGGGCGCGGCAACGACCGGCCAGCACCGGACATGACGACCTCCTGGGGAAAATTCCGCCCAGGAGACCGCTAACGCGTCATGCCAACCGGACGGAAGACGGGAACAGGCAACACCGCGGCGCGGCGAGCAGGCCACAAATCGCAACCGTGGCGGCCGCGCCGCTACTACTAGGAGGCTCACCCCGCACCGCGGCCCCACCTCCCATCCCTGCACCCGGTCCCAGCCACCGCGCATCAGACCACAGCGGATGGCTTGACGTCGAAAAATGTACCCCATCCACCCGACCAGCCGCCCGACACCGGGCACGCCGACCTGGCCGCGACACGACAGAACGCCCTTGCCAGTGACCCGCACCGCCTGTCTAGACCAGTTGGCCATGCAATCAGCTGGATTGCGCCATGGTCATCGTGAGGCCACCGGCCGCCACCGCATGGACCGCGACACCCAGCCACCGTGGCGCACTCCCCACACCACCGGGCGAACGCGGTTTGTCCCCACGACGTGGCCCAGTCCGCTCATCCGCCTGCATGCCTCGGTCACTGGCCGGGCCACCCGTTGATCGTCCTACGGCGACGGCCATCCGACTACTCCCCGCCAACCGAGGAGACGTTCAGCGTTGGAGCGTCACCAATAGTGTCGGCGGCCGAACACCGCGCGGCCGAGCGCGCCGAGTAGGGCCAGGATCGCCCCGACGACAAGCAGAAGAATTCCGATAGCCCACAGAATCGGGCTATGGATCAAGAAACCCACGATCAGCAAAATGATACCAAGGGTGATCACACGCCTACATTACTCCACATACCTCCACGAATCGCTAGATCATAGACACGCAACGTAGCCAGACCATGCGCCCCGACGCCACCAGCACTCGCGCCCCGCTGCCCGGCAGATGACTGACACCGGCGGCAAGCTCAACGCCGCCACCGAGACACGGATGTGGCACCCCCCTCACCCTGAGGGATCCCTTGCGCTGCCCCGAAGGCATGCCGGGCAAGAGCCTGAACACCGGTAGGCAGAAGTTGTTGCCCTGCGTTGATGCTGGGCAGACGATCGCCGATTGATCCAGCCACTGGCCTAGACGAGGTCTTCGGCTGCTACCTGACCTACTCCGTTAACCGCCATGGCAGGAAACGAGCCGCTCAGAGCCGGGCAAATCCTCGCCGCTGACTCTGATCCGCTTGGGAGTGTAATTCCAGTGGTTACCGGGAACCATCTCAGTGTTTGCGGGGGCGCGTGGGAAGGAGTGGGCCCGGTGGGACGGGTCGATGAGTTTCAGCGCAGGCATGTATGGGCCGGGTTGCCGTTGGCGGTGGTGTATAAATTCATCGACGATCAAGGCACCTACCTCGCGGCGTTGATCACCTATTACGGGTTTGTCTCGTTGTTCCCGCTGCTGCTATTGCTGGTCAGCGTCTTAGGCTTCGTGCTGCATGGCAACCCTGGACTCCAGCACCAAGTGCTGCATTCCGCGCTGCGAGACTTCCCGATCGTTGGCGACCAAATCGGCCAAAATGTGCATTCGCTGCACGGCAATGCGCTCGCGCTGACGGTGGGCATCGTGGTCAGCCTGGTCGGTGGTCTCAACGCCACCTTGGCCGCACAGACAGCGATGAACCGGGTGTGGGCCGTGCCGCGACGCGCCCGCCCAGATCTGCTACGCGCCTGGGGTCGGGGCCTGCTGGTGCTAGTGGTGGTGGGGACGGGATTTCTGCTGACCACCGGGCTGTCCGGGCTGACCACGGGAGCAGGCAGCTACGGCGCCGAAGTCGGAATAGGGCTACGCATCGCCGCGACCGCACTTGCGGTGGCGCTGAATGCCGCGTTGTTCCTGTTCGCCTTCCGAGTGCTCACCGCCCGGGCGATTAGCCTGGCCCAGCTGTGGCCGGGCGCGCTCAGCGCCGCGGTGGCCTGGCAGGCGTTACAAGAGGTGGGCACCTTCCTGGTGGCACACGAACTCAAAGGCACCAGCGCCACCTACGGAGTCTTCAGCGTTGTCCTGGGACTGCTGGCCTGGATCTACCTGACCGCGCTGGTCATGGTGTTCTGCGCAGAGGTCAACGTAGTCCGCGCCCAACAGTTTTGGCCGCGCAGCCTGACCGCACCGTTCACCGACCACGCCCCCCTCACCGACGCAGACCGCCGCGCCTACACCGCCTACACCACCACCGAACAACACACCAGCCGCCAACACATCAAAGTCGACTTCTCCCCACCCAACCCCGACCGGCAACGCTGAGTTCACGAGTCAGACCAGTCGGCATCACGACGAGACGCTAGATCAACTAGCCCTCTATCCCGTGGATTTCATACAAGTCGGTCGGCGGTTCAGACAGTCCCTCGCCCCCCTTATCGCGTCTTTATGCCGGTGGGGTGGGGGTGGTGATGT
>DATELN010000117.1:0-11260 GCA_035276605.1 Pseudonocardiaceae bacterium | reverse complement strand
TCACGAGCGCGCGGAGCGCGCCAAGCGATGCAGGTCGACGCGGTCAATTTCGTCGCCGAGGTCATTGACGGCCGTTACCTGCATGGACGCGGTGGCACCCGGCGGCGCGGGGTGCACCGCGACGCGCAGGTAGGCGTAATCCAAGTATCGGGTTTGGGACCAGTCCACGATCTCTGCAGTCTTTGTCCCACCGGGGCCGGCGATGTAGCTGCGGACCACCGTTCCGCTGTCAGGATTGGGGCCGCCCCGGTAGCGGTCGCTCTCGCCGGGTTGCCAGCCGTAGCGCGGCCGACCACCGGAACCGACGCAAATGTAGGTGGTGCCGTGTTCAGCAGGCCAGATGGTGGATTGGTCGGGTGCCTGCATGGTGGATCTGCCGGCGCGGATCGGGTTGGTCCGCTCGTACTGGTGGTTGTGGCCCTGCACGACTAGGTCCACGGAAAACCGGTCGAACAGCGGCGCCAGCGCGGTCCGCACGCCACCGTCGGAGGCGTGGGTGCTGCTGGTGGCAAACGCGCAGTGGTGGAAGAAGGCTACGATGAAGTCGATGGCGGGATCCGCCCGGAATCGGGTCAGGGCGTTGGTCAGCCACCGCAGTTGCTCGCCGCCGCTGTACCCGGCGTTGACGGGGATCTCCTGGGACAGGTCGTTGGCGTCGAGGCTGATTACCGCGACGTTGCCGTAAACCATGGAGTACACCGACGGGCAGCGGCTTGGCCCGTTCGAGGGCAGGTCCAACCGCGCGGCGTGGCCCGCGTAGCCGTGGCTGGCGCCCCCGGGTGCGTTGTTGTCGTAGAGCGCCTCTATGTCGTGGTTGCCGGTAGCGAACATCCAGGGTGTATGCGCGGCGCTTTGTTCGATGGTGGCGAAGTACGTCGTCCACAGCGTGGGGTCGTAGTTGGTGAACCCGGTGACGGCGGCGCGTGGCGCGTTGTTTCTGACCGGCTGACCGGCGCCACTGGGATCGGCGTAGCAGATATCACCGGCCAGCAGGTGAAACGCAGGACGCTGCGCGGCGATCAACGCGACGATGGAGTCAGCCGGTGTTGCTGCCCGCCGGGTGTCGTCGGGCTTGTAGTAGTTGTCAGTGAACCCGGCTTGGCCATCCGGGGGCTCGCTGTTGACGCCCTGATCGGCGAAAGCAGTGAAGGTGAACGGCTCCAAGACTCCCCGGGCTGGCGCGGTGCGAAACGTCGCGTCGGGTGTCATCGTGCCGTCCGGCAGGCGAAACCGGTAGTGGTAGGTAGTCCCGGCCCGCAGGCCAGCGGCCAGCGCGTGCACGAAGAACTGATCCGCACCGCGGATCCTCCCGTCCTGCTGCGGCACCAGGCTGACCAGCTCCCGGATCTGCGCCTCGACACTGTGCCCGTAGTCGCGACCGGTCCCGAGATCGACGAGCACTCTGCCGGTCGGCTTGCTGGTCAGCTCACCAGCGATGGCCATCGTCGTAGCCGGATCCACCCCAAAGGACAGGCGTCGCCCCACAACTGCCAGCCGCGCTTGCGTGGCAGGGGCGGCGCATCCGGCCGACGCCCATCCAGAGCCGGCCAGGCCCAGGGCAGCCAGCACGCTGGCGCCACCCTTCAGCGCAGACCGCCGGCTGACCCGACGGCCGCGCAGGAACGACCGCAGCCACTCCTGCTGCTCGGCCACCGTCATCTCCCGCGCTAGACGCTCGGGAACACCGACGTTCGGAACCTCCCCCGGCGGATACACCACCATGCATTACAACATGCAGCCCCATCATCACCCTTGACACAACACGCGACTAAGACCGGATGAACAGTCCGAAAACCAACCTCAGGTCAACTTGCCGCGTAATCCGAAGCCTTCGACCGCCAAATTGGTTGCGTTCAGATGTACCGAACAGACCAGCTAAAATACTGCTGACATGGTTGATCAATTCTACTGTGCCTGTCGCCGGTGTTTCCCGCCGCGCATCGGACACTAGAAAGCAACGGTCATGCGGGACACATTCCACGCCGAGCTCGGTGAGCTGATCACCAGGCTTGCGAGGATGACCCGGCTGGCCGGCCAGATGGTGACCAACGCGGCGATCGCGCTGCACCAAACTGATCTCGCCCTTGCCGGAATCGTCACCGCGAACTGTGACCAGATGACTGCGTCGCTAGCCGACCTGGAGCAGCGCTGCGTCACCCTGCTCGGTCACCAAGCCCCGGATGCTGAGGGTCTGCGGGTGGTGGTCGCAGCCCTGCGCGCGGTGGGCCATGTGGAGCGGATGGCCCACCTTGCCCGGCACATCGCGGCCATTCCCCAACTCAAGCATCCGAATCCGATGATCTCCAGCCCAGTTCGCCCGGTGTTGGCCCGGATGAGCCTGCTTGCCAGCCAGCTCGCGGGGAATGCCGCGACCGCGATCGAGCACCGGGATCCGCTGTCGGGTGACCGGTTGGCCGAAGCGGACCAGGAGGTGGACACCCTACGTCGTCACCTGTTTAGCATCCTGTTCGCCAAGGACTGGTCCCACGGCGTGGAACCGGCCGTCGATGCCGCCCTCATCGGCCGCTATTACGAGCGTTTCGCCGACCACGCAGTAGCCGTCGCAAGGCAGCTGTGTTTCACAGCCATCGACGCGATTCCCGAGCCAGACGCAGCGGGACTGACGTCAGGTGGCCAGGTCCTTCGCCCCACCCCGGGTCAGACCCGACCCGGCTGACCGGGTCGCAGCGGCCACACCGCGAACTGCTGATGAACTCTCTCAGCAGCGTGTGGACAGCGCAGGGTAAGCGGAGTGATTCTGGCACCATGGCCGCCGACGGCCGCAGCTTCCGGCCCAACCCCAGAGTCGATGTCACGGCGATTGCCCGGGCGGCGTGGAGACAACTCACCAGGGGTCACACACATTACGCTCGGGCCAGCCCGAAGACTTGCGATGCCGAGGTGGACAACCTGGTCGCCGATCTGGCCATGATCGTCCGGCTGGCCGGGCAACTGATGGCCGACGCCTCGGTCTCGCTTCACCAGGCTGACTTAAAGTCTGCCGAGTCGGTCATCTCCGACGCGGACGACATCGAGGCCCGGTGCGAGGACATAGACCAGCGGTGCCTCCACTTGCTCACGTTACGAGCATCAGTGGCAATGGAATTGCACATGGTGGTCGCGGCCATGCAAGTGGTGCAAGATCTGCGGCGGATGTGCAGCCTCGCCCAGCACATCGCCGAAATCGCGCGGCTGAAGCACCCGATTGAACCGATCCCGGCCGACGTTGCGCCGGTGTCCCGGCAGATGGGCGTGCTTGCCTCCAGGCTGGCCGAGGACGCCGCGGCCGCAATCGAGAGCCAAGACTCCCTATCTGCTGTCCGGCTGGCCCAGGTCGACAACGAGGTGGACGGGTTACGCCGCCGGATCTTCCAAATCCTGTTCGACCAGAACTGGTCGCATGGGGTGGAGACAGCGGTGGACACCGCGCTGATCGGCCGCTACTACGAGCGCTTCGCCGACCACGCGGTGGCAATCGCGCGCAAGATCCACCGGTGCTAAAACGTCACCCAAAAATGATCACTTCAAAGGAGCATCGCGAGTGCGTGCTTTGGAAAGGCATTACATCTGTTAGTCGAAGTGCGCTCGGTGGGGTTCGGCCAGCGCGTCGGTCAGGCGTTGACGCATGGCTGGGTGCATGATCAGCTCCGTTGCCTGCTCGGGATCAAACCATGCTGCGGCGCTGGTCTCGTCGTAATCGGGCTGGGCGTCACGAGCAGGGCTGAAGGCGTGGAAGCACACCGCGATCTGCTGGTAGATGCCCTCTCCGTGCGGGTAGACCAGCACGTGGCCGGGATCGCTGTACACCCCGACGAGCCCGGTGACCTTGATAGTCACACCGGTCTCTTCGGCAACTTCACGGACTACCGCCTCCGAGACAGATTCCCCGACGTCGACCCGACCGCCGGGCAGCTCCCAGTACCCGTCGTCAGAGCGGCGCACCAGAAGCACCCGACCTAACCCATTACGCGCGACCGCGAACGCGGCGGGTAGCAGCCCACCGGCCTGCGGCGCAGCGACGTCATGGTAGTACTCCGTCCGCGCCATGTATCCATGGTTCGTGGCACAAACCTCACCGGACAACAAACGAATAACTAACTGATCACAAACACTAAGTGAACCGATCACGCTGGGGATAATCAGTTTTTGAGCCAGGCCGTATTCTTGCGTTTGCGCATTCGTTGCCATGCCGGGGAAAGATCCTTTTCGAGGCGCTCGGCGCGCGCAGTCTCGGTTGCGTACACCAGGCCGTAGGTGAAGCCGTTGCTGCCCTCAAGGTGGGCTTGTGCGGCCAGCGCGCGCAGCACAGGCTGAGACACGACGATGTCTTGATGCTCGCCGAGGAGATCCTGGACAGCCTTGAGGCGCTTGCCCAGCCGCTTCGCAGACCCGCCCACCGCGGGCCGGACGGTCTCGGCGGCATACCGCAGCCGCTTGGCAGCCTTGCGGGTCTCGTGCAGCGCAAGGTCACGATTCTCACCGGATGGCTCGCGCTGGGCGTCAGCCATCCGCGACTCCATGCGACGGTAGGCCCGCCGGACGCTCTTGGGTAGCTCGCGCTTGGCTCGACGGCCGGCGCGGGCAGTAAGCGGTGGATCGGTGAACAACGCGTCGATCCGATCGTGCAGCGCCAGGTAGCGGTCGCTGTCCAAGGCAGCGAGGGCGACGCCACGGGCGTCGGCTTGTCGACGCTCAAACCAGCGGACAACCGCGGCATCGACGGGTCCCAACTTGAGCTCGTCGGGCACCTGGCGCAGTAGCCCGGCGAACCGCTCGGCCATCACCTCCCCATCCCGAGCCGCGCCCAGTTCACCGGCCACCCACTTCAGCTCCGCGATCAGCTCCCGGGTCGCGTCGCGGTCGACCACCCGCCCGAATGCCTGCAGCGCACTGCGCATCCGCCGCGCGGCTACCCGCATCTGATGGACCGCGTCGGGGGCGTCGCGCCGTACCAAGGGGTCATAGCGGCGCAACTGCTCGGCTTGGGCCCGCAGATAAGCCAGCACCACCCGACCCGCTGAGCGGGGGGAATCGGTCGGCGCCGCGGTCGTGCTGGGCAACCGGTCGGCCAGCAACCGGCCCAGCTTCGATGCTGAACCCGCACGCTGGGCCCCAGCCCGCAGCAGCCGACGTTCGATGCGGTCCAGCAACTTGTGTTGGCCGGATTCGACGAGCTCGATCTCCACCTCGCGCCACGCCAACGTGGTGGTCTGCTCGCCCATGGTTTGTGCCTTCACGCGATCATCGACGAGTTCCGCGAGTGAGCGGCCGGCGGAATCGGCAAGGAGCCAGCGGCGTCGGCGGGTGGTCAGCTCTGCAACCGGCGTCAGCGCGGCACCGCGGCTGTACACCCGGGTTAGGGCGACCAGCTCGGCCGGGGGCTTGCGTAGCGAGCGTTCCAGAGGAAACCGCAGCTCGTCACGGCTGTCCTTGCCTACTGGCAGCTTCAGGTGCCAGCCCTCATCGGGCCCTCCCTCCCGACGCCGCAACGTCACCCCGGCACCGAGCAGCCGAAGATCAGCGGTGTCGAAGTACACCGCTGCCAACTCCTGCTCATCCGGGCCGGTTGCAGTGTCGACGCCCAACAGTTTCGAGGGGTCAATCAGCTCCAGTTCCTTGATCGCTTCGTACTTGCGCTCGATTTCCCGCGTCGCCTTCATGCCGTCTCCCCTTGCTCAGCCAGGACATACAGTCTGCTTGGTCAGCCGTGATCTCGCCACCACGCTGAGCTGGTCGATGGGCGGCTGATACCTGCCGCATTATCTTTGGCACTGGAACGAGATGCTTTCCCGCAGGTAAACACAAGGCGTTAGCCGGTAACGGCCTGGGCCGCTGGGCGATAGCTATCCACCGTTGGGCGCTGATGGCTTTCCGGTGTGCCGCTTTATGGCATGGCGTGTGAGGTGATACGCGCGAAAGAAACCTGGCCAGAAACGGTAGGTTCGCCATGCCCGGCAAGCACCGTCGCATCATTCCGCGCCGTCGGCGCAGTGCCGTGACGGTCACCAGTGCCGCACTGGCCGTAGGTGGCCTGCTTGCTGGCAGCGGCTCCGCGGTACTGGGCATCAGCGCGAAGACTGTTGCTGCTACGCCGTCGCCGAGACATACGGCCGCGATCACACTTATTGTCTTGGCCGCGCCACCCGTTTTGCCGGAGAAAATGAGATCTACCCCGGCGCAGGTTGGCACTGTTAAGAGCGCGGCAGCGCCGATAGCGCCCACCAATATCCCCGTCAAACCGAGCATCGCGGCGCGAGCTGTTACCGCAGCGCTGGCTCAACAAGGAACGCCCTACGTCTACGGTGGCAACGCCCCGGGTGGCTTCGACTGCAGTGGCCTGGCGCAGTGGATCTACAAAAAAGTTGGTATCACGCTGCCTCGCACCGCCGCCGCGCAAGCCACCACCGGTCGCCGAGTCAGCCTGACCGAGCTTCAACCAGGCGACCTGCTGTTTTTTTATCGACCAGTAGGGCACGTCGTCATTTACGCCGGGAATGGAAAGATTGTCGAAGCTTCTCAGCCCGGCCAGCCAGTCCATGTCCGGTCCCTGTATCTCAACGGCTTCGTCGAGGCACGCCGGATTGTCTGAACTACGTGTCGTTGGATCGTTGAGTTGGCAGGGATTGGGCGTCAAGGTCCTGCCAGCGGACCGTAGCCAAGACCACATTGAGGTCCGAGTGCGAGGGACCCGATACGGAGATGCCGCGGTTCGGGTCGGTGGCGATGATTTTCCATCCGATGTCGAGGTTGAACATCATCTCGACCTCGACGGTTTGACGCTGGGCGTCGCGGTGCCGGTAGCGGTGGATACGGTAGGACCGCGTGATTTCCCAGACCTCGGTGCCTTGCACCAGATCTTCGAGTTTACGGGCAAGATCCGTGTCCTCTGTGGACATGGCCGCAGGTTAGTGCCGGTCAGTAACCGGGCGGATCCTCCAAGCCACCACACGATGGTGTTGATCAGGCAAGCAGGCGGGGTAACTCCAGGGCGGCCACCGCGGTGTCCACCGCGTCGGAGAACACTCCGTCCACCCCCAGGTCATAGAACTGCTGGTACTCGGCGAATGCGTCACCGTAGGCATTCGGATCGCCTGAGCTGCGGTTCTCGGCGGGCAGGAACTGGTTTTCGTTGCGGAAGGTAAATGGATGCACCATCAGCCCGGCGGCGTGCGCGTCGTGCACCAGTGAGGTCGGCGGCGCGGAAAACCCTGCGCCATCACGCGGCACGATTCGGTCCTTGGCCGGCCCGATCCCGTCGGCGTAGCGGGCGATCTGGCGTAACCCGGCTGGGGTGACCAGCTCGTCCGCTGGCGCGCCGGTGGAGTCGATCAGCTGGATGAGCGATACCCGCAGATGGGAGCGCAATGACTGCAGATTGCCGACTTCGAAGGACTGCACGAACACCGGCGCACCGCGCCGGTTGAGTCCGGCCCGATTAAGCGCGTCGACCAGCTTGGGTTCCAACGCCAACCCAATCGACCGGAAGTAGCTGGGGTGCTTGGTCTCCGGGTAAACACCGATTTCGCGGCGCAGCTGGGAGGACAGCCGCCGCCGCAGGTCGAGGATCTCGCCGAACGTCGGTATCTGGTAACGGCCGTTGTAGAGGGTGTTGTGCTGGCGGACCGCCGGGAGGCGCTCCTGCGCGCGCAGCGTCTTCAGCTCGGCGAGGGTGAAGTCCTCGGTAAACCATCCGGTCACCGGCTGGCCGTCGATGACCTTGGTGGTTTTGCGGTCGGTGAAGCGCGGGTGCTGGGCGACGTCGGTGGTGTCACTGACGTTCGATTCGTGCCGGGCAACCAGCACGCCGTCTTGCGTGGACACCAGGTCGGGCTCGATGAAGTCTGCGCCCAGTCGCGCAGCCAACTCGTAGGACGCCAGGGTGTGCTCTGGCCGGTAACCGGAGGCGCCCCGGTGCCCGATCACCACGACGGCATGGTCGGTCATGGGCAACCCGGTGAACGTGACGGGCCAGCATGCAGCATTCCCGTCACTGCCGCCGTCCAGGGGAACTGCTCGGCGCGTGCCCGGGCCGCTGCCCGGCGAGACCGCTCCGGCGCGTCGAGCAGCCGGCAGACCGCGTCAGCGAAAGCGCGCGGGTGATCTGCGACGGCGGCACCGCAGCTGGGCAGCACGATCTCGGGTAGCGCCGAGGAGCGCGACACCACCACCGGGGTGCCCGACGCCAACGCCTCCAGCGCTGCCAAGCCGAAGGTCTCATGCGGGCCCGGGGCGAGCGAGACGTCCGCCGTGGCGAGCAGCGTGGCGACGTCAGCGCGCCGGGAGACGAACCCGAGGAAGGTGACGGGCAGGCCCGCGGCACGCCGCTGCAACGCTGTCCGGCGCGGGCCATCGCCTGCGATGACCAGCCGCACCGACTTGCCTGACCTATGCAGGTGCGCGAGCGCGTCGATCGCTCGTTCGACGTGTTTTTCCGGCGAGAGCCGCCCGCAGTGCACCAGCAGCGTGTCGGCGTCTCGGATCAGCGCGGCGCGCACCCCGGCGTCTCGCCGGCCCGGCGCGAACGTCTCGAGGTCTACTCCCAGCGGGACTCCAACGACGTTGCGCGCGCCGATCCGGTCGAACTCCGCGCGGGCGAAGTGGGTGGTGCACACCACAGTGTCGTAGTCGGCCGCCGTGCACCGATTGGCCCGGTCGGCCAGCCATCGGGCCGCGGAATCGGGTAGCAGGAACTGGTGCAGCAGCCGGTCCAGCCGTTCGTGGGCGATCACCACACTGGGCACCCCACGGGTAACGGCCCACCGGCCTAGCCCACGCAGGGTCAGCCGGTCCGAGACCTCGATGCGGTCGGGCCTCAACACGTGCAGCAGCGCGCGGGCTTGGCGTGGATCAACGACGCGGTACCCGCCGGAGCGGGGGATCCGCACCCCGGGCAGCGCGATTCGCCGGACCCCGCTGGGCATCACCTCGTCGGCATGCCGCGGTCCGGGCACCACCAGCACGACCTCGTGGCCATGGGTGACATAGCCCGCGCCCAGGTGGTGCACCGCGGTGCGCAGCCCACCAGACCGCGGGCCGTAGAAGTTCGCCAGCTGCACGATCCGCACAGCCGTCACGCCGCGACTGGTTGGGCGGTGAGTTGGGCGTAATGGGCGACGAGTTCGGCGCAGACGGCGGGCCAGGTGCGGCCTAGCACGCTGCGGCGAGCGGCTGCGCCACACCGGGTGCGCAGTTCCGGGTTGCTGACCAGGGCACGGACGGCGGCGCGCAGTCCGGCCGTGAAGATCGTGTCAGCGTCGGGCTGGCCGGTTTCCCGGACCAGGAAGCCGGTGTGGCCGTGGACCACCAGATCCCGCGGCCCGCCCGCGTTCGGCGCGATCACCGGCAGGCCGGAGGCCAGCGCCTCCTGGACGGTTTGGCAGAAGGTTTCGTAAGGGCCGGTGTGCACGAAGACGTCTAGGCTCGCGTACGCCCGCGCCAGCGCGTCACCGGTCTTGAATCCCAGGAAGATGGCATTGGGCAGCTGCCTGGCCAGCTTCTGCCGATCCGGGCCGTCACCCACCACGACCAGCTGGATACCGGGAATGTCGTGCAGCGCGGACAGTCGCAACACCCGCTTTTCCGGCGCCAGACGGCCGACGAAGCCGACGAGCATCTCGCCGGCCGGGGCGAGCTGGGCACGCAGCTGCTCATCTCGGCGGGATGGCTGGAATCGTTCGATATCGACCCCACGCGCCCATCGATGCACCCGAGGAATCCCGTGCGCGGCCAAAGCGGCCGCCGCGGAACTCGACGGTGCCAGCGTGCGGTCGGCGTTGGTGTGCACCCGGCGCATCCAGCGCCAGGCGGCGCGGCTGGCGAAGCCCAACCCGTAAGAGCCGGCGAACCCGGCGAGGTCAGTCTGGTAGACGGCCACGGTGGGCACGGCGAACCTGCGGGCGGCCCATAACCCCAGCGCGCCGACGATCACTGGAGAGGCCAGGTGCACCACGTCCGGGCCGAAATCCCGCATTGCGGTGACCACCGTGGGGCTGGGCAGGCCGACCGGCACCGAGTCGACCACGGGAAGATCCACTGCCGGGATTCGGACTACGGCGGCGCCCTGATAGCTGTCCGGGCCGGCGCCCGGTGCGATAACCAGAACCTGGTGCCCGCACTGGATCAGGTGCTCCACCACATGACGCACCGAGTTGCTCACACCATTGATGACGGGCAGGAATGACTCGGTCACGATCGCGACTCGCATGTCACGAACCGTGTCGGTCCTGGGCTCTGTGGTGGCGAACGCACCATGTTGCTACGGGGAAGTCCTGACGAATTCCTGGTGCCGTCAGGGCACGGGCTGCTGGCGTAGCCGCCCGAACAGATCCCGCAGCAACACTGCGGCGGCATGCGGGACCAGGTCCCGGCCCCGCCGCACCAGCCAGGGCACGCCCCGGCCGATCAGCCACGCGATGTGATGAACGGCCGTCAGCTGCTGCCCACCCGCGCAGGCTAGATCGACAGGATGGGGCACGGTGATCCCGGCAGCAGTGAGCAGGTCGGCAAAACCACAGGCGAGTAGCCGGTGCCCGCGCTCGGAGGGATGCAGACGGTCGACGCTCCATGCCGCTGAGTCATAGGCACCGGGCATCTGATGCAAGTCCAGGCACAGCGCGCCGCGCTGGGCTACTACCTGGTCGATGGCGCCATTGAGCTGCTCGACCCGGTCATACAAGGCGCGGCGCAACGGGCCAGGCAGCCAAAACACCTGCCCGTGGTCATGGAATCGGGTGATCAGCACCAGCGCGCCGGTGGCCTGCAACGCCGTGACGGCGATATTCAGGTCGTCGCGCAGTGCCACCGGGTCGAAGTCAGACCGCAGGGTGTCATTCATTCCGGCCACGATCACCGCGACATCGGGTTTCACCGCCAGCGCGTCAGGCAGCTGACGGTGGCGCAAGTCGGCCATCCGCGCACCGTTGACGGACAGGTTGCGGTACTGGACTTCGCCTGGTGCACCCAGCGCTGCCATCAGAAGCGGACCGAAACCGCGCCAGCCACCAGGAGGCACCGGGTCGCCGAGACCGACTCCGGTGGAGTCACCAAGGATGGCCAGGCTTGTCACGCGACGGTTAACGGTCAGGACACCGGCGTCAGGACGCTTTTCCACGACCACCCGGCGAGGATCACGCGGCTGTGCTCACTGCGGGTGATGAGCCGGTGACATGTCAACGACAGCTTCGGGAACGATCCGTGCCACCGCGCAGCCCGGTATCCGCCGTGCTGTCGCCGAGTTCGATACCAGGGCGGCTGCTGCCGG
>DATELN010000116.1:0-4514 GCA_035276605.1 Pseudonocardiaceae bacterium | reverse complement strand
TGCGCCGGCAAGTTTCGAGCCAGACCTTGGCTAGTCGAGCGGGTGACGTCCTACTGTCCATGTAAATGAAGGTGGCCTGCTCGATCATGTCGGGTGTTGTGGACCGACGAGAGGAGCAGGCCGATGCAGAGGGTAGCCCCGTCACAGATCGCTCGGCAGCAGCTGCAGGAGTTGCTGGCCGGTGGAGCCGACCGTGAGTCGAACATCATTTCGGCGCTGGTGGAGACGGTGACGCGGGTGGTGGTGCAAGAGCTGTTGGAAGGCGAGCAGGCGGATTATTTGGGCGGTCGGGGCCGGTATGAGCGCCGGGGTGAGGGCCAGGTGGGCTCGCGCAACGGGTATGCGCCTGCTCGGGTGCGCACTGCCGAGGGGGCCTTCGAGGTGGCCGTGCCGCAGGTGCGGGGTGCGGGCCAGCCGTTTCGGTCGTCGTTGATGAGCTTTCTGGACGGCAACAGTGCGGTGCTCGAGCGCCTGGTGGCCGAGATGTATGCCCGCGGGTTGTCCACGCGGGATGTGGAGGACGCCTTCCGCGATGCCACCGGAGAGCCGCTGATCTCCAAATCCGCCGTCTCGGAGATCACCGACCGGCTCTGGGAGGACTACCAGGCCTTCATCAGCCGGGACTTATCCGAGATCGCCGTGGAGTACCTGTTCGTGGATGCCATCTTTGAATCGCTGCGTCGGCACGGGGCCAAAGAGGCCCTGCTGGTCGCTTGGTGCATCGCCTCCGACGGGCGCAAACACTTGGTGCACTTGGCGGTGGGTAACAAGGAAGCCCAGGCGTGCTGGACGGAGTTTTTCCGCGGCATGCTGGGTCGGGGCCTGCGTGCACCGACGACGGTCACCTCCGATGGCGCACCCGGGCTGATCAAGGCCATCACGACCTGCTTTCCCACCTCGATCCGGATTCGGTGCTGGTTTCATCGACTGGGCAATATCCGCGCCAAGCTGCCCGACGAGACCGCCGGCCAAGTGCTGGCCCACCTGTATGCGGTGCGGGATGCCCCCACGCTGGATGCATCCCGGGCTGCGGCGGACCGCTTTGTCAATACCTACGGCCGGGAGTACCCCGCGGCGGTGGCCTGCTTCACCGACGACCTCGACGCCCTGCTGGCTATCCACCGGGTGCCGGTGCGCCACCGCATCCGAGTACGGACCACCAACTTGGCCGAGCGTAGCTTCGTTGAAGAACGCCGACGCACGAAAGTGATCCCCCGGTTCACCGACGAAAAAGCCGCCATGAAGCTGGTATTCGCCACCCTGATCCGCGCCGCCGACCGCTGGTGCCGGGTGTCCATCAGCGATCTGGAACGCCACCAGCTCAGACTGCTGCGCACCGAACTGGGGATTGACCCGCCACCGGCCAACACCGATGACCGCAAGACCAACCGAACCAACGATATCGCCGCATGATCACCAGGCCACCGATTTACATGACACCCAGGACTTGACCTTCTTGTCCTTCATTTGTCGAGTGGGTCAGCGCGATCACGGTGGCCAGTGAATATGCCGGGAACCCGCCTCCCTATCGTTAAGCGGGCTCCCGGTTGAGAGGGGGGATCAGAGGGGGCGCACGCCGCTGGCCTGCTCGCCCTTGGGGCCTTGGCGGATCTCGAATTGCACGCGTTGTCCCTCGTCGAGGCTGCGGAAGCCTCTAGCGTCGATCTCCGAGTGGTGCACGAAGAGGTCTTTGTCGACGCCGTCTTGCGTGATGAAGCCGAAGCCCTTCTCCGCGTTGAACCATTTCACGGTGCCCTGTGCCATGCGATGTCTCCTCAGGTGTGGTGGGTCCCGCACCGTGCGGGGCCCGGTCAGCTCTGGCGGCGTTGGCCACAGCCGAGCTGATGCGGGCCCTCGTCCACCACCTTGTTTCTGCGGGCGTGCATCACACGAACACCGAAACTGAACGACCGAATCAACACTATCGCGATGCCCGTGTTGGTCTGTCACCGGCGGGGGCAGCGGGAGGTCAGTGTGTCGAGGCTGCCCGGTCGGTGCTGAGCCGGGCCAGCCGCTTGGAGGGTGGCCACCGGATCTCACGGCCCATCCCAGCGTCTCCCGGGGCTGGTGGAGACATCCGACAGGTTATGCAGCGCGTCGCCCAGCAGACCAACCGAACCAGTGATCAGCGCGATGACCAGCTCAACCACGCCAGTAATGGCCAGGCGAAGCGCACTGACCCCGACTGCCCGATTCGCTTGCCGACGCTCGTAAGTGTCATCGAAATGGCCACTGACCAGGCCCGTGGGCGTCCGCAATCCGGTGATCTCATGTACCAACCCAGCATCCCCCACGCCGACCTACAACTAACACCCGAACGCGGCGCCCTAACCCTCATCGCACGCTGACCAGGCTCAATACAGATTTCCGGAGATGTCACCGGAGTAGAACCCGGCCGACGGCAGGGCGGCGAGGTCTAAATCCGTCGGCATATCTGGTATAGGCCGGTGGTATGTGGTCACAATGAATCGACCCGACGCACGGGGATGAGTACGGTGTTGCCCCGCCGAGCCAGCAGCAAGGTAGGCGGATATCCCCGACCACTTGTGGTCGACGTTGACCACCGAGATGACCCTGTGGTGGTGCGGCTTCGGGGCTGTCTGACCCTTCGAGAGATTCCGCGGGTCCATGAAGCAGCCGTCAAATCGCTGCTGGACACCGGCCGGGTCTTGATCGACCTGTCGCGGCTACGCTGCCGGCAGCCTGCCTTTGTCACCGTCTTCCCGACGGTGCTGGTTGTGGCAGGCGGTTGGCCGTCGGCGCGACTGGTGTTATTCGGCGCCACCAACAAGCTACACACCATGCTGGTCTCGGTCGGAGTACCGCAAACGGTGCCGTTGGCCGAGGACGTGTCTGAGGCTCGCGCGCTGCTGGATCAGCGGCCCGCGCAACTACGGCGCCATTGCGAGCTGCCGGTACACCGCGCTGCGCCGGCCGCGGCGAGACAGTTTGTCCGACCAGACCTGCCAGCTGTGGTCGGTGTCTGAGGCTCTCGAACAGCGCGCGGAGCTGGTGGCTAGCGAAGTGGTGACCAACGTCGTCGAGCATGCGCACAGCTCTAGCCGGCTTACCGTGAGCAGTACTGGATCGGCGCTACGGGTCTCGGTTCGGGATTACCGTCCCACGCCGATACCCCGGCCGCGCCCCATCGACATCGACGCACCCGCCGGCCGCGGGCTGCATCTGGTGACCGCGCTGGCCTACTGCTGAGGTACCGATGCGCATCCGGACGGCAAAACGATTTGGCCCCACCTTGTGGATCGCGAGCAAACACACGGGTCGGCGACTAACGCATCAGACCCGTACGACTGGCCAGCAAACCGCCGGCCGATGAGCCCGGGGGCTAGCCCATCGACCTACCTGCCGGGGACGATGACAGGCCGGCACCCAGCAGGGCCTAACCAGACGGCCGGCCCCTCTTCAGCGGGCAAGATCTCGAATAGGTGGGTGAGCCTAGCTGCGTGCAGCACACGAGCCGCAGCGCGGCTTAGGCCCTTCAGTTGCACTGTGGTGCCCTGAGGGGTAGCGACTGTCTTGGCATCGATCAGCACAGTGAGTCCGGTCGCGCCCATGAGCGAGACCTGGCTGAGATCGACGATCAGACGCGCAGGACAAGTCGCAAGCGCTGTGTCGAGGCGGCTTTGCAGCGCCGGTCCGGTAAGCATGTCGATTTCACCGGCCACGTGGACCACCACGACTGCCTGGTCGTGCTGGAGCACGGCGACTCGAAGCAGCTCAATGCCATTTCGCCGCTTGGGGGACTGGGCACCCGAGAAGAAATCACCCGCTGGTGACTCAGGTGTGTATTCGGCAGCCATGAAACTCCTGCCTTGATGAGCGCGCATCGCCTCAGCGCCGCGCTCGCCCCCACCATTCTCCCCCTCCGGATCAAAAACAACAGGCGTTAGCTAAATTCTCCCCGTCGGGCCAATAAGGTCACCGGCTAACGCTGAGGTCCATGACGCTGACCTACCGGCGCGCTATTGGTGCTACCGTGGAATGGGCCCGTCTCCTCACCCTGCGGGCATGCATGCACCTACTCCCCGGCCATCCCCTCGTCCTGGCCGCTGATCTCGTCGCGGCGGCGATGTCCAGGCTGGCCGCAGGCCACCGCGTGCGGCGCGCAGCGGCCTGGACATCGAGGGCGCGACGTGGACGATCCCGTGGACGTTGGAGGGGTCGGCCTCCACGGCGCGCTCGATTCGATCGATTCGAGAGTGGTCCATGGTCGGTGCCGTCTGCGACACCACGATTTTCATCGACCACGCGCCCGCCGGGCCGGCCCGCGCGAGCACGGCCGAAGGCCGCGCGCAGCAAGCGGGATCGGCTGGCGGGTCCGCACGTCAGACGACCGAATCAACCACGTCCGCGCCGCCGCAGGCGGCCTTGATCCCATAGAGGGTAATTCGGCAGCGCACGCACTGTAATTGTCGTCTAACGCTACGTGCCCAGTAAGGTCGATGAGACGTTGGCGCATCGTTCGGCAACTGTGGATCTTCAATCGGCGCAGGTGA
>DATELN010000115.1:0-2508 GCA_035276605.1 Pseudonocardiaceae bacterium | reverse complement strand
GGTGGTTCCCCTCGATCCCGGGGACGACATGCTGGCCGTCGCCGCGGGCCAGTGCGTGGTCAGTACCGCGTGGCACATGGTGAACCGGCTGGCGCTGGTCCGGCCGGGAGACCTGGTGCTCGTGCCGTCGGCCTCGGGCGGCGTGGCCGGCGCGCTGGTGCAGTGCGCCAAGCTGGCCGGGGCAACGGTGGTCGCCACGGTCGGCAGCGCGGCCAAGGCGGAGCGGGTTTCGGCGCTCGGCGCCGACGCGGTGGTGGTCAGGACCGGCGGCGAGATCGCCGCAGGCCTGTTACACGCTGCCGGTGGCCGGCGCTTCGACGCGGTCCTCGACACCGTGGGCGGAGACCTGTTCGGGGCCCACCTGTCGGTGTTACGCGAGGAAGGCACCCTCGTGACCTGCGGCGCGCACGCCGGCGAGGTGGTGCCGCTCGACCTGATCCCGCTCTACCGTCACGGCTGGCGCATCGTCGGATTCCGGCTGGCGCCACCCGACGATCTTGCCGCGTCGCTGGAGCTCATCCGGCGCGGAACGGTCAAGGTGCCGATCGCCGCCACCTTTCCGGTCAGCGACGCCGCCGGGGCGCACCGGTTCCTCGAGCGGCGCGAGCACGTCGGGAAGGTGCTCCTTGTCGCCGAATGAGCCTGGGCCCAGCATGACCCATCTCGCATCTATCGGGAGAACATCGTGGAGGTAAGCCCCGTGGATCAACCGGATCGCAGCAAGACGCCGCGGCAGGCGGGAGGATTGGCACGGCGCCAATTCCTTCGCGGAATCGCGGTCACCGGCGCCGTGGCGGGCACCGGGAGCTTACTCGGCGCGTGCAGCGGCGGTAGCTCCAGCCCCGGCACGGCCGCCCAGGCCAGCCGGTCCTTACGGCGCGGCGGCAACCTCAGGCTGGGCCTCACCGGCGGTTCCAGCTCCGACACCCTGGATCCGCACAAGAGCCTGACCTATCTGGACACCTCCCGGCTGCAGTCGCTGTACCAGCCGCTGGCCCAGCTCAATGCGCAGGCGCAGGTCGAGTATGTACTGGCGGAGTCGATCACCCCGCATGGGTCCCTGTCGAACTGGATAATCCGGCTCCGGCCCGGGATCACCTGGCACGACGGCAAAGACTTCACCGCCGACGACGTCATCTTTACGTTCCAACGGGTCTATCACAACGATTTCACCGGCAAGTTCGGCCTCGGCCCGATCGACATCAAGAACACGAAGGCGGTCGACAAGCTCACCATTCAGGTGAAGCTGAAGAAACCGTTCGCCAGCTTTGCCGAGCAACTCGCCGCATTCTGGTACACCCTGTACATCGCACCGACCGGTTTCAGCGCGACGAAGCCGGTCGGTACCGGGCCGTTCATCTATAAGAGCTTCACTCCGGGCCAGCGCAGCGTATTCGCGCGCAACCCGAACTACTGGAAGCCGGGGCTGCCTTATGTGGACGCTCTGACGCTCATCGATTTCACCGACAACACCAGCCTCCAGGACGCACTGGCCACCGGCGTCATCCACGGGGCCGGCGCGCTCGACGGTCCGCAGATCGCCTCGCTGGCCAACACCAGCGGCATCAAAACGGTTGTTTCGCACACGGGAGAGATCGTCCCGTTCACCATGCGCGTCGATCAGGCGCCGTTCAATGACATCAGCGTCCGCCAGGCGATGCGACTCCTGGTCGACCGCCCGCAGTTGATCGACTCAGCGCTGGACAGTTACGGCGTGGTGGCGAACGACCTCTTCTCGCCGTATGACCCCGGATTCGATCACGCACTGGTCCGCCCACCCCAGGGTGACATCCCGCAGGCCAAGTTCCTGCTGAAGAAGGCCGGGCGGGAGGGCCTGACGGTGAGCCTCACCACCTCGGCAGTGGCCACCGGCACGGTGGCGATGGCCACCGTGCTGGCCGCGCAGGCCAAGGCCGCGGGCGTCACGATCAACATAAGCAACGTCCCAGCCGGGACATTCTTCGGGCCGAACTACCTCAAATGGCCGCTCGCACAGGACTACTACAACTATTACCCCTACCTATCCCAGGTGGCCGAGTCGATGCTGCTCGGCTCGCCATTCAACGAGACGCACACCAACAATCACCAGTACACGAAGCTTTACGACCAGGCGAACGCGACCGGTAACCCGTCGGTGCGGAAAGAGATCCTGCGCGAGATGCAGCGGTTCGACTTCAACGAGGGCGGCTACATCATCCCGGCCTACATTGACGGGCTGGACGCCTACAGCGACAAGATTACCGGATATACGGCCGGAAAGGTCGGGCAGCCACTATCCAACTTCGATTTCGAGCATTTCGCGTTCGTCGGATAAGCCCCAAAGGCACGGCCCGGGTGACGGCGCGTCGCCCGGGCCGTGCCATGGGGTATCTGCGGCCGACCGGCTCACCGGCCAGGTGCATGGGGGGCCTACCGGAGCAACAGGTTCTTCATGGAGATGGTGGTGCTGATCATTCCCGTGCCGTACATGAGGTCGGCCACCCGCTGCACCTGGCCCACACTCAGGAA
>DATELN010000114.1:0-7181 GCA_035276605.1 Pseudonocardiaceae bacterium | reverse complement strand
TCGCCGTGGTCGTCATCTTCAGCCTCGGCATCCTGGCGCTCTCCCACCGGCGACACCGACCTCCAGGACGCCAACCCCGCCCCCTAGCCCTGTCCGGGGCGCTGCTGTGCTTCACCGCCGGCGCCGCCACCATGATCTACGGCATCTACCTCGTCATCCCGGCATTCCGCCGCTAACCCCGACCGCACACCAGGTGTGGCCACCTCACCAGCGTCGCGTCCACCCACTATCCACGCCGCGGACGTGGTTAAACGCAATGCGTGATTGATGCTGCGCCATCTGGGGTCATAGCCACTCCCAGATGGCGCTAAGGGTTACCTATGCACTAGGCAATGTGTGTGAGTACATCTGCCCGTACGTCACTCCGATGCCGCTTCATGGAAGACCCAGGGACGGATAGCCGCGGCAACCAAGGCGCTGCAGGTGCCCCGGACAGGGCTGGCAGCACGCGTCGCCCGTATCAAGGACGTACAAGTCGTGTCAGCGGTGCCTGAAAAGTCCCAGGACCGGGTAGCAGTCGGGCTGGATGGCCAAGGACTCTCTCCGACATCCCTCGATGCTCCCGAGAACCATCTTGGTGACAACATTACCCGAGCCGAGATTATGGACTACCTTAACCAAACGTATGGGCCAGTGTTCGTGGCAGCTTTGATGAGACGCCTCGCGTCATCGAGTGACGGCACGGAACGCTCGGAAATAATGTGTTCTGACCTTGGGCGTCCCCGTGACTAACTCGCCGGCACCGGACCGCCCGTCTCGGCGTTGCGGTGTGGGGCCTTGCGGTCTGACCGGGTGGCGCAGCAGGTTTCCCGGGCTTTGTTCTGAATCCATTGCTCTTTGCGGGTTGCAGTGGAGATCGGCGGTGTCACCTGTTGCTGTGCGCTGGTCCGGCAGCTCGGGTAGGAGACTGCTTGGTCATCCCGCCCAAACACCGCCTGGCTCAGAGGCTGTCTCCTCTGGTGGGCTTCACGTTTCCAGTACATACAAGACATCGTTTCGATGCCGCACAAGCACGCGTGAAATTGCAGGTAAACACGACAACCGTTACCTTTTGTTTCTTGTCCGCTTCTGTTGTCTACCTCTTGTTAACGTTCCTGACGCCTTACCTCGCGCACCAGCCACCCAGGTGATCGATGGACTACTGGGACGGTGCAACTCTGGTGGCCTTGCGGCGTTGCCGCCGATTTACCCGAGGTGATTGTTGATCAGCTCTTGCTGGCAGGTGTGGTATCCGTCCGGGTTGGCTGGGTGGTCCTTGCCGAGCCAGCCGCATGCGCAGCGGGCGATGTAGGCGATGAAGGTCCGTTCGCGCACCGCGTGACGTCGGTCCGCACGACTCGTGACAGAAGCTTGACAACGCGGACGGGCCACCGCCGGGAAAGTATGCTGGGATCTTCCATTCCCATGCTGGGGGCTTGAGCACGCTGACGCGCCGATGAGGTGTTAAGCGTAATGCGCTGTGACCATGTTGGGCATCTGTTGTTCGCCGGGTGACAGTGGAGTCAGTCATCTGCGGCGCTCACGATACCGATCATGACTGATCTTGTTGTGCCGCAAGCTCACCGGTCGGTGCTGGGCCGGCGGACTCTGCTGGCCAGCGCGGCTGGCTTTGGCGTGGGTGGTGTGGTCTTGTTGCGCTCGCCCACCGGGTGGGCGTCGCCGGATTCACCGGTGTTGTGGCAGCGGCCAGACCGCAGCGCCGCACCGCGGGTGGCCGGCTTGCACACCCAGTTCGGCGCGGATGCCTCCCGGGAGGTGATCGTGTCGTGGCACTCCACTGCGTCGGTGTCGAACCCCCGGGTGCAGCTGGGCAGCCCCACCGACGGCTTGGGACACACCCAGCCGGCCGACACGTCCACCTACCAGGACGCTAAGTCGGGCACCGAAGTGCAGGTCCACCATGCCCGGCTGACCAACTTGCGGCCGGACACCGACTACATCTATGCCGCGGTGCACGACGGTGCGGCGGCGGAACTGGGCACGATGCACACCGCGCCGCGGGGGCGAGCGGCGTTCACCTTCACCAGCTTCGGCGACCAGGGCACCCCCACCCTGGGCAAGTTGGCCGGCACCAGCTACGTCAACGACAACCTCGGCTCGCCCTTCGGCGGTGACGTCACCGCCGGCGTCGAACGCGTCGCACCGCTGTTTCACCTGGTCAACGGTGATCTGTGTTACGCCAACCTGGCCACCGACCGGATTCGCAGCTGGTCGGACTGGTTTGAGAACAACTCACGCTCGGCCCGCTATCGGCCGTGGATGCCCGCGGCCGGCAACCACGAAAACGAACTCGGCAACGGACCCATCGGCTACGGCGCCTACCAGACCTACTTCACCGTGCCCGACTCCGGAGCCGACCCCACCTTCCGTGGCCTGTGGTACGCCTTCACCGCCGGTGCGGTGCGCATCGTCAGCCTCAACAACGACGACGTGTGTTATCAGGACGGCGGCAACTCCTACGTTCGCGGCTATTCCGGCGGTAAACAGCAAGCCTGGCTGGCGGCCGAACTGGCCACTTCGCGCGCCAATCCCGACATCGACTGGATCGTCGTCTGCATGCACCAGGTCGTGATCTCCACGGTGGACAAGTTCAACGGCGCCGACCGCGGCATCCGGGAAACCTGGGTTCCCCTGTTCGACCGCTACGGCGTCGACCTGGTGGTGTGTGGGCACGAACACCACTACGAACGCTCCCACCCGATCCGCGGCCAGCAACCCACCGACACGCTGACCCCGGTGCCGGTTGCCACCCGCACCGACGTCATCGACACCAGCGCGGGAACCGTCCACATGGTCATCGGCGGCGGCGGGACCTCCGTGCCGTCGAACAAGCTGTTTTTCACCCCGCCGCAGTGCCGGGTGATCACCGGAGTGGGGGCACCCGACCCGACCACGAACAAACGCCCACCGATCTACGTCATGGAAAACGCCCCGTGGTCGGCGGTGCGCGACCCTGATCACGCCTACGGCTTCGCCGCCTTCGACGTCGACCCCGGCCAGCCGGGCAAAACCACCTCCATCACGGTCACCTACTACGCCGTCACCGGCCCCTACGGCGACCTCACCCCGGTTGACCAGTTCACCCTCACCCGTCCCCGCAACTCGAGTCCGGGTCACAACTAAAGCGATAACCGCAATTCTCGAATTCATCGTTAGAATGGAATTCGATTGAGGCGACACCGATGCCCCGGGGCGCTCATTCGACGCCTGCGGAGCCGGCCATGGGCGACTAGTTGCGTGGCCATCACGCGAATTCCGGGTAACGGCGTCCGTCGTTCATCTGTTGCTGATCGGATGGCCAGTCCAACCAGGTCTGCTCCACCTACTACGGGTCGGGGAATGAGGAAGGAATGCCCATGAATTCAGCGTTACCTCGTCGACGCGCCGTCGCCGGGGCAGCCGCGGTAACGACCGTGCTTGCCATGCTGATCGCCGGCCCTGGCGCCGGATCGGGTATGGCTGAGCCGCCCGATCGCACCGCTACCCCGATCAAGCATCTGGTGGTCATCTTCCAGGAGAACGTCAGCTTCGACCACTATTTCGGTACCTATCCCACCGCCGCGAACACCACGGGCCAACCGTTCACTGCGGTCCCTGGCACGCCGGCCGTCGACGGCTTGAGCAGCGCTTTGCTCACCGCCAACCCCAACGGCGCCAACCCGCGTCGCTATAGCCCGACCGACATCAACGATGTGCTCACCTGCGATCAGGACCACAATTACGCTGACGAGCAGGCCGCCTTCGACAAAGGCGCCATGGACAAGTTCGTGTCCACCGTCGGCAACAGCGGGGGCAAAAGCCCAACGGGTCAGCCGTGCAATGCCAAAGATGTGATGAACTACTACGACGGCAACACGGTCACCGGGCTGTGGAACTATGCCCAGCATTTCGCGATGAACGACAACTCCTTCGGTACCACCTTCGGACCGTCCTCACCCGGAGCGATCAACCTCGTGTCGGGCAATACCGGCAATGTCGATATGAGCCATGCGGTCAACAATCCTTCGATTGCCACCGCCACCAAGCCCAATGCCGACCTGGTCTCCGACGGCAAGAGCGGGTATTCCCTTATCGGGGACGCACAACCGTACTGGGACGACTGCTCCACCCGCGACGCGGTCGCGATGAGCGGGAACAACATCGGTGACGAGCTCAACGCCGCCGGCCTATCCTGGGGATTTTTCCAAGGCGGGTTCCGCCCTACCACCTCGTTCACCGACGCCGCGAACGCCACTGCTGGACACAGCGGCCAGCCCACCGCGACGTTCATCCCTGACGAGTTCAAGAATGGCAATTTCAACAGCTCCGTGCCGCACTCGAGCAACCAGGGCATCTGCAACGCGGTCCATCCGGTCGGGGCGGGACTGACCAGCCCGTTGACGCCAGGCACTGGGCAGTACGGCTACAAGGACGACTACATCCCGCACCACCAGCCGTTCCAGTACTACGCCAGCACCGCCAACCCGCACCACCTCACCCTGCCCACCGACGCCAACGGCACCGTCAGCCCCGCGACGCTGGCGACCATCGGCACCGACACCCAGCACTACCTCAACGGTGCTCCGCAGTTCGACACCTCCAACCACCAGTACGACATCAGTGACTTCGACCAGCTCGTCGCGGCTATCGGACACGGTGACCTGCCACCGTCCGCGCTGCCCGCGGTCAGCTTCCTGAAGGCACCGGGCTACCAGGACGGGCACGCCGCCTACTCCGACCCGCTCGACGAGCAACAATTCCTCATCCGTGAGGTCAACGCCCTGATGCAGACGCCCGACTGGGCCAGCACCGCTGTGGTCATCAACTACGACGACTCCGACGGCTGGTATGACCACGTTTACAGCGGCGTCCACAACCCTTCGCAAACTGTCGCCGATGCCCTGACCGGCACTGGACAGTGCGGAACCGAACCCCCGGCTCCGCTCGCCGGGCAGCAGGGACGCTGCGGCTACGGCCCCCGCCAGCCGTTGGTACTCATCTCACCATGGGCCAAGACCAACACCCTCGACCACACCCGCACTGACCAGTCCTCGGTCACCCGGTTCATCGAAGACAACTGGTCACTCGGGCACATCGCCGGCAGCTTCGATGCCATCGCCGGCCCGCTCACCGGCATGCTCGACCTCACCCATCCGCACGGCTCGCCACCCAACCCGCGCCTGCTGCTAGACCCGACCACCGGGCTACCGGCCACCAGCACCACGCTGCGGGTAGTGCCCAATTCAGGCTCCCAAGGCGTCCCGAAGGTTCTCATCGCCCGCGTGTCACCTAACGACGCGATCGGCACTGTCCAATTCACCGACGACGGCAACAACCTCGGCTCGCCGGTCCGGGTCGCCGGCGGCCAAGCAAGCCTGGTCACCCGAGACCTCACGGCGGGTACTCACAGCCTGACCGCGGTGTTCTCGCCAACCGACCCGGCGGCCTTCGCGCCGTCCAAGTCGTCAACCGTGACGGTCACCGTGACCCAACATCCCTAGGTGATCTGCGGCTCTGGCCGCTTGACACCTAACGCCCTACCCGGTGGGGCGAGATCGGTCTAGCCACTTACCCGGCGCCGCGGTCTCGTCCCACTTGGCTGAATGAGCCACCCGGGGTGCATGCCGATCTGTGATCCGGCGTCCCGTCTTCATAAATCGTTCAGTCCCTCGTGCACTGCCTGCCATGCGCGGTCTGTAACTCATCCGGGCGATACCAGCAGTGGGCTGATTACTTTTCGGAGGAAAGATGCGAATACTGCCAAAGCGGCTCACCTATACGGCCGCGTTAGGAGCGGCGGTCGTAGTAGCCGGAGCGCTTGCCGCTCCGGCCGTCGCGTCGGCCAATGATGATGACCCGGGAAAGACCCCGCACGTGCTGTTGCTGTCGATTGATGGGCTGCACCAGTCGGATTTGAGTTGGTATGTCAGCCAGCACCCGAGCTCGACGTTGGCCAAGCTCGCTCACCGGGGGGTGGATTTCACCAACGCGCGCACGCCGTTCCCGTCCGATTCGTTCCCTGGCATGGTCGGCCAGGTCACCGGCGGGAATCCGGCGACGACCGGTATCTACTACGACGACACCTACAATCCCACGTTGCTGCCTCCCAACACGATGAGCTGCCCTAAGGGTGCGCCGACTGGGACCGAAGTGACCTACTTCGAGGCCCTGGACAACAATCCCCTCTCGATCGACGCCGGTCAGGGACTTTCCGGGCTGCCAGACAGCATCCTGTCGATGACCGGATCACCCGACACGTTGATCGACCCGACGAAGCTGCCAGTGGATCCGAGCACCTGCAAGCCGGTGTATCCCCACCAGTATCTGAAGGTCAACACCATCTTCGAAGTAGCTCGGCAGGCCGGCCTACGCACCGCCTGGTCGGACAAGCACCCCGCCTACGAGATCCTCAATGGACCGTCCGGGACCGGTGTGCAGGATCTGTTCACCCCGGAAATCAACAGCTCGTCCACCGCGGCGTCTGATGGCCCGGACTGGACGAAGGACAATGCCAAAACCGAGCAGTATGACGGATACAAGGTGCAGGCCGTTCTCAATGAGATCGACGGCTACAACCACAGCCGCAAGGACAAGGTCGGCGTTCCCGCGATTTTCGGGATGAACTTCCAGACCGTGTCCACCGCCCAGAAACTGCCCACCTCCGATGGGCTGACCGGCGGTTACCAGGCCGACGGGACCCCGGGCCCGCTGGTGACCAGAGCGCTCCAGTTCATCAACGACAAGGTCGGCAGTTTTGTCGATGAGATCAGCCACCAGCACTTGCACAACAGCACCACCATCATCCTGTCGGCCAAGCACGGCCAATCCCCGATCCAGCCCAACGCGCTGACCCGGATTCCCGACGGGCCCATCCTCGACGGCCTCAACGCCGCCTGGACCAAGCAGCACCCCAACGCGGGGAACCTGGTCGCGCAATCCACCGACGACGACGCGATGCTGCTGTGGCTGACCGACCGCTCGCAGGCTGCGGCCGACTTCGCCAAGCAGTACCTGCTGCACCATGACGGCACCGGCAACGACATCACCGGCAACTCCAAGCCCTACACCGCCTCGGGCCTGTCCACCGCCTACGCCGGCGGCGAGGCCGCCGCGTTCATCGGCGTTCCCGCGGGCGACCCACGGGTACCCGACCTGATCGGCATCGTCCAGCACGGCGTCGTCTACACCGGGGGCAAGGGCAA
>DATELN010000113.1:0-3050 GCA_035276605.1 Pseudonocardiaceae bacterium | reverse complement strand
CAGCCATACCGACGGCGCCCGCAGCGCAGAGATCACCGCGCGGGCCGCCGCTGACGACCTCGGCGCCATCACCGCGGCACTGCAGGCCAAGCTCGCCACGCTGGCTCTGCCGGCGGGCGGGCACGCGCAACTCGGTGGCGTCAGCACCGCGCAAAACGACGCTTTCGCTCAGCTGGGGTGGGCCCTGCTCGTTGCTATCGCGGTGGTCTACCTGGTGCTGGTGGTGACCTTCCGCAGCTTGCTGCAGCCGCTGCTGCTGCTGGTGGCGATCCCCTTCGCCGCCACCGGTGCGGTCGGTCTGCTGCTGCTCACTGGCACCCCGCTGGGCGTTGCTGCGCTGATCGGGATGCTCATGCTGGTCGGAATCGTGGTGACCAACGCGATCGTGCTCGTCGATCGGGTCAACCAGCACCGACGCGATGGGCGAACTCTGCGCGATGCGGTCATCGAGGGAGCGACACAACGCCTGCGGCCGATCATGATGACTGCGGTCGCAACGGTCTTCGCGCTGCTGCCCATGGGGCTGGGGCTCACCGGTGGCGGGGTGTTCATTTCCCAGCCGCTGGCGATCGTGGTGATCGGTGGGCTGGCCAGCTCCACGCTGCTCACCTTGGTGCTGGTTCCGGTGCTCTACGTGCTCGCTGCGCGCAAGGTCGAGCACGAAACCCCCGCTGCTGTCCCCCACACGATGACCGCCGCCACCCTCCCGGCCATCGAGCCTCCCGGGCTACGTACTGGACACGCCCGCTCCTTACCCCGACATGGAGACATATCGGGCTATTTCGGCTCCTGACATCCGACATGTCGCCATGTCGGGCTGGTGCGCTTGAGCTTTGTAACGAAGTAATGGTGTAATTAAACCAACGTAGCGAGAGGATGGAGCCATGGTCGGACGTGGACGGCCGCACGGGATGCGCTCGGGCGGCCGGTGGCACGGGCGTGGCGGCTGGCAGCAGGCTGATCTGCCGCCGGCCGACGACGCCAAGGGTTGGTTCGCAGGACGGCTGCCGGATGGCTGGTTTTCCGGCGAGGTGGACGTCAGCGTGGACCGCGAGGAGATCATCGTGATCGGTACGCTGCCTGCGCTCGGCGAAAAGTTCACCGACGACGCCGAGCGTGCGGCCGCTGAGGCCGGCCGGATTAGCCGATTCCGGGAGGAGTCCCGTGACGCGCGGATCGAGATCGCCCGGCAGGCCGAGCACCGCTACCGGCGCAAGGTGGCCTGGGGCGTGCGCCTGGGAGGCACCGAGGAGCTGTTCACCACCCTTTCGGTGCCGGTAATGACCAGGTTGCGGCAGCCGGAGCGCCTGGTGCTCGACACTCTGGTCGATGCCGGGGTGGCGCGGTCCCGGTCGGAGGCTTTGGCGTGGGCTGTGCGGCTGGTCGGCGAGCACGCCCAGCAGTGGCTCGGCGAGCTCCAGCAAGCCATGGCCACCGTTGATGATCTGCGCGCTCGCGGCCCACAGCTTTAGTCTGGGGCGGTGAGCAACCGGCAGTGGGCAGCGGTCGACGATTACTTCACCGCCGCACTTGTCGAAACCGACGACGCGTTGCATGCCGCCCTGACGGCCAGCGATGCGGCCGGCCTGCCGGCTATCGCGGTGTCGCCCGTGCAGGGCAAGTTGCTTAAGCTGCTCGCCACCCTGGTCAACGCGCGCTGCATCCTGGAGATCGGCACACTGGCCGGATACAGCACCATCTGGCTGGCCCGGGCGCTGCCATTGGACGGTCGCCTGATCACCTTGGAAAGCGAGCCGCGCCACGCCGAGGTGGCGCGCGCCAACATCGCCAAGGCCGGCCTTGCCGACCTGGTGGACGTGCGGGTCGGTGCGGCGCTGGAGACGTTGCCGCAGCTGGCACGGGAGCTCGACAGTGGCCGCGTCGAACCCTTCGACCTGGTCTTCATCGACGCGGACAAGGAGCACAACGCCGACTACTTCACCGCCTCGGTCGGTCTCACCCGGCCCGGTGGTGTGATCATCGTGGACAACGTGGTGCGGCGCGGGGAGGTCATCGACGCCCGCAGCGCGAAGTCCGCCATCCAGGGCACCCGCCGCTGCATCGAGACGATTTCCACCACCTCCTCCGTCACCGCTACTGCAATCCAAACCGTGGGCGTCAAGGGCTACGACGGCTTCGCCATAGCGCTCGTCAAGGCGCGCTGAGCCGCGCTGAGGGGAGCTGAATGCGGGTAAGCAGCCGGGCGTAGCCTTCCGGCCTTGTGAGGCTGCTCGACCTCGTCTACGCGCTCTACGAGCGGCGGCTTGCGCGCCAGCTTGGGACCGCAAATCTTCCCCGTCACGTCGCGGTGATCATGGACGGCAATCGGCGCTGGGCCAAGGAGGTCGGGTTCGCCGACGTCAGTGACGGGCACCGGGTCGGGGCCGCCAAACTGATCGAGCTGCTCGACTGGTGCGGCGAAACCGGCGTCGAGATTGCCACGTTCTGGCTGCTGTCGCCGGACAACCTGCGTAACCGGCCACCCGATCAGCTGGCGCCGTTGCTGGACATCATCGCCGACGTCGTCGACGAGCTGTGCGCGCCGGAAAGGCCTTGGCGGGTGCGGGTGGTTGGTGCGCTGGATCTGCTGCCCTCGGAGATGGCACAGCGGCTGACCAGCGCGGCGGCCCGGACCCGGGACCGGCCGGGGCTGGCGGTGAACGTCGCGGTGGGCTACGGCGGCCGCCAGGAGATTGCCGACGCGTTGCGCAAGCTACTGCTCAAGCACGCTGAGGCCGGGACCACCATGGAAGAGCTCGCCGAAGTGCTCGACGTCGAGCAGATCGCCGAACACCTTTACACCTCCGGGCAGCCCGACCCCGATTTGGTCATCCGTACCTCGGGGGAGCAGCGGTTATCGGGTTTCCTGCTGTGGCAGTCGGCGCACTCGGAATTCTGGTTCTGCGACGCGTACTGGCCGGCCTTTCGCAAGGTGGATTTCCTGCGCGCGCTGCGCGACTACACCGCCCGCCATAGGCGATTCGGGTCGTGAGCGGGGTTTGGGCCCGTGAGTGGCGATGCGCGCTATAGCGCGCATCGCCACTCACGGG